>JAFZPF010000151.1 GCA_017550455.1 Prevotella sp.
CGTGTCTTTGCCTATTTCTTTACGAGCGACAATGTCAGGGCACGCCGCTTTGAGATCAGCGGTGTTTACGAGACGAACCTTACGATGTTCGACAAGATCACCTGTTTCACCGATTTATATACAGCCGTAAAACTGAACGGATGGGAATCCGATCAGGTGAGTGGGGCTGAGGTGAAGGTTACTGACTTCAACAAGGTATATGACGTAGAAGACATCTTCATAGAGAAGATCAACCGAACAACCGACCATTACGGGGAGACCTACTCATCCATCACCATACAAGAATCTAATCCGCAGATCTTCTCATGGCTGGAACTCTTGGATGTCAACGTGTGGATTATCCTGGCCTTGATGGTATGTGTCGCAGGTATCACCATGATCAGCGGACTCCTCATCATCATCCTGGAAAGAACCAACATGATCGGTATTCTGAAAGCTCTCGGAGCTAAGAACGTTACCGTCAGACATACCTTCCTCTGGTTTGCTACTTTTATGATCGGTAAGGGACTGATCATCGGTAATATTCTTGGCATTGGAATTGTCCTTTTACAGAAGTACACAGGGCTTTTCAAGCTCGATGCCACCACCTATTACGTAAGTACTGTACCCGTGGAAATCAACATACCGCTCATCATACTTATCAATATAGCCACGTTGCTCATCAGTGTCTTTGTATTGATAGCACCCAGCTATCTTATCTCACATATTCATCCTGCTAAATCCATGCGCTATGAATAACCAACATCGTTATTAATTGAACTTTTTTGGTTATTTTTTCCTCAATTAGCATTTTGTTCCTTTTTTTTATAAATTAATGCACAAATAATTTTGAAATGTGCAGACAATAATATATCTTTGCACAAATATTTTTGAAATGTGCAGAGCAGTATTACATATATGTTACGTTCTGCATTCATTAAAAAGAATTCTGAATGAGTCAGACAGATACAAAAGGGCGCATACCTTCATTTAATTCCTATATTGAGAAAGTCATCGTTGACAATTGGGATAAGGATGCGCTCACAGACTACAAAGGAGCTACTCTCCAATTTAAAGACGTTGCACGGAAAATTGAGAAATTACATATTACCTTTGAAAACGGTAATATAAAACCCGGTGACAAGATAGCTATCTGCGGCCGTAACAGTTCGCATTGGGCTGTAGCATACCTTGCCACACTTACCTATGGAGCAGTAGCAGTTCCCATTCTCCATGAGTTTAATGCAGAACAGATTCATAACATCGTCAATCACAGTGAAGCAAAACTGCTTTTTGTGGGTGATGTGGTGGCAACAATGATCACCCCTGATGCCATGCCAGACCTGGAGGCAATCTTCTATCTTCCCGATTTCTCATTGGTAATATCACGCGCTGAGCAGATTACCTATGCTCGTGAACATCTCAATGAGTTGTATGGCAAGAAATTTCCGAAGTATTTCCGTAAGGAACATGTCTCTTACCGCATGGACGATCCGGAAGAACTGGCATTGATTAATTACACCAGTGGAACGACAGGCTTCTCCAAGGGCGTTATGCTCCCTTACCGTGCATTGTGGAGTAACCTCGATTTCTGTCTTACCTATCTGGGTGATAAACTGAAGAAAAACAGTAATATGCTCTGCATCTTGCCCATGGCACATATGTATGGCATGGCTGTAGAGTTTATCTTCCCCTTCTGTCATGGACACCACATTTTCTTCCTTTCCCGACTGCCGTCACCTGCTGTCATCGCAGAGGCATTCACCGAGGTAAAACCGGCAGTTATCATCTCTGTGCCACTTATTATCGAGAAGATTATCCGTAAAAAGGTATTCCCAAAGATACAGACCAATACCATGCGTCTGCTCCTCAATATGCCATTGGTGAGCAAACGTATCAAACAAAGAATCTCTGAGGAGGTGCTCAAAGCTTTCGGCGGCAATGCTTACGAGGTAATCATCGGTGGAGCAGCTTTCAACCAAGAGGTGGAAGAGTTCCTTACCGGCATCGAGTTCCCCGTTACCGTTGGTTATGGAACTACCGAATGTGCTCCTCTCATCTGTTACAGTGACTATCATGACTTCATCCCCGGCAGTTGTGGACGTCCCGTCTCCAACATGGAAGTAAAGATTCTCAGTAAGGATCCTGCCAATATCTCTGGTGAGATTGTTACCCGTGGTATGAATGTCATGCTGGGTTATTATAAGAATCCGGAGGCTACTAAAGAAGCCATTGATGAAGACGGATGGTATCATACCGGGGATATCGGCGTGATGGATGCCGAAGGAAATGTGTTTATCAAAGGACGTATCAAGAACATGCTTCTCGGTTCGAGTGGACAGAATATCTATCCTGAGGAGATAGAAGATGCACTGAACTCCATGATGATGGTTACGGAGAGTGTCGTCGTACAGCGTAACGAGAAACTCACCGCCTTGGTTTATCCCGATTACGACGAAGCCAAGCAGATGGGACTCGACCAGAACGACATTGTTGAGATCATGGAACAAAACCGTCAGAAGCTCAATACCACCCTGCCAGCATATAGCAAGATTACCGCTATTGAATTGCGTGAAAGTGAGTTTGAGAAAACGCCGAAGAAGAGTATTAAACGATACCTTTATCAATAAATACCGATCTACAAACTGCGAAAAAAGTAAGATTACATATGAAAATACCGTGTTTCAATGAACTGATTGAAAAAAGCATCATCGACAATTGGGATCTTGATGCGATTACAGATTATAAGGGAGCAACACTGCAATACCATGATGTAGCACGTAAGATTGAGAAACTGCATATCATGTTTGAATGCAGCGGGGTTGAGAAAGGTGACAAGATCGCCTTGTGCGGAAGAAACAGTGCCAACTGGGCTGTAGCCTTCCTGGCTACGCTTACCTATGGGGCTGTGGCTGTGCCCATCCTCCATGAGTTCACCTCCGAGCAGGTACATAACATTGTCAACCACTGTGATGCCAAACTGCTCTTCGTCGGTGATGTGGTGGCTACAACCATCGATCCCACCATGATGCCTCATCTGGAGGGTATTATCTATATTCCCGACTACAGTCTGGTTATCTCACGTACTGACAAACTAACCTATGCCCGTGAGCATCTCAACGAGATGTATGGAAAACGCTTCCCGAAGTATTTCCGCAAGGAACATGTCCACTATTATAAAGAGTCTGACCCTAACGAACTGGCTCTCATCAACTATACCAGTGGAACAACCGGTTTCTCCAAGGGTGTGATGCTTCCCTACCGTGCATTGTGGAGTAATTTCGACTTTGCCTGCGATGCCATGGGAAAGAATGTCAAACGCGGGGATAATGTTATCAGTATCCTGCCTATGGCACATATGTATGGCATGGCATTCGAGTTTATCTACGAATTCTTACGTGGCTGTCATATCTTCTACCTCACGAGAGTTCCTTCCCCAGCCATCATCGCACAGGCATATGCCGACATCAAGCCGTCCATCATCATTGCTGTGCCACTGGTCATCGAGAAGATTGTGAAGAAGAAGATTCTGCCGAAGTTACAGACCCCACGCATGAAGATCTTGTTTAACATGCCGGTTGTTAACAGGAAAGTAAAACAGGCGGTTTATGAACAGGTATATCAGTCGTTCGGTGGAAAGATTTACGAGATTATTGTAGGTGGAGCAGCCTTCAATCAGGAAGTGGAAAGTTTCATGGAGAGCATTAACTTCCCACTGACCGTGGGCTATGGAGCTACGGAGTGTGCTCCTATCATCACCTATGCCAGTTGTGAGACCTTCGTTCCTGGCAGTTGTGGAAGAGCCGCCTTACACATGGAAGTGAAGATCGACAGTCATGATCCACAGAATGTTCCCGGTGAGATCCTTACCAGAGGACTCAATGTGATGCTCGGTTATTATAAGAATGAGGAAGAGACCGCACGTACGCTCGATAAGGAAGGATGGTATCATACCGGTGACTTAGGAACGATGGATGAGAATGGTAACCTCTTTATCAAAGGTAGGATCAAGAACATGCTCTTAGGCCCGAGCGGACAGAACATCTACCCTGAGGAGATAGAAGACAAATTGAACTCTTTGGCTTTAGTCGTGGAGAGTATCGTTGTACAGCGTGAAAACAAACTGATAGGATTGGTTTATCCCGATTATGATGAGGTACGTAATATCGGTTTGAGTCAAGAAGACTTGGAGAAGATCATGGAAGAGAACCGAACAACACTGAATGAGATGGTTCCCGCCTATTGTAAACTCTCTGCCATCCAACTCTCTGAGAATGAGTTTGAGAAGACACCGAAGAAGAGTATCAAGCGTTATCTGTATGCTTGATGCTAGTCTATGGCTGAGGGTTTAGAGTATATTTAGATTTAGGGACAGGTATCTGATTTTGATACCTGTCCCTAATTATTTATACCTTATTATATTATAGTAATGCTGTTGAACGGACACGGCTGAGGGTCTCAGGGGTCATCTGCAGATAACTGGCGATATAAACCAAAGGAGCCCTAAGAATTACCTGAGGCGTGAGTTTACACATGCGACGGTAACGGTTCTCAGCACTCTCAAAACGTACTAAGTCGGCGTGTACCTGTGAGAGGATCAACGATTCCTCAAGAATCTTACGATACAGAATCTGTATATTCACATTATGTAAAGCCACCTCTTCCAGTTTCTTCTTCGGTAACTCGTAGATGACCGAATTCTCCAAAGCTTCTATCTGTAAGGATGATGGTACTTCCTTGAAAAGACTCTCGATACTCATCATGATCGTCCCTTCCACCGCCAGATATTCCGTCACCTCTTTCTTGTTCTTGTAATAAAACTCCCGTAACAGTCCCTTATGAATATAGATAATGCTTGTGCACACCTCACCTTCCTTCAAGACCATCTCCCCCTTACTGTATTTCTTAGGTACGAGAACGCTTTCCAGAATATCCAACTCATCATGAGTCATCGTACTATATCGCCGTGCCAACTCACGTGCGATATCTCGTGTTGTATACAACGGTTCTTTCATATTCCTCCTTTATAAATCATTATTAGTCAAGTTTTAATACAGCTAAAAATGCCTTCTGCGGAACTTCCACATTTCCGATTTGTTTCATCCGCTTCTTTCCACGTTTTTGCTTTTCCAAGAGTTTTCGTTTACGGCTCACATCACCACCATAACACTTTGCTGTTACATCCTTACGTACTTGCTTCACCGTTTCACGGGCAATAATCTTTGCGCCAATAGCCGCCTGTATAGCAATGTCAAACTGTTGACGGGGAATCAGTTCTTTCAGTTTTTCACACATCCTCCTACCGAAGGTCACCGCATTGTCAACATGTGTCAAGGTGGACAGGGCATCCACGGGTTCACCATTCAACAGGATATCCAACTTTATCAGTTTAGAAGGGCGATAGCCGTCGATATGATAATCGAAAGAAGCATATCCTTTACTGATGCTCTTCAGCTTATCATAGAAATCGATGACGATCTCCCCAAGCGGTAACATGAAATGCAGTTCCACACGGTTGCCACTAACATATTCCTGATTGATGAGTTCTCCACGCTTATCGAGACACAGTTTCATGATCGGCCCTATAAAGGTAGATGCCGTGATGATACTGGCCCGGATATAGGGCTCCTCAATATGATCAATCATCGTTGGGTCAGGCAATCCTGAAGGATTATGTACCTCCTTGCTGCCTCCCTGTTTGTCATAGACCATATAAGAAACGTTGGGCACTGTGGTGATCACATCCATATCAAACTCACGGTCAAGACGTTCCTGGACAATCTCCATGTGTAACAGTCCGAGGAATCCACAACGGAATCCGAATCCCAAGGCCACGGAAGACTCCGGCTGGAAGGTCAGTGAAGCATCATTCAACTGTAGTTTCTCCAAAGAAGAACGGAGGTTCTCGTAATCAGTAGGATCGATTGGATAAACACCGGCAAAGACCATCGGTTTCACTTCCTGGAAACCTTCGATAGCAGAACTACACGGACGGGCAATATGCGTAATGGTATCACCAACCTTCACCTCCCTCGACTCCTTGATACCACTGATGATATAACCCACATCACCGGTACGCAGTTCCTGACGAGGGATCATATCCATCTTCAGGACACCCACCTCATCGGCATCATATTCCATTCCCGTATTGAAGAACTTCACCTTATCACCCTTTCGTATCACACCATTCACAATCTTGAAATAAGCAATGATACCGCGGAAAGAGTTAAACACAGAGTCGAAGATCAATGCCTGTAAAGGAGCTTCGGGATCACCCTTCGGACAAGGGATACGGTTGACGACAGCCTCGAGAATAGCAGGGACACCCTCTCCGGTCTTACCCGATGCGCGGATAATATCCGAGGGATCACATCCCAACAGGTCCACAATCTCATCCTCTACCTCATCGGGCATAGCACTGGGCATGTCTATCTTGTTGATGACAGGAATAATCTCCAGATCATTATCAATAGCCAGATACAGATTACTGATGGTCTGTGCCTGCACTCCTTGCGTAGCATCGACCACCAGCAATGCTCCTTCACAAGCAGCTATACTACGGCTTACCTCATACGAGAAGTCCACATGCCCCGGAGTGTCGATAAGGTTGAGAATATACTTCTCGCCCTGAGAGGTATACTCCATCTGTATCGCATGGCTCTTGATGGTGATGCCTCTTTCTTTCTCCAGATCCATGTCATCGAGCATCTGGCCTTGTGTGATCTGTATCGTATTGGTATACTCCAACAGACGGTCAGCTAATGTCGACTTTCCATGGTCGATATGAGCAATGATACAAAAGTTCCTTATATTTTGCATGGTAAATTCATCAATAATCTACAAAGTTAAGAATAAACGAGCAAAAAACCAAATTTATTTGCATTTTTCAAGTAAAAGTATCTTCACATGCTTACATAATCGTTACGAAAAAAGTTTTTTCCGTAAATATTTCCTTTTTTTTAGCTAATTACGCCAAAAAAAATTAATTTTGCAATATGAAAAAGATTCTATTAATAGTTATGGCTGTTGTAGCATTGGCTGCATGCCATGAGAATATCGAAGAGCGAGCTGCCAGAGAATGTAAGGAATATACCAAGAAACACTGCCCTGCCCCATTATCTGAAGTGGTGGTCAACGACAGTATGGTTTATGAGGCGGCCAGTAAGACCGTACGTTATTACTATTCACTGAGGGGTGTTGCAGACACTACTGCCCTGAATATCAATACTGTGCGCGATGATATGCTCACAAACATCAAGAACTCTGCACAATTGAAGAGATATAAAGAGGCAGGATTCTCTTTCCGTTATACTTATTTCTCTACAAAGAACAAAGGAAAACAACTGTTTGATTTCACCTTTACGCCGAAAGAATATAATCAGTAGACAAGTAAACGAGGAGATCGAGAGCACGAAATCACGAGATTACGAGAGCACGAGATCAGGTAACTCTAAACTCTAAACCCTAAACTCTAAACCATCATTAATAAAGAAGGGCACACATTAAGTGCGCCCCTACAGTGATAATCAAATATTTAGAGTAATAACTTGTCTACTCGTTTACTCTTTATTTAATTGTTCCAACGCCCTTACCAACTGATCCGGACAACTTGTGTTCTTGTATCCACAGCGGATGCCGTTGAGTTTTTCCTTCACGTCCTCCACCCGCATGCCTCTCACCAATGTAGAGATACCCTGCAAGTTTCCGTTACATCCTCCGATGAAAGACACTTCTTGGATACGTCCCTCATCATCCACATCTACATTGATAAACTGTGAACAGGTGCCTGTTGTCTTGTAAGTGACATGCTTCATTACTCTTCGGGCTTCATGTTTGTATAAACAGTCTGCACATCATCGAAGTCCTCCAGACGATCGATCATCTTGTCGATCACTTCACGCTGTTCCGGAGTAACGTCCTTCATATCGTTAGGAATACGGGTGAACTCAGCACCTGTAACCTCAAAACCGTTTTCCTCGAGATGTTTTTGGATTTCTCCGAAGCTCTTCGGATCACCGTAGATGGTGATGCTGTCTTCTTCATCATCCACATCATACTCATCCTCCACGCCATAGTCGATAAGATCCAGTATCAGTTCGTCCATGTCGATACCGTCTTTTTTCTTGAACGTAAACACGCACTTGTGGTCAAAGAGGAATGCCAATGAACCCTGTGTGCCTAAGTTTCCGTTAAACTTGTTGAAGACCGAACGAACATCACCCACCGTACGGGTAGTGTTGTCTGTAAGAGTATCTACGAAGATAGCAACTCCGTGAGGACCATATCCCTCGTAAGTAACCTCCTTGTAGTCACTCTGATCCTTACCCATCGCATTCTTGATGGCACGCTCAATATTATCCTTCGGCATGTTCTCACGCTTGGCATTAGCAATGATAGCACGCAATGCAGGGTTCATGTCAGGATCCGGACCGCCAGCCTTTACGGCAATAGCAATCTGTTTTCCAATCTTTGTAAATGTCTTGGCCATGTGGCCCCATCTCTTCAGCTTTGCAGCCTTACGATATTCAAATGCTCTTCCCATACTTTATAATAGTTTATACAATTAACAATTAACAATAACCAATAACCGTTTTATAGATCGACATCTTTGGTTTTCTTTATTATATTTATTAATGTTGCAGAAATCCTGCAATTATCATCATATATTGACTCGAACGCTTTTTCTTCTATGTAATTTGACTCATGTAATAACTCTAACCAATATTCTGTTTCACTCGATTCTTTCAAGGCAATATTCATTTTATTGATAAAGTCTGCCCTGCTTTGAGCATAAATCGACTCCCGTACATTTGCACCAATACTTGTTCCACTTCGTAATATCTGCTTAGACAAAATATATTCTTTCCTTTCATCTTGTAAGTATGAATGCAACTTAATGATTCGAAGAGCAAACTCTTTTGTCAACACAGCAATAAGGTTGTTCCTATCCATACTTAAATATATGACCTTCGCTTATTGTTAAATGGTTATTGGCTATTGGTTATTGTCAACGCAGCTCGGCATTTAGTTGTTTTTTCAGATTCGCAATAATCTTCTGCATGATAGCATCTATCTGCTTGTCATTGAGCGTCTTCTGTTCATCCTGAAGGATGAAGTTCACAGCATAACTCTTCTTTCCTGCCGGAAGGTTCTTACCCTCATAAACATCAAAGAGCTCAACCTGTTTCAACAGTTTCTTCTCACTCTGGTACGCCACTTTCTCCACATCAGCGAAAGGCACATTGTTGTCAAGCAACAAGGCCAGGTCACGGCTCACTGCCGGGAACTTACTGATCTCACGATAACTGATGGTATTCTTTCTGACCACCTTCGTGAGCGCTGTCCAGTTGATGTCAGCATAATATACCTCACGGTCGATGCCAGCCTGCTTCTGCAGTTGTCTGCTAAGCACACCCATCTCTACCAACAGCTTACCGCCACGATGCTCAATGGCTGTCGCCTGGGCAAAGATATCGTTCTCACTCTGTTTGAAGACTACACTACCGAAGGGCAGTCCTACTCTCGTGAGGATATTCATCACGTATGCTTTCAACTCATAGAAGTTACTGTCTTCATCAGGATGTGCCCAAGAACCACTCACGCGCTTACCGGTAACCCACAGTCCGAGATGTGTCTCCTCCTTATAAGCAGCCATCGGGTTGTCAGCATTCTGTTTGTCGGGAGAGAAAAGATACACATTACCGAACTCAAAGAATCTCAGGTCAGGACTCTTACGGTTGGCATTGTATGCAATGCTCTCCAATCCACCGAACAACAATGTCTGCCGCATGACATTCAGATCGGAACTCAGCGGGTTCATGATATTCACGAGGTTCTCTTTCGGATAAGCCTTCAGATTGTCATAATAAGCACCTTTGGTCAGGGAGTTGTTCAGGATCTCGTTGAATCCACAACCCACCAGCTGCTCACCGATGAGGTTCTCCAACTTATGTTTCTGATCCTCTTCCCCTTTGATCACCAGTGATGATTTCAACTGGGTGGGAATCTCCACATTGTTATATCCGTAGATACGGAGGATATCCTCTACCACATCACAGGGGCGCTGCACATCCACACGGAAGGCAGGAACGGTAAGGTTCAGACCGTTGGCATCTTCTCCCTCGATACGGATTGCCAATGAGTTGAGAATATTCTTGATCGTTTCCTGGGGGATGAACTTGCCGATCAACTGATTGACATAGTCATACTCCAGACGGACAGGGAAGTCGGGTAATGGATTGGGATAGACATCCTTTATCTGCATGCTCACCTTACCGCCAGCCAGTTCTTTACACATGATAGCTGCCTGTTTGAGGGCATAGATAACGCCATTGGGATCGATGCCACGCTCAAAACGGAAACTGGCATCCGTGCTCAGTCCATGACGACGGGCACTCTTGCGGATCCAGGTGGGGTGGAAATAAGCTGATTCCAACACCACATGCTTGGTGGTCTCATAGGTTCCGGAACCCTTACCACCGAAGACACCGGCAATACACATCGGCTCTTCAGCATTGCAGATGGCGAGGTCGTGGTCATCCAACTGATGCTCCACGCCGTCGAGGGTAACGAAAGGAGTACCCTTCGGCATCGTCTTCACCACGATCTTGTTGCCTGTCACCATCTCTGCATCAAAGCAATGCAGAGGCTGTCCGTATGCCATCATGATATAGTTGGTGATATCCACGATATTGTTGATAGGACGGAGACCCACCACCGTCAGTTTGTTCTTTAACCACTCCGGTGATTCCTTCACCTCACAGTCGGTGATGCTCACACAGGCATAACGACGGCATGCCTCATTGTTCTCTATCACGACATCGATAGGCAGTTCTTCATTGTCCACCACAAAGTTCTCTTCCGACGGACGATGTAAAGATGTTTCGTAACCGTTCTGCTTCAACCAAGCATAGAGATCGCGGGCAACACCCCAATGACTGAGGGCATCAGCACGGTTGGCGGTGATATCCACCTCTATCAGCCAGTCACTCTCTAAGTGGTAATACTCAGCGGCAGGCATACCCACAGGAGCATCCTCCGGCAGTACGATGATGCCGGAATGGTCGTTACCCACTCCTATCTCGTCCTCTGCACAGATCATTCCATTGCTTTCCACGCCACGTAACTTACTCTTCTTGATGACAAACTCCTTGTCACCATCATAGAGCACACAACCCAGATCGGCTACGATAACCTTCTGTCCGGCAGCTACATTGGGAGCACCACAGACAATCTGCTGAGGAGTTTCTTTACCCAGATCAACTGTTGTGACATGCAGGTGGTCGGAGTTAGGATGCATCTCACAGGTAAGCACCTTACCCACATACAATCCCTTCAAACCGCCTTTGATCGTTTGAACCTCTTCGAGAGCTCCTACTTCAAGACCGATACTGGTCAGCGCCTCGCTAACCTGCTGCGCAGACAAATCAAAGTCCACGTATTCCTTTAGCCATTTGTATGATATATTCATTGCTTAAAATGTATTTTCTATAAAATTCGTGCAAAGTTACGAAAAGTCGAGCGTAATGCAAAAGAAAAGTTCATTTTTCTTTTCATTACCGAGACGGAGTAACTTCGGCATAGCCAAAGTTACGCATTAGTGAGCGAAAAAAAACATTGATAAATGTGTCATTTGAAAAATGACATTTGGCTTTTCCGAACGAGAGTAACTTCGGCGAAGCTAAAGTTATGGACTGGTTATAGATAAAGAGACGATAGTATTAATGGCAAGCCAAAATGAAGGATTTCCTAACAAGATATACTATCGACACGACTAATCAGTACTTAATTAGTCGAGTATTAGTACATAAAAGTCGACTAATCAGTACTCAATTAGTCGAGTATTAGTACATAAAAGTCAACTAATCGGTACTCAATTAGTCAACTACTGATCATAAAAACTCAAGTAATCTATAATAGATTCTGCAAAAAAGAATAATAACTGGAATCACGGATCATCATCATCCCTCACTGATGGATATTATCACCCAGGAGATAACTTGCACAACAGTCAGCACATCGTTCACCATCCACACCGGCAGAGACGATACCCCCAGCATAACCGGCCCCCTCACCACAAGGGAAGAGTCCTTCCACCGTGACATGCATGAGTGTTTCGGGAGAACGGACGATACGTATCGGACTGGATGTCCTTGTCTCAACGGCAATCATCAGGGCCTCGTTAGTGAGGAATCCCTTACTACGACGACCGAACTCCACAAAACCTTTCTGCAGTCGTTTGGCGATAAAAGGAGGGAGCCAGGAATGCAAATTGCTACATACCAATCCGGGTGCATAACTGCTTGATGGTAAGTCATTAGAACGTCGATTGTTAACGAAATCATTCATACGTTGTGCAGGGGCTGTCTGACGACGATTTCCTTGTATCCAACAGGCTCTTTCCAACTGTTCCTGATAGCGCATCATCAACAGTGGATCATCAGGAATATCCATCCCCTGAGCTATCATATCCTCGGGGTGTATCTCCACCACCATACCACTGTTACTCCAGCGTGTTCCTCTGCTCGCAGGACTCATGCCATTCACCACAAGTTGTTCTTTTCCGGTGGCGGCAGGAATCACAAAACCACCCGGACACATGCAGAAACTGTACACGCCCCTACCCTCCACCTGGGTAACAAAACTGTATTCCGCCGTGGGGAGGTATGCTCCCTTACCGTTTTTATTATGATATTGTATCTGATCGATCAGCATCGCCGGGTGCTCCAGTCGTACACCGATGGCCAACGACTTGGCCTCTATCTGTATGTGTGAGGAGAAAAGATAGCGATACACATCACGGGCACTATGCCCCGTGGCCAGGATTACCGGTCCACGGAAAGACAGTTCTTCCTGATCAGTAAGACGTACTGCCCGAACACCGATAACGCGCTGTCCGTCAGTCTCTAAGGCGATCATCTTCGTTTGAAAATGCACCTCTCCTCCACATCGGATGATCGTATTACGCATATTCTCAATCACCCGTGGGAGTTTGTCCGTTCCGATATGCGGATGGGCATCGGCAAGGATAGCCGTGGAAGCCCCATGCTGACAGAAAACGTTAAGAATTTTCTCGACTGATCCACGCTTTTTACTACGGGTATATAACTTTCCGTCGGAATAGGCACCTGCCCCACCCTCACCAAAACAGTAGTTGCTCTCCTCGTCAACCTCCTGCGTGGCAGTGATCTTGGCCAAGTCCTTCTTGCGATCGTGCACATTCTTACCCCGTTCAATGAGTATCGGGCGTAAACCTCTCTCTATCAGTCGTAAAGAGGCGAACAACCCACCGGGACCTGCCCCTACCACAATGACCGACGGTTTGTCGGCAACCTCCGGATAGTAGGTTGGCGTAAAGGCATCATCCTGCGGTTCTTCCTTGACATATACCCTCACCTTGAGATTGACGAAGATCGTTCGCTGACGGGCGTCGATACTTCTCTTGAGAATCCGGATTTGGGTGATATCCGTTGCCGGAATACCTTTCTCCCGGGAAAGATACTCCTTCAACAGAGCCTCCTCAACTGCCTGTCGTGGCGTTACACGTAACTGATATTCCTGAACCATCGCCTTAATCGTTTCCGATTGCAAAGATACGAAAAGTCTCGGAAAAATCAAAAGGATTTAAACTTTTCCGAGAGGCAGCTTTTCATGCACTAATAATATTTGATTCCGAGGATGTAGTAATGAGGGCTTCGTTTGATAATGTCGGAGATGCTACCACAACAGCGGGTTACTTTATCCTCCGCATCATACCAGAATGAAGCATAATACACGAGGGGAATAAAAGTGTCCTTTTCTAATGGCGATGTGGGTTCGAAAGGATCCGACCTATATGAGTAAACGTATTTATTTTCACTCTCCCAGTAGAGTTGTTTGAGTTTTAGACTCAAAGAAGAGCGAAGCGTATTCTCCCAATTAAAATAGCATAGAGCTAAAGAATCTGTTTCTGAGGGGAGGAAGCCATAAACCAGTTTGTCACCCCTTGCCTCAAAAAAATAAGGAAATAAGAGTCGAGGGGAATCCTTAACTTCTTTCCCATTCACAAATTCCCTTACATTGATTGTCACATTCCGGCCTTTTATCGTACTGACATCAAAACTGTAAGCCTGATAGCCTTTTTGATTAAGCATCGGGATATAGTCGTTGATAGTTGTCTCGTTCATTTTAATCTCTTGTGCCTGTCCCGCCATTGCGACGAGGGCGAGCAACATCATAATAAAAGTTTTCTTATTCATAATCGTTTTGTTTTACTATTTTTCACGAATATCTGTTTCATCGTCACCGATTATTGATGGGTGATATCCGTTGCCGGAATACCTTTCTCCTGGGAAAGATACTCCTTCAACAGAGCCTCCTCAACTGCCTGTCGTGGCGTTACACGTAACTGATATTCTTGAACCATCGCCTTACCCGTTTCCGATTGCAAAGATACGAAAAGTCTCGGAAAAGTCCAAAGGATTTGAACTTTTCCGAGACAAACCATCTTCTACGAAGCAAAAATACTGATTTGATGGCAATTCTCATTCGGGGACAGCGCTCTACCAAGCGCCAGTCCCCGCCTTTTCTTTATTTCTTAAATACTTTCAAAGTCTTACCCCCCTTCTTGATTATAATTACCTGACCCGACTTCAGTGGCGACTCTATCCGCTTACCTGTAAGATCATAGATAAAAGTAGGTGTACCATCCTCATTAAAGAGATTACTAATTCCTGTGGCATCACCGATAGTAACAGTAAATGTCTGGGCATCCTGCTGAATCTTCTCACTGTTCTTCGTTGACAGCGTAATATTATTCAACTGACAATTGAAAGTCTTACCATCTGTCAGACTCTCATCTGCCTGCAACGTCAAAGTAAACAGCGTGCCACTCTTCTCAGGTATCACACTGCCATCAGTATAGTAACCCAATGCACGGTAGTTATTTCCCTCCTGCTTGGCAACTGACAGCGTGAAGTCTTCATCCTCGAGTCGGGTTCCTTTGGTGACACTCACCTTACCATTGCTCTTTGTGGCAAAGCTCAAGCCATTGTCCAACTCGATATCCATCTGGATACCACTGAAGTCGTGTGCGGCATTCGTCAACTCAAAGTCAACAGTAACTGTTCCGCCCTTCTTCACACTGACATTCTTTACCGTGAAGCCGTCTGAGTCGGAATTAGAGGTGGTAGTAGTATTAGCTAAATGATTCGATGCTTTTGCCATAGAAAGCTTGGCATTCGATGTATTGCCATAGAGGATGATATTGGCAATTGAGATGATATCATTCACATCCACCGTGCCGTCACCATCCACATCAGCTGCCGCAAAGATGAAGTTCTCGGGGTTATTGCCAAGGATATAGTTGGCAACCACAGTAATGTCCACCACATCGATACTACCATCATTGTTGGGGTCTCCCAATACATAACTCTTCACCTCCAACTGAGCCGTCACATCTTCTGTAGTAATCTTCTCAGCCTTGGTAGTGGAGAGCACGATATCAGATAACTTAATCTCGTAAGTACCATCTTTCATCTCCTTGTCTAAGTCAATCGTCACATCAATGATGCTGCCCTCACTACCCGTGATTGCCTCAGAATCGGCAGAGTACAGTAATACCGTGTAAGTTCCATCATCCGCCTTGCTGCCACTCAGAGTATGGTCGGCATCACGCTCCGTCTTGCTGAACATCAGTTTGTTCTTGCTATTCAAGGCAACTGAGACACCTTGTGGCAACGTTAGTTTAAACTGCACACCGGCAATCTCATCCTCATTCTTCAGTTCAATGGGCAATACCAGTTGCTTGCCAGTGAAACCAACCGTATC
>JAFZPF010000152.1 GCA_017550455.1 Prevotella sp.
CCATAATAGTAGATTGCACCGACGTGTCCCTTACTTGCTGCACGTTTAAACCATTCCACCGCCTTGTCAGCCTGATTACCATTCAGGGATGATAAGCCTTGAGAGAACTGGCTGTCCATATCACCATATTCAGCTGCCTTCTCCAAATAGAAAGAGGCCTTCTTAAAATCCTTGTCAATACCGATGCCAGAAAGGTAACAGTCACGAAGCAAAAGACAACTAAAGATACTCTTGCTATTTTTAACTATTTGCTCATGTTGTGGAATAATAGCCACATTTCCCTTCCTGATTGCTGACTTATAGAGATTAACAGCCATGACAGAGTCTTTCTTTGTACCTCTGCCCAGTTGATAACACATGGCCATGTTGCCTATAGCACTTGAGTTACCTTGCTTGGCGGAACGTCCCCACCAGGTAAAAGCCTGGCGATAATTTTGTTTGATGCTGTCTTTACCTGTATAATACCATGTTCCAAGTGTATTCTGGGAGGCAGCGTCTCCTTTCTGAGCTTTGTCAATAACCAGGGCGGTGCTGTCTGTCTTGACAATATCTTTAATATTATTTTTTGTTTTCTTGACTGGACATGAGGCAAAAGTAGCAAGTGTCATGACCGCAAAAACAAAAGTTAGTATGTATTTTATTCTATTCATGATTGCAAAAAAAAAATCAATTAAATATATTTTTTATCCATCTCCAAATGGAATGATCTTTATTGGAAGGAACAGACTCCACCTCTTCTTGATGATACTTTTTAAAAGGTATTTGCTTGGTGATACTATTTTCAGCATCTTCATCAACAATATCCTTCTCTTCCTTTTCATCCATAACCACATCTCTGACATGAATCAAACAAGCCGTATTGTTATCGCTGCTGTCCCTACTAATAGAGGCAATCTCATTGATCTTATCCTTGTCAGTCATTTCAGGATTGGAAATAATGGTTACCAAATTATCATCTGTCAGATCATGCAAGACGCCATCAGAACATAAAAAGAAATAGTCACCGGCCATGATATCCTTTGTCTGCATCACAGTAGCCATGCATCGACTCTGGTCATCCTCAACTGGTTCCATACAACGTTCAATGATATTACTCTGAGGATGGTTTACAGCCTCTTCAGGACTGATAACTCCGTTATGTACTAATGAATTGACATAAGAATGGTCGGATGAACGATATAATATACCCATGTCAGGGCGGATATGATAGATCCGACTATCACCGATATGTGCCATCATACATCCTTCGGCATGAAAACAAATGAATGTAAGTGTTGTTCCCATATCCATACTACCTCCATGGCTAGCTACCTGGTCTAAGGCATCGTATGCAGAATCAAGAACCTTACCAAAAGAGTCTATTGAGAAAACATCGGTGAAATCGGTGTTCCGTAAAGCTTTGCTGAAGGCCATGCAAACAGTCTGACTTGCCACTTCTCCTTTCTCACTGCCACCAACACCGTCACAGACGAGGAAATAACGTTGTTTCTCTCCTATACTATCTGCATCCGGATAGCGGCAGTCCTCCTGATAATCCCGTTTCCCCTGCTGATAAAACGAATACGCAGGATGAAGTAATATCTTCATGACGATACAGGCTTGAATGTAATTTTCGTATTCCCCAAGGTAATGATATCACCATAGTTGAGAAAAATACTGTGTTCCGGTTCCAGACTCTTCCCATTGTAAAGTACAGGATTGGTAGCACTGATCACCGTCAACTTGAACAGATAACCCTTGGATCCTTCTTCCACCTCTATCTTTACTGAGCGGCGACTGGCAAATTCATCATCAATCATCACATCGGAAGGACACGATGTATCTGTACGACCGATGGTATTGACACCTTCCTTCAGTACATAATTTTTCTTCCTAAAGAAACCGCCCCAAACCAATTTTCCTGAAGACCTTTGTCCTTTCATTTTTACCTTATGGGTGGGAACACGGCCCTCTGACTTCTTTTCTGGGACAGCCGCCTCCTCTTTTACTTTCGGCGACTCTTCTTTACCAGGGACATTTATTTTTTTTACCTCTTTCTTTTCAACAGGATTGACTGTTTCCGCAGGATAACCCACAAAAAAAACACTCGTATGACATGCTTTACATGACTCCTTCCAGCAATTCTTCTGTTGTCCTTTTACGGTCATAAACTTACCACATTTGGGACAAATCACGACATAACTCTTATTTGGCTGTGCCTTTTTCAGCACCCCATAAACACCAGGCTTAAGCTCTTGAACCTTACCCAGGATAGGAATAACAGGGGTGTTCGTCTTTGTTGCCTTAGGCACAAGATTAATCTTAATACTCTTTTCCATCATGTACAGGTTTTATTCGTCGTCATCATCAGTATTTTCATCATCTTCATCTGAATCGTCATCTGAATCATCATCGTCATCTGAATCATCATCAGAATCAATTAGCACACCGGTTTCTACCTCATCATCATCCGTCTCGGAATCAGTTATCTGAGCCAACAATTCTTCTACAGAGACTTCATCATCCGTTTCTGTCTGTGCCATGCTGTTTTCATTCTCATTCTCACCGACTTCACTTCCATCGATATTTACGATATCTTCCGTAGGATCTGCACCTTCAAGATTCTCCTCCATTGCCAAGTAACCTCCGGAAGGATCAGCCATCTCCACTAAGTCACCGGCAGTGATAGTGGTTTCTGTCGATCCCACAAACTCACCATCTGTTGTAAATATCTCACTAAAGACACCATCCCCATCCATATCTGCCAATAAGAACTCTGTTCCATCGGGAGAATGGATAATGGCCACGATGACTTCTGAGCCGTCAGGGCCATAGGCCGTAGAGAAACCATCTATCTGACTAATCACCGTCTCACCGTCGATATCCTGATTATCGATCTCGTCTTTAATGATTGCTTCTGCTATCTCCTCAGGGATATCATCTGTAGCATCAGTGGTTCCAGTGGATGATACTGTCTCCGTCTGTGGATAATCAACAGGTTGTGGTTCGGTGATCGGCTCCTCTGGCTGTTCGACAACGGGTTGCTCCGGTGCGGGTTGTGCTTCCTCTGGTGTTATTTGTGCCTGATCCTGTTCAACGACTTCCTGCTCAGGAACTTCCTCCTCTGGTTTTTCATTCTTTTGTGCGGCAGCAAAAGCAGCACCTGCAGCGGCTCCACCTATTGCACTGATTCCTGCGGCAGAGAGCGTGGTTTTTGTATTATTGAAACCACCTCTTGACCGACTCTCACCTTTTACGATTTTAAATTTCTTTGTTTCCATAATTCACGGTTTTATTTGGTTTTGACACTGCAAAGATAATATGCTTTTTAATTATTCAATGTGTTTTTTCTGGGTATAGGACGAACCCTATTTCTTTCTTGACGAAACACTATAATATGGATGACGAACTCTTATTTCCAGGAAGCCAGTACTGAATTCTGGGCTGATCCGGGGCCGATAAGCTGAGGATGCTGACCACCATCAGTACGGGCAGTCACATCTTTATATATAAATTTAAACAGCTCTATCAGAGTTATCTTCTTGTCGTGATTATTATCAGACATACCACGTAATCCCTTCAGCATCGCCTGAGTAAAATACCCATTACCAATCCAGTTGTTTTCTATAGACAATTCATCGGGACGACTCGACATGACAAAGGAAATACGTCCTTTATCAGCATCACTCATGCCATAGCTGTCTGAGACAACACTACCGGATCTGCAGGCATCAATAAAACAGAAGATATGGTTGGTCTTTGCTTTAGAGAGCACCTTTATCAAATCTGAATAAGCAAACAGATTCTGGTCACCCATCAGGAAGCCACCTGTAGTACCATGACCGGAAAAATAAAAAATGATGCGATCATTAGGTCTTGCCACTTTAATAATGTCGTTCAGACGCTTTGTGATATTCGCCTGGGTGACATTCCTACTGGTTGAAACGCCGCTAACCACTCCGATTTTATCCATCACAGCCTTCAACTGCTTGACATCCTTCGTTGTATTCTTTAGATTGAGCTTTTCATCACCATAGTTTGACACTCCTGTTAGCAATGCGTAAGTCTTCTGCGCACTGACATTAACGGCCAAAAAGGCCACTAATAACAATAAAACCGATAATCTTTTCATATTATATAAAGTTTATTTATTTCTTACATTTCGAACATTTCATTTCGCGTATCTCACTAGCCTTCAGGATATGAGAACATAATGGGTTAGGACAATGATAGAACTTTTCTTGTTGTGCCTTCATTTTTTTCTTCAAGCCACTGGCATCATAAAAAGCGGCAAAACCAGTGGAGACCAATGTTCCGGCACGAAGGAGCCAGACACCTGCTTCACCAAACATGGAAAAAATGACAATAACAATATTCACCAGGAAAACAAGAAGTTTTATACGCTGTGTCTTAACTTCCAACTTATCCAACTTCTCTTCATATTCATCTACCTTATCTGTCAGGTAATCATATTCCTCCCTGAAATCCCCATAGTTTTCCGCCTGTTTCGCATAAAAACAACAACCTTTGGAATTATCCGGTCCCAAACAGATAAAAGTCATGGGAGA
>JAFZPF010000153.1 GCA_017550455.1 Prevotella sp.
ACAAAGAACGTCGTGCCTATTTCCGTGTGAATGCACCTACAGCAAGCCGGGTACAGGTGGATATCTGTAATAAGAAATATGATATGCGTCGTGATGAACAAGGTGTCTGGTGTGCTGTCACCGACCCGTTAGTGGTGGGCTTCCACTATTATTTCATCAATATCGGCGGAGTTAACGTCATCGATCCGGCTACCGAGACCTTCTTTGGCTGCAACCGTCAGTCGGGAGGTATTGAGATACCCGAGGGGCCGGAAGGTGATTACTACCGTCCACAGCAAGGAGTGGCACACGGACAGGTACGCAGTGTCACCTATTACGCCCAATCTACCAATGAGTGGCGTCATGCCATGGTTTATACACCGGCATCTTATGAGAAAGGCAAGAAACGCTATCCCGTACTTTACCTGCAGCACGGTATGGGTGAGGACGAGACAGGATGGAGCCGTCAGGGCCACATGCAGCATATCATGGATAATCTCATTGCCAGCGGCGAAGCCGTACCGATGATTGTCGTTATGGAGAGCGGTGATATCAAGGCTCCTTTCCGGGGTGGCAGCAACCGTCAGGGATTCAGCCAGTATGGTGCCTCGTTCTATCAGGTGATGATGCATGACCTCATACCCTTCATTGACAGTAATTTCCGTACATACACCGACCGTGATCATCGTGCCATGGCAGGACTGTCATGGGGCGGGCACCAGACTTTTGATCTTGTGCTTGACAACATCGACACTTTTGCCTGGATGGGCGCCTTCAGTGGTGCTATCTTCGGACTTGACCTGAAAACAGCCTACAATGGCATCTTCACACGCCCGGATGAGTTCAACCGTAAGATACATACTTTGTTCCTCAGTTGTGGCAGTGAGGAGAATTTCGGTACCGAGGCATTGGTGAAGAACCTGCGGGATGCAGGCATTAAGACCGATTTCTATGTCTCACCCGGCACTCATCATGAGTGGCTGACATGGCGTCGGGGATTACGACAGTTCGTTCCTAAATTGTTCCGCAAGTAAGTTTTTTACGATTAACTTGAAAATAGATTTCCTCATGATGGTAAAAAGAATTTGTTTACTTGGCGCAGTCCTTTGCAGTGCTGTGATGTTATGGGCTTTTCATTCGGCAAACGATCCGGATGGGTGGACTGGTGCACAAAGTGATGTCAGTGATAATCTACCTGTCAGCGATGACGGGATAGTGATTACCGATGTCGCTGCCAAAAAAGAACGTATTGTAGAGAATGGTGGTACCGGCGCATATAAAGCGGTGATGAAAGAGGATGACGGGTTACCCGCTCACACGATCTTTGTACCTGCAGACTTGAAGAAATTCAATGCCAGGAATCCTTTGCCTGTTCTGGTATGGGGCAACGGTGCTTGTGCAAATTCTCCTTTCGAGCATTATAAGTTCCTCAACGAGATAGCCTCACATGGTTATCTGGTTATTGCCACAGGCTATATGCCGGAAGATGATGAGCGATACGTCGGACCGATGTCCACCACCCAGCAACAGATAGAAGCTATCGACTGGGTCTTTGCGCAAAACAAGAAAAAACGTTCTCCTTATTATCATCGGTTAGACCTGAAACATATCTGTGTGGCAGGAATGTCATGCGGTGGTTTGCAGGCACTCTTCAACTGTGCCGATCCCAGGATAAGCTCGCTGATGATATGCAACAGCGGACTCTTCAAAGCATCGAATGCCGCCAGTGCCGTCGGCGGCATGCCCATGCCCCCCAAAAGTAAGTTGAATGAGATACACTCACCGGTAATCTATATATTGGGGGGTGAGCGTGATATCGCTTACGAAAACGGTATGGACGATTTTCATCTGATCAATCATGTTCCCGCATGTGTTGCCAATTATCCTGTCGGACATGGCGGCACTTATGCCCAGCCACATGGTGGGGAGTTTGCTGTTGTGGCCTTGGAATGGCTCAACTGGCAGTTGAAAAATGATCAAAAGGCCGGCCTGATGTTTAAAGGCGATGACTGTGGACTGTCTAAACGTAAAGGATGGACCATAGAAAAGAACAAGAAGTTTGACGACTTACGCTGATACTTGTGGACAGGTCCTCGCTGAAAAGTGTGTCGGGAAATCGTCTTTCCGATAGAAAAAACATGTGGAGACGCACTTGTTACAAAACCGATAGAACTTGTTACGAGAAAAAAATAAAGAATTCGTTTTTGGTCGTATCTTTGTCATTGATTTACGACATTCTCGATATGAAAAAGATAATATTATTCCTTACGATTACAGCCTTTTCCTTGGGTTTAAATGCGCAGAAGATGCCTTTCCAAGATCCTAATCTGAGCGCTAAGGAACGTGCCCGTGACTTATGTTCACGACTTACGCTGGAAGAGAAGGCCATGTTGATGCTAGACGAGAATCCTGCCATCCCCCGGTTGGGCATCAAGAAATTCTTTTGGTGGAGTGAAGCATTACACGGTGCAGCCAACATGGGGAACGTCACAGTGTTTCCCGAACCGGTAGCAATGGCTGCATCTTGGAATCCCGACTTATTATATAAGGTGTTTGATGCTACCAGTACGGAGTTTCGTGCGCAGTATCATCACCGTATGATGAATGGGGGTGAAGATGAGAAATTTCATAGTCTGTCCGTATGGACGCCCAACGTCAACATTTTCCGTGACCCACGTTGGGGACGTGGGCAAGAGACATACGGCGAGGATCCTTATCTCACTTCAGTGATGGGTACACAAGTGGTCCGTGGCTTACAGGGTCCTGAGTCATCCAAATACCGTAAACTGTGGGCCTGTGCCAAACACTATGCTGTTCATAGCGGTCCGGAATATACACGTCATACAGCCAATCTCACCGATGTCTCTGCACGTGACCTGTGGGAGACATACATGCCAGCTTTCAAGACGCTGGTACAAGAGGCGAAGGTGCGTGAGGTGATGTGTGCCTATCAGCGTTTGGACGATGACCCTTGTTGCGGTTCACAACGGCTGCTACAACAGATCCTTCGTGATGAATGGGGGTTTCAGTACCTGGTAGTGAGCGACTGCGGTGCTGTGTCAGATTTCTACAACAGCCATAAGAGCTCGTCAGATGCTGTCCATGCCTCGGCGAAAGCCACCCTTGCTGGTACCGATGTGGAATGTGGTTACGGCTATGCTTACAAGAGTATTCCTGAAGCCGTACGTCGTGGACTCATCAGTGAGGAAGAAGTCGATAAACATGTGCTGCGCCTTCTGGAAGGACGTTTTGACCTGGGCGAGATGGATGCTCCGGAACTTGTGGAGTGGTCGAAGATACCCTACTCCATCATGGACTGTAAGGAACATCGGCAGATAGCACTCGATATGGCGCGGCAAACCATCGTCTTGTTACAGAACAATCATCAGGTGCTGCCCTTGAAGAAAAACAAAGAGCGCATTGCCGTCATCGGACCTAATGCTGACAATGAGCCGCTGATGTGGGGCAACTACAACGGCACCCCCAACCATACGGTCACCATCCTCGACGGTATCAGGAGCAAACAGAAAAAACTCAAATATCTACCTGGTTGCGACCTGACCTACGACCGTATCATGGACTGTTTATTGGCGACACATTGTTCTGTCGGCGGAAAACGAGGATTGCGCGGAACTTTCTGGAACAACACAGAGATGCAAGGAAAGGCTATTTGTACACAGCAATATACCACACCATTGGCTGTAACGACTGCCGGCATGCATGTTTTTGCCCCGGGAGTACCCGTAGAAGATTTCTCAGCCAAATATGAGACGGTGTTCACCCCCACGGAAAGTGGTGAGTATGTGGTAAACGTAGAAGGCTGCGGCCATTTTGAAGTATATATCAACGGTGAACGGAAAGTGAGGATGCACACCTGGCGCACCACCCCTACCCGCACAGCCATTCAGGCGGAAAGCGGTCAGCAATACCAGATTGAAGTACGTTTCCAGTTTGTAAAGACATGGGGAGCAAACCTGAAAATCAATGTGGCACGCGAACTGCCCATCGATTACGATGCTGTCATCCGACAGTTAGAGGGTATCGATAAAGTTGTTTTCGTGGGCGGTATATCGGCAGCCCTTGAAGGAGAGGAGATGCCTGTCAACATCGACGGTTTCCGTGGCGGTGACCGTACACACATCGAGCTACCACGTGTGCAGCGGGAATTCCTGCGGGCACTGAAAGCAGCCGGCAAGACCGTCATCTTCGTATGCTGCTCCGGCTCGGCGATAGCCTTGCTACCTGAGACAGAAAGCTGTGATGCCATCGTGCAGACATGGTATGCCGGACAAGAGGGAGGACAAGCCATTGCCGAGGTGTTATTCGGCGACTGCAACCCCAGCGGCAAGCTACCTGTCACCTTTTATAAATCCTCTGAACAACTGCCTGACTATGAAGACTACTCCATGAAAGGCCGTACCTACCGTTATTTCGATGACCCACTGTTCGCTTTCGGATATGGACAGAGTTATACACAGTTTCAGGTGGGAGAGGCTAAACTGAGTGGACAGGCAGGTAACTATGTGCTCGCTGTACCTGTCCACAACACAGGCAAACGTGACGGGACCGAGGTGGTGCAGGTATATATACGTGACCTGTCCGACAAGGAAGGTCCTCTGAAGTCCCTCCGTGCCTTCCGTCGTGTGGATGTGAAGGCCGGCCAATCAACGACGGCAGAGCTAAGTCTCACACCGCAGTCATTTGAGTTTTTTGACACCGCCACGAACACCATACGCTTCAAGGGTGGTGATTATGAAATTCTCTATGGTAACAGCTCACGTCCGGAAGATTTAAAAAGACTGACTGTCAACATACAAATACAATGATCAACAGTTCAGATAATCAGATGAAAGAAATCAAATAATATATAGTTATGAAAAAAATCTTATTAGCATCGATGATTGCCGGCGTTTCGTTGATGGTTTCCGCACAGGAGGCGACCTTTGCTTATTTCAAATATACGGGTAACGACACTCGTTTTGACAAGCAATATGATCCTGCCAACCAGTATCTTAACCCTATTCTCGCCGGATTCTATCCAGACCCGTCATTCTGCAGGGTCGGTGACAAATTCTATCTGGTGAACTCATCCTTCTCTTTCTTCCCCGGCGTACCCATCTTCGAAAGTGAGGATCTGGTAAACTGGCAGCAGATCGGTCATGTGCTCGACCGACCCTCACAACTGCCACTTGACGGGCAGGGTGTTTCAAGAGGAATCTTCGCCCCGGACATCAAATACAACCCGAAGAATAAGACATACTACATGATTACCACCAGTATGCGCATGGGTAACTTTTTCGTTAAAACCAAGGACCCGCATCAAGGATGGAGTGATCCTATCCGTCTGCCACAGATCGATGGCATTGACCCGTCATTCTTCTTCGACAAAGACGGACAGGGATATATCGTGCACAACGGACCCGTGGATGGCGGTGCCGACTACGAGGGACAACGGGCGATACGTATCTTCCGCTTCGACACGAAAGGCGACAGCATCGTTGGCACCTACCGTCAGATCGTGCGTGGTGGAACACATGTGGAGGCACGTCCGATATGGATCGAGGGACCCCATCTGTACAGAATAGGCAAGTATTACTATCTCATGTGTGCTGAAGGTGGAACAGGCGACTGGCACAGTGAGGTGATCTTCCGCGCACCGCTGAAGTCAGACATCATGGATCCCGCCTCATGGGAAGAGTGTCCAAACAACCCCATACTAACCCAGCGTACAGGTGTCGATCCGAAACGCCCCGATATCGTGACCAGCACGGGGCATGCCGATCTGGTGCAGGATAAGGAAGGTCGGTGGTGGTCTGTATTCCTCGGTTGTCGTGCCTATGACGGACCGTTCTACAATACAGGGCGTGACACTTACATGCTGCCCGTCACATGGAAAGACGGATGGCCAGAGATACTGGAAAAAGGAAAGCCATTGCCAACAGTGGTCAACAAGACCGGGCTCCTTACAAACCAGAGTTCCACTGCCGGCACTACCCTACTCACCGGTAATTTCTCATACACCGACAGATTCGACACGCCGCAACTCAATAAGCGTTGGATCTTCCTGCGTAATCCTGAGATGAACCGTTACAAATGGGGACAGGGCGGACTCACGATTACACCATCAACAGCCGATATCAGTCAGCTGCTGCCCTTGTCAGCTGTATTCTGCCGACAGCAGCACACCACCTTCCAGGCTGAGACAGAGGTATCTTTCACCCCACGGTCAGACAAAGATGTTGCCGGAATGGTTCTGCTTCAGAACGAACAACATAATTTTGTTTTTGGCAAGACACTACTCGACGGAAAACCTGCTGTCATCCTGGAGCGTGCCGAAAGAGCCAAAGTACTCATCGGTTCTGCCTTCCTGAAGTCTGATGGGAAATTGCAACTGAAGATAGAGGGTGATGGTCGTTACTACTCATTCTTCTATCGTGAGAATGGTGAATGGAAAACCATTGCAGCCGGCGTCGATGCCGTCAATCTCAGCACCAACCGCTCCGGTGGCTTTATCGGCAACTGCATCGGTCTGTACGCCACAGCCAAATAAAAAGCGATGATATAGCAGTTGGCATATGACGCTGAAAGTGTCATATGCCAACTGCTATATTATTGCCTAAATGATCCACTGAACCCCACCTAATCCCCTACTGATTTAGCACCCGCCCGCCTCTTTGCTGATAGTGATAAAACCCAACCCCTAAGAACGATGTAAGCATTAGTACTTACATCAATGAGAAAAATACTACAGGCCCGGTCTGTAATACCCTTTTCTCCGACTTTTAGGTACTAATACTCCACTAATTGGGTACCGATTAGTGGACTTTTAAGTATCAATACTCGACTAATCCAGTACTAATTAGTCTGGAAAAGGGTACTATTTCTCAGCGCATTTAGTGACAGGACACATAGAAATAGGGATGAAGTTAATGAGCTAATTTTCCATTTTCAATTATCCATTTTCAATTTTAGTGGACTATAGGTGGGCTTTAGGTGGGGATTGAATTACCGTATTTTATTGATTATAAAATATTTATCGTGTTTTCAGGTGGAGTAAAGCCAAAAAAGCTATTGTAACAGTTCCTTTTTTCGTGTTCTTTTTATATATTTGCAGACGAAATGGATAAGGCAAGAGAAATCATAGAATATATGGAATCGCTGCAGGATGAGGAGCAGCGAGAGGTGCTGATGCGGTTTTTCAAGACGGGACCCGGGGAATATGGTTATGGCGACAGGTTCTTAGGACTGAAAGTGCCTCAGACACGTGAGGTGGTGAAGGCCGCGAAGGATACGCCCCTCGATGAAGTGCCTATATTATTAATGTCGGAATGGCATGAGGTGAGACTCTGCGGTTTTCTCATACTGGTGGATCAGTTTGAGCGACTTGCCACGAAGCGACTGCTGAAGGATGCCGAGGCTATCAGGAAACGTGATGATATCGTGACGATGTATCTGAGATATGCTCACCGGGCTAACAACTGGGATCTGGTGGATCTGTCGGCGCCAAAGATATTAGGACATTGGTTGCTCCTCCCTACGATGCTTGGCGACGGTACCGACGACTATAAGCGGGAAGTTCTGGACAGCCTGGCACAGAGCGATAACCTATGGTACAAACGGATAAGCATCGTCTGTACGTGGAAGACTTCCCAGCAAGGGGATCCGTCGTGGTGCCTCCGCTATGCAGAGATGCATCTCCACCATCCGCACGACCTCATGCATAAGGCGGTCGGTTGGATGTTGAGAGAGATGGGTAAACGCGTATCCATGGATCTGCTGCGAGCATTCCTGCATCAGCATGTTCATGAGATGCCGCGCACGATGCTGCGTTATGCCATCGAGAAGATGTCGGAGACTGAACGTAAGGAATGGATGAACTACGATCAAACTATTTATTTTTGAAATTAACCGTACATTTGTTCTGTTGAAAGGAAAAAAACATTATCTTTGTAAGAAAAAAGATGTTTAAGACAAGACTCTGGTTATTATCATTGTTAGTCATCTTCATCAGCTGTGCTAGCAACCACAAGACGTACAAGATCGGCGTATCACAATGCTCCGAAGGTCATTGGCGCAACAAAGCCAATCAAGAGATGCTGGCTGCACAACACCTCTACGAACAGGATGTGAAGGTGATCATCACAAACTCACATGATGATACAGAGTTACAGATACATCAGATAGACAGTCTGGCAAACACAGGAATCGACTTAATGGTGGTCGCACCCAACGAGGCAGCACCTCTCACGGAAGCAATCCAACGTGTGCGGCAAAAAGGAATCCCCGTCATCTTCTTCGACCGCAAGGCTGCCACCGATGATTATACCGCTTTTATCGGAGGTAACAACGTAGAGGCAGGATATACCATGGGGTGTTATGCGATAGATATGTTGCGGAAACAACCGTCCACCCCACGTAAGCCCATCGTCTTGGAGATAACAGCTGCCATGAGTACTACCCCTGCACAGGAGCGGCACCAGGGTTTTGCCGATGCCTTGAAAGGACATGACGAACTGGTATATATCTCTGAGAAGGGTGACTGGACATCTGAAGAAGCATACAGGATTACGAAGAATCATATTACCACTGACAACTATCCGTCTATTATCTTCACACATAATGACGGTATGGCCACGGGCGTCTATAAGGCACTCGTGGAGAAAAACATGAAGGATAAGATTAAGATCCTTGGTATCGACGGTATGCCCAATGAGGGTTTGGAATATACCCGTTTAGGACATCAGATAGGAACCTATGTCTATCCCACACACGGGGAACAGATCGTTCGTCTGGCTCTGGATATCCTGACGGGAAAGACTTATCAACGGGATAATTCCCTGAAAGGAATGTTGGTGACTCCCGAGAACGTAGAAATCATCAACGCCACCAGCAACGAGATGATGTCACAGAACCGTGACCTGATAACCATTGAAGACAAACTCGAAGATTACTTCGGACTTTACAATAATCAGCAAAAAGTGATTATCGCGACGGTATGTGCGATCCTCCTTCTTATCTTAGCCCTGTTCCTCACTTGGCGCGCGGTACGACAGATGCGCAGGATCAACAGACAGATACAGTCCATCAACAAAGAACAGACCGCCTTCTATACCAATGCCAGACACCAACTACGGACACCACTGACATTAGTAGCCGGACCGGTAAAACAAT
>JAFZPF010000022.1 GCA_017550455.1 Prevotella sp.
ATATCCTATCCAGATCAACAGACAAACCCACACTGAAGGAAATCCCGGTGGTCAGTGGTGATGAATAGTAATACGATTTTGGTTTGAAGTTGAAGAGGTTGTCGATGGCTGTGTTGAGATGAATACCTCGCCAGATATGATGTTGAAGCATCAGTTTCCAGATGGTGTAACCCTGATCGACATCCTTCCGACCCGATTGGGGTTTGCCAAGCCATCGTCCGGAGAGGGCTGCATCGAGGGCATAATGACGTGAGAAACGATGTTCATAGCCTGCACGCCAAGTCATCGAATGAGAACGAGGTTGGGAGAACTGTGAGAAATAGACATTGCCGGTCTCATGCATCCATGAATAGTTAATCCTCATGGACAGTCCACAATCCCAGATATGGGCAAGACTGAGATCCACACCCCAGACAGTTATGCCGTCTTCGTTAAAATATAGGGCACCCGGTAATTGCTCATTGGTGCTCCCGTTTTCATAATCATAATCAATCGTCGTGATACGCTTATCGAAGATGTTACAATAGCCCATGAGGGTGAAGTTGTAACGGCCATCCAGGAAGTCACTGTTCCTGATGCGATTGGTTCTCTCGATGGCGATGTTGAAATTATTACTCTTCTCCGGTTCCAGTTCCGGATTACCGATGAGCATATAACCCATATTTCCCATGTCGAAGTGCATATACATCTCCTTGAGCGTCGGTGCCCGGAAACCACTGGCGTAGTTGGCTCGGAACGTCATCCATGGTTGTTTATACACGATGGCGAGACGCTCCGTGAGCGCCTTCTTGGCAGAGGCAGAGAAATAATCATATCTTACGCTTCCCACAATGTTCAGCTTATCTGTGATATTCCAGTCAAACTGAGCATAACCGTCGATATTGTCTTGTGAGTGGCTGGTGTTGTCGATAAACTGATAAGTTGTGAGATAGTCGTTCATGTAGTCGGCACCCAGGATCAGACTGTTCTTGCCAAACGTATGACTATATAGTGCATGTACGACATGTTGCCGATTGCTGTAGTCATGATCATGGGTACGTGTACCATCCGGCAGGAAGTTTGCCTTGTCATACTGGTCGAAGGCATAGGAGAGATCCAGATGACGGGCATGATCCCATTCATAACGACCCTTCAGTCCGGCACTGTATCCATGGAAATGATAGTCATGGGTATCACGCTCACTTGTACGGAAGAAATAACTGCCTCGTCCGACAAGTGTCAGATGGTCGGTGGCACGCCAGGTCAGTCGTTCTTTGACGTTATATGACTTCTGTCCATACAGACGACTGATATTAGAGTCGTCTATCAGCACAGACTCATCATATGGCAAGCCCTGCGCTTTCTTCATCAGTTCTCTTGCGATCTCCTCAGAGGAGTGCGCCTTAGGCAGATCGACAGGATCGATCTTCGTCTGCTGAAAACTCGTCTGGGAGTTCCATTTCGTGTTGTTGAACGAGAAGGTAGCCCCGTTACGCCACTCATGCCCAAAGGAGTTATAACGTGAATGAACATTGGCTGTCCAAGGGTCGAGATTCTCCCGGCTGATGATATTGATCACCCCTCCGACGGCATTTGAGCCATAGAGGGCTGACGAGGCACCTTTCACGATCTCTATACGTCCTACATTCTCAAGACTCATCCGGTTGTAGTCCACATTATCCATGGTCTCACCGGCCATTCGTTCACCATCCACAAGGAAAAGAACGGCATTACCACCGAAACCACTCATATTGAGTGATGTCTCCTGACTCATGGCAAAACCGAACTCCAATCCAGGAATCTCCTGAATGAGCATGTCTTGAATATTCGTGGCGTCCACAATCTTGATGTCATGAAGTGTAATCAGTCGGGTGACAACAGGGGCATCCTTCAGGGCCTTAGGCGAATGAGAGGCCGTAATGACAACGGGATCAAGCTCCACGGAGTCGCGATACACTGAGTGGGAACGAGTCTGTGCAGACAGACTGATGGCTGGCATAGCCATTGCCATGCCAGCTATAACCGTAAGTAGAATTCTTCGCTTCGAATACGTTGTCACAACTTACTTCTTTTCTCCAGTAAAGGTGGTTGTCATGATGAATGGCATATTGCCATATTTCAATGAGAAAGTAGCCACCATCTTCTTGTCACTGAACATCAATGTAACACCGCTTATGGTATATGCCTTCTCATCACCACTGGCATTCTTCACAGTACCTGTATAGGAACCGACATTACCACTAATGGAATTGCCGCTCTTGCTCAGGGTGATACCCTTAACCAAGAGAGCAGGGATCGTCATAGGACCCATACCCGACGCAGGAACCATGATATCGACAGAGGTGTCAGTGGCCTTAACGATTTGGTAGGTCTTTTCCTCGTTAGACGATTCCTCGTTATCTACCATAATCACCTCATTACCGCTATAAATACCTGCCACCTGTTCAGCAACAGCTACTTCAGGCTCATCATCATCACTACCACATGCACACACGCCAAGCACTAAAGCCACGGCGGCGAACGACATTGTCAAAAAACTTTTGATTTTCATATTTTTATATATACTAAATGAATTTATTTCTCGGTACTCAACTGTTGTTTGGAGTAGTCATACTCCGATCCGTAAGTGCTGTGAGGTATACTGAAGATCACTATCATAAGCAATACGGCCAGACAGACCACCCACCGGTTGTATTTCCACTTCAACGTGGCAAGGGCAATCACGAAGAACACAAAGGAGATCAGCGTCTTATTGTCTGTCAAGTCTGTTCCGAAGGGGAATCCAGTCCACCAAGGACCGAACGCCACATGTTGTACGAGAGGACCTAAGATAAAACCTCCTATGAACAATGTTATAACCGTGATCTTCAACCACTTACTGTATTCCTTTCGAGTGATGGTCAATAAGAATGTATAGACGGCAAACAGCATCGCTGCAAACATAAACAGAATATGTGGTATCAGGATACCTGCAGGCACATCATTACGAAAACGTATCTGGACAGGATCTTCTGCAAGATAGTCTTTGTCGCCGACAGTGAGATAATACTGCAGTTTTCCGGCAATAGGTTGTACGGGCAAGGCTGCCTGCAACACAGACTGCTGATCCTCACCACCGGTATTCTTCAATGAGAAATCCACCGTGGTGTATTCATCTGAAGAAGGATAACGACGGTAATGTAATTGTGCCTTCGTATCCGCAGGAAGACCCTTCAGCATCACGATCTGATCCTGTTGCACACCACTTCTCGGCAGTTTTACCTGATAGTTTTGCCCATTCAGTTCAATAGACAACTTCATCGGATGAGTAGGACCAGTCATACGCTGGTAAATGCTCAATACCAGAGTGATAACAACAGCGATAAACCAATATACGAATTTTCTCATTTCTTTGCGGGATTCAGATGAACATCAAATATCAATAACTTTTCTCCACGGAGCACCTTCACCGGGATAGTGGTGTCGGGCTGGAGCTCTGACAGACGCTGCATGTAATCATTCATGTCCTTAACGGGTTTGCCGTCGATCTCCTGAATGACATCACCACTACGGATACCGGCAGTGTATGCCGGTTTTCCGGCCACCACAATGTCAGCACGCAATCCTGGAATACGACTCTGTTCCATGACATCTGGCATCAGACCTAAGGTCACCTTGAACTTCGCATGACTCATCCTGTTGGTGCTTGGCACACTGATATAATCCGGTGTCTTGGGCATCTTGGCCAGTCGGCCAACCAGTTCTTGTGTAAACTCCAACGTCTGCTGCATACCGTCGTAGTTTAACGTTGAGGGCACATCATCAGGGGTGTGATACTCCATATGGCCACCGGTAGTGAGGAAGAGCACAGGGATCTCCACGGCCACAAACGATGCATGATCACTCGGACCATAACCGTCCGGCGTGCAGGTGATGTGAAGGTTCGTCTGCCGGGCCACCTCCTCGGCAATCGCTTTGAAATCACTGCTCGTGCCTGTTCCCGACACACTCAGAGCATCATCACGCATGCGTCCCACCATGTCCAGGTTCACCATGGCGACAATCCCTTCTTTCGTGGCAGGAAGGTTAATGCGCCGCTGATCTGCTTGTTTCATCCATTCCAGGAAGTTCTTCGAGCCGATCAACCCTTGTTCCTCTGCACCGAAGAAAGCAAAGATGATACTACGTGGAGAACGTACTTTTTTAAAATGCTTGGCCAACTCTAGGACGACAGCGTCACCACTGGCATTATCATCAGCGCCGGGGTGTACACCTAAGGTGTCTAGACGACGAGAACCGGAATTCTTACCTCCTAACCCCAGATGATCATAATGCGACCCCACAACGATGTATTCATGCTTCAGACGCTTGTCTTTTCCCGGAAGGACGGCGATGATATTATGCGTGGTACGCTCCTCTGTACGGTCAGTGCCTTCCACCTTCTTCCCATAGGTAAAATCATGGTAGAATCCTTTTTCCTTTTTCGCCTTGACAATAGGCTTGAACTTCAGTTTACGCAGTTGGCCGACAATATATTCAGAGGCGAGGGTATCGCCGACAGTCCCTGGGAATCTGCCCCCAAGTTCCTGTGACGCGAGATACTCCACCGCTTGCCTCATAGCATCCTGCTTCTGGGCATGGATGGGTAAAACAAGGGTGAAAAGCAAGGAAAGTAATATATACTTTTGTCTCATGATCAATCATTATTCGATTTCGTTTGCAAAGATACAAAATTTATACTTCTCCTGCAATCCCTATTTATAGGGAAATTGATAGTAAAGGAGTAGACGAGTAGACAAGTAGACAAGTAGACGAGTAAACAAGTAGACAAGAAGAAGAGAAACGAATTGACGGAAAGGAGCGTAACGAATCGAACACCCCACCCCCAGCCGTGGGGGCGGGGACGGGGGCGGGGGAACTCTCGCTATCGCAACATTTCCCCTCTCCCAACCTCTCCCCATAGGCATGGGGCGAGGTGTTCGGTTCTCGTCGCCACTGTACTTTCGCTATTGCAACAATTTTCAATTGCCTTCGGCGATTATGCTCCTGCTCGGCAAAGTTGAAACATGTTTCACTCCGCGCTCGCTTACTCGCATAATTATCAATTTGTTGCGCAGCAACATTCGTATGTGGACAGGGGGCTATATGTTAAAAACTGAACTTTTTCGTCACTTTCCCCAAATATTTCATTCTAATTATGTAACTTAGCACCCATATTCAAGGAAATACTTGTTGCGATTGATTCGTTGAAGGGTCTTTTGGTCACAAAGGAAGCCAATGGAACAGCTGCTGAGAACATCCGAGACATCCTAAAACACCTGTTGGGAAAAAAACTATGCATAGCCCTCCAGCAGAAGTCGTAAATGTGTACAGTGACATCTCCAGGGAGTATAGGTAAAATATTTTTATAATTATTTAGCCAAATAAATAAACTCGAATGAATGAATTTATTTTACATTCACAACAAATGTTTAAAGGACTGAGATGAGAATAATGAAATGGAAAACAGTCACCATGCTCTGCCTGTTCCTCTGGATAGGAATGGCCCAGCAAACGTATGCACAGGGGGTATGGCGCTTAATCCAACATAATGACAGTCTGCTGACAGCTCGTTATCGTCGTGGCAATATTGACACGATGTATATCACCCGTCCGGCAACGAAGTTCACGGTAAAGGGCAGACTCAACGTGTCAGGAGCGAAACTGGAAGTGGAAGGTGTGCAGATGGGCTCATCGCTAAGGTCCGAAATGAAGGCCGACTACAAATCGACGCTGAGCGTGGCGGTCAACTACCTTGGTGTGACACTTGGCATGGCGCTGAACCCCGCCAAACTGATGGGCAAATACAATGACTTTGAGATGAATCTCAATACGTATGGCAACACATGGGGATTCGACTTCATCTACCAGAACGCACATAACTTCACCGGGTGGCATGAGAGTGACAATCAACCGCGTATAGACTTGCCGGCCGAGATGGTCTCGCTGAAGTCGCTGAACATCAATGCCTACTATGCGTTTAACCACAAACGATTCTCCTACCCTGCCGCCTTCACACAGAGTTATATCCAGCGACGGTCGGCCGGCAGTTTCCTCCTGGCTGTTTCAGGACAAGGACAAAAAGCCGAAACAAAATACCTTTACGAGTCACTACTTAAGGTGAGCAATATCGGCATAGGAGCCGGATATGGCTACAACTGGGTGCCCGCCGGCCATTGGCTCTTCCACCTGTCGTCGTTACCCACTTTCATTATCTACAGTCGTACATCGCTTACCGTCAACGATCAACGTATCCCACTCGACTACCATTTCCCGGAGGTGATCATCACTGCAAGAGGAGCTGTCGTCCGTCAGTTCGGAAGCATGTTTGTTGGTGCTTCCATGGTGTATAACTTTACGAATATCGGAGACCGTGAAAAACTAACTATTTTCAATGACAAATGGCGCACCCGCCTGTTCGTTGGATACCGCTTCTAACTTAATACAATATTATTGTCGTGAAATATATTGATAAGTATAGACGACGAATTGCGTATCTTTAGTAATGGAAAATTCTTTATAGTTTAAAAATGCCTCAATCCACAAAGTGTGACATGTGTGACAAGTGTGACATGTGACATATAACGTTTTCACATTGTTGGCTTTTCTACTCTTCAGTCTTTTGTTTTTTATCGGAAAATAATTTTGTAAATAATTATTTATATATAATATTAATATTATATATAAATAATTCTAAGGGGTGAAAATTTTCGTTCTCAAAGTCTCTATATGTCACATGTCACACTTGTCACACTTGTCACAGAATATGTCTTTTTTTCGGCGTAACTACCTGATTTTTGCAGACTTACGAATAACGTAGTTTATGTCACAGACGACAACTATCTCAGGAAAGATGCTGTCAACACACAGAAAACAGTCTCGAGAGGGTGTTAAGATTACTATGTTCTACCTCACTTTCAGTGCTCTATCACGAGAATCATTGGCGGGGACAGTCTCATCCAGAGCCAGTCCCCGAATGTTATAGTAGCTGCTTGTAATGCGAGGGGCCCGCAGGGTATGTAAAAGATACCCGCAGGCCGGGCCAAAGGGGCCCTTTGGCCCGGCTGGCGTTTTTTGCCTTTTTGCTATTGCAGGATTCGAAAAGTGTTTGTATATTTGCATAACCTTTAGCGGCGCTCGGCTATGTGAGAGTAAACTCTCCATCGCACTCGCTTGCAAAAACTTTGAATAACTTTTAGCGGCGCTCGGCTATGTGAGAGTAAACTCTCCATCGCACTCGCTTGCAAAAACTTTGCACAGTAAATTTACGAAAACGCGTTTAGAAAGAAAAATACAAAGAATCGATGTGATGGATCGAAATGCCTTGACTCAGACACCATTGTGAGAATGCTGTCCCTGAGAGGAGGAAAAAACTGGAAGAGCAGAAGAAGAGATATGGAGTTATCTCGCGCGGGACTTCTCGATCGACGTTCCAGCCTCCTTCACTGAGAGGGGCCTGTCAGGATGGGTGGGATGTTGCAGCTGACTGGGGTTAGGTTGCGGAAGAGGTTTTCCGGGTAGTGGTGCGGGAGGCACAGGACTATTCCTCGGAGCTCTTGGATCGTTGGGGTTACCTTCTGCAGGATCGGCCGGTGATGATTTGATGTCTTTGTGGAACCTCACCAGATGGATATTATCCAACAGGAGGAGCTTCAGTGTGGTTTCCGAGGCATTCTTGTCTTTCGTCAGTAGGATAAAGCCGCGTATCTCCTTGATGCCTAACGTGTCGCGATCATCTATCTCAACGTTGTAGTTGTTATTTGATGCCATGTGAATAGTTTTTGCGGACACGCTGTCATTGGCAAATCTCACGGCGAGTTGCAGGACAGCATCCTTGGATCCATCCTGATAGAGGAAGCGGGAGGATACCCCCAGGAGGAACTTATCACCTTTGCGGAAGGCCGTGTCGGCGGGCATCACGAACGAGATCTTGTTATATGGAGCGTAAGGTATCAGGGTGGCAACCGTCTCGCCTGTCCAGATATTGGCAGTGTCGCCCGTATTACTAAGCGTATAGCGATTCACCTCACTGGCGGAGGCACCCAGGGCAAGGGCCTCTTTGTTCAGACGCTCGGAGAGTTTCTTATAGATCGCGTGGAGCTGCTCGGTATGCCGCATGTAATACACTAAAGAGGAGTCGAACTCCGCCTCGCTGACATGATGTTTCTTCAGCACGGCTAACTTATACAGTTCCTGATTGTACTCACGGTCATCCGTAAGATCCTGCGACATCGCCTGTCCCACATGGTAATCATACAGCAGTTTTTCCATGTCGGCCGGCTGGATGACATGGCGAGGAACACCCGGCTTACAACTGATGAGTAAGCACAGGAGGAAGATCCCGATGAGAATATTATGCCTGCTGCGGATCATTATCGTCTTTCGGTGTTTCGGCAGATTTCAGTGAAAGGGTTCCCAGTTCTTTTCGGAAGAACAGCAACAATACCACTACGCCCACACTGATGCAGGCATCGGCAAAGTTGAAGACCGGTGAGAAGAAAATGAAATGCTCACCACCCACCAAGGGCATCCACTGCGGCCAGTAGGTATCGATGATGGGGAAATAGAACATATCGACCACCTTGCCCATGAGGAAGGGCGCATACCCTTGCCCGAAGGGCACGAAGTAAGAAACGTAGTAGGGCGACGAGGCATTGAAGATCAGTCCGTAGAACATCGAGTCGAAGATATTACCTGCAGCCCCCGCGAGGATCATCGCCAGACAGATGATATAGCCATAGCGTGCCTGCTGACGCGTCTGTTTCCAAAAATAATAGCCGATGACCGTTACGGCGATGATACGGAAGATGCTCAGCACCAGCTTGTTGATGAAGGTGATGCCGTAGGCCATACCGTTGTTCTCGATGAAGTTGATATAAAACCAGTCGGTGATCCGGATGCTCTGATGCAGACACATATTGGTCTTTACCTCGATCTTAATAACCTGGTCGATGATGAGTATGGCAACAGTGATGATGACAGCCAGCCATCCATGGGAGAGACCACGAGGATGGGCGGCAGTCGGTGTTTGTTCGTTCATTTTAATGTTTCTTATTGGCAGCCTTGCTCTGAACACTCAGGGTAGCATGAGGCACAGCACGCAGGCGCTCCTTAGGAATCAGTTCACCGGTGATACGGTCGATGCCATAGGTCTTGTTCTGGATACGTATCAGCGCGGCTTCCAAACCAACGATGAATTTCTGCAGACGAGAGGTCTGCTGGATCAGTTCTTCTTTCGACTGGGTGGTACTCCCCTCCTCCAGCACCTTGTAAGTAGGAGAAGTGTCTTCCACATCATTACTGTCGATGTTCATCAACTGGCGCATCATTGCCTGATAGTCATGACGCACAGTCTTCAGTTTTTCTTCGATGAGTTCTTTAAACTCCTGGAGTTCCTCATCGCTATAGCGTGTTTTCTCTGCCATAATAGTTATTTAATGTAGTAATATTTTAGATTTTCTGAATCAAAATATGTAGATCGAAGTCGTCAAACTCCACTAACGGTCCATCATTATCAGCGATGGTGAGACTGTCGGCGAGCACCTGGTTGCTGATATAGTTACCATAGCTCTCGATAGCATTGTTGGTCTCCTCCTGGGAAGAAACGGTCACGCTGATACGGTCGGTGATCTCCAGGCCACCATCCTTACGGAGGTTCTGGATACGGTTGATCAACTCACGGGCCATACCCTCTTTACGCAGCTCGTCGCTGATCTCCACCTCAAGGGCAACGGTAAGGTTACCTTCGTTGGATACCAGCCAGCCTGGGATATCCTCGCTGATGATCTCTACATCGGCAGCATCGATAGTTACCGGTGTGTCTTCCACTGTCAGCGACAGGCTACCCTGCTCTTCCAAGCGTGTGATATCCTCCTGTGACAGTTGTGTCATCTGAGCAGCAATGCCTTTCATCAGCTTGCCGAACTTCTTTCCCATCGTACGGAAGTTACAACGCACCTTCTTGACAAGGATACCGGCACCCTCCACGAACTTCAGTTCTTTGACGTTCACCTCGTTGATGATCAGGTCTTTCACTGCCTCGATATATCGCATCTGGTTCTCATCGACAGCGGGGATCATCACCGTCTGCAGCGGCTGACGTACCTTGATGTTCACCTTACGACGAAGGGCGAGCACCATAGAGGTAATCTTCTGTGCCATCTCCATACGCATCTCCAGTTCTTTGTCGATCAGCGACTCGTCGGCAACGGGGAAGGCTGCGAGGTGTACACTGTCGAGGGTCTCTCTGCCGGTGGCCTGAATAAGGTCTAAGTAGAGTTCGTCAGCATAGAAGGGAGAGAATGGAGCTAACAACTTAGCCACGGTCTCCAGACAGACATACAGGGTCTGATAGGCACTGAGCTTGTCTTTCGACATCTCCTTACCCCAGAAGCGTTTACGGTTCAGACGTACATACCAGTTGCTGAGGTCGTCGCTCACGAAGGTGTCGATCATTCGTCCGGCCTTCGTTGGCTCATAGTCGCTCAGTGCTTCATCCACATTCTTGATGAGGGTGTTCAGCGAGGAGATGATCCAGCGGTCGATCTCCGGACGCTCACTGACGGGCACCTCAGGACGGGAGTAGTTGAAACCATCCACGTTGGCATAGAGGCTGAAGAACGAATAGGTGTTATATAATGTGCCGAAGAACTTACGACGCACCTCCTCGACACCCTTCGGGTCGTACTTCAGGTTATCCCATGGTGAGGTATTGGTAAGCATATAGAAACGTACGGCATCTGCGCCGTTCTTCTTGATTTCCTGGAAGGGGTTCACCACATTACCCAGATGTTTCGACATCTTGATACCCTTGGCATCGAGCACCAATCCGCTGGAGATAACATTCTTGTAAGCGACATTGTCGAAGATCATCGTGGCGATGGCATGCAAGGTAAAGAACCATCCACGTGTCTGGTCAACGCCCTCACTGATGAAGTCACATGGGAAGGCAAGACCCTTGTCAATAGCCTCTTTGTTCTCAAATGGATAGTGTACCTGAGCGTAAGGCATCGAACCGGAGTCGAACCAGACATCGATAAGGTCCATCTCACGATGCAGGGGCTGTCCGCTCTCACCTACCAACACGATATCATCGACATACGGACGATGGAGGTCTATCTTGTCGTAGTTCTCCTGGGAATAGTCGCAGGGCACGAATCCCTTATCCTTCAGTGGATTGGTGGTCATCACACCGGCAGCCACACTCTTCTCGATCTCTTGATAGAGCTGTTCTACACTACCGATGCAGATCTCCTCACGTGTCTCTTTGTTTCGCCAGATAGGCAGCGGTGTACCCCAGAAACGAGAACGAGAGAGGTTCCAGTCGTTAAGGTTCTCCAACCAGTTGCCAAAACGTCCTGTACCAGTACTTTCCGGTTTCCAGTTGATCTTCTTGTTCAACTCCACCATACGCTCTTTGCAGGCGGTAGAACGGATGAACCAACTGTCGAGCGGATAGTAAAGCACCGGTTTGTCAGTACGCCAGCAGTGGGGGTAGTTATGGATATGTTTCTCAATCTTATAGGCTGTGCCCTCTTGCTTCATCTCCAATGACAGGACGATATTGAGATCCTCTGCCTTGTTAGCAGCCTTCTCATCGTAGCCATTGACATTGAACTGTGGATCGTAGGCATTCTTCACATAGTCACCGGCATGGTGAGCATAAGCCTCTACGTTGACACACTTCTCCATAAACTCAGGAGCAAGCGTATCAATGAGGTAGTATTTTCCTTCGAGGTCAACCATCGGACGGGTCTCACCACCTTTATTAATCATAAACAATGAAGGGATGCCGGCATCCTTGGCCACCTTGGCGTCATCAGCTCCGAAGGTAGGCGCGATATGCACGATACCCGTACCATCGTCGGTGGTGACATAATCACCGGGGATCACACGGAAAGCCTCGTCTTCCATCTCCACGAACTGATCGTTGCCGACGGTGAAGATCTTTTCCGGATGCTCCTTGGCAGCTTCTTTCACGAACTCTGCCGCATTGTTGTCGAGACGCTCACAGGGTTTTACCCATGGCATCAGCTGGCGATATCTCATACCCACCAGGTCAGAACCCTTATACTGGGCTACGATACGGTAAGGCACCACCTTATCACCGGGTTTGTAGGCATCCATATCGGCGAACTCTCCCTCTGGCTTGAGGTAAGCATCCACCAACTCAGCAGCCAAGACTGCAGAGATCTTGTTACCATTATAGGGATTGTACGTCTGTACACAGACATAGTCGAACTTCGGACCCACACAAAGGGCGGTGTTGGAAGGAAGGGTCCACGGAGTGGTCGTCCATGCCAGGAATACCGGTGTGCCCCACTCTCTCATCTCCGGACGGGGATCCACGATGGTGAACATCGCCGTGCAGGTGGTATCCTTCACATCCCTGTAACAACCCGGCTGATTCAACTCGTGGGAAGACAGTCCGGTGCCTGCAGCGGGTGAATACGGCTGGATGGTATAACCTTTATATAAGAGGTTCTTGTCATACAACTGCTTGAGCAGCCACCACAACGTCTCGATATATTTATTATCATAGGTTATATAAGGATGATCCATGTCCACCCAATAACCCATCTTCTCGGTAAGGTCACGCCACTCGGCCGTGTACATCATCACGTTCTCACGGCACTTGTGGTTGTAGTCCTCCACAGAGATATATTTCTCCGACTCTTTATTGTCGATATCAGCCTTGGTGATGCCGAGATCTTTCTCCACGCCCAACTCTACGGGTAGTCCGTGGGTATCCCAACCGGCCTTACGGAACACCTGATAACCTTTCATCGTCTTATAACGGTTGAAGGTATCCTTGATCGTACGGGCCAGCACATGATGGATGCCGGGATGACCGTTGGCAGAAGGAGGTCCCTCATAGAATACAAACTGGGGGCATCCCTCACGTTCAGTTATAGAACGGTGGAACAAGTCTTTTTTGTTCCACTCCTCGAGAATCTTATTATTCGTCTCAGTTAAATTTATACCTGTGTGTTCGGCAAACTTCTTAGCCATAATGAATAGTAAATTTTATAAACGTTTATAATGACGTGCAAAGTTATAAGAAAAAAATTATTAAAGCAAAGTTTTTACATATTTTTTGGTTTACTGTCTGGACACATTCATGAAATATCATTTTCTACCTAAAAAAATAAATGATAATTGTTGTTAATTCCTTTTTTTTATATATCTTTGCGAAAAATAAAAGAGGAATAAATTACTAATTCATATAAAAAAATCTATCACCTATGGTATTAATGGTTATTCAATTGCTTATCGTGCTGCTTGCCCTATGGGTAGGTTCACGATATGGAAGTTTGGCCTTGGGCGCGATATCCGGTATTGGCCTGGCCATTCTTGTTTTCGGTTTCTGTATGAAACCGGGCTCCCCTCCCACCGATGTGATCTACATCATCATCGCAGCCGTTACCTGTGCGGGAATCATGCAGGCATCGGGAGGTATGGACTGGTTGATACAGATTGCGGAGAAGATGCTCCGTAAGCACCCGAACCGCATCACATTCCTTGCTCCTCTGTGTACATTCTTCCTCACCGTCCTGGTAGGAACCGGTCACGTGGTTTACACCCTGATGCCGATCATCGTGGATATCGCCATCAAGAAAGGTATCCGTCCGGAGCGTCCCTGTGGCGTCGCCTCTATCGCCTCACAGGTGGGTATCACCTGTTCGCCCATCGCAGCAGCAGTAGTGGCCTTCGTCACCATTTCAAATGCCAACGGCTTTAACATCTCTATTCCACAGGTGCTGATGGTCAGCATCCCCGCCTGTCTGTGTGGACTGATAGCAGCCTCCGTGGCTTCCTACAAGCGTGGTCTCGACCTCGACAAGGATCCTGAGTTCCTGAAGAAACTGGAGGATCCTGAGCAGCGTGAATATATCTATGGTGGATCAGCTACAACACTTGACAAAGAGATTCCGCAGAGTGCAAAGAATGCAGTATTCGTATTCCTCGGCGCGCTGATCATCATCGTGCTCTTCGCTATCTTCCAGGACATCCTTCCAGAATATAGTACAATCAAAGCTATTAAGGATGCGCCCGACTTTACGTTCGCCGATGGAACAGTAGTGTCGGCGGCTACTCTGGCCAAGGCCAAAGCGGTCGTTCCCGGTATCACCGAGGTATCTACCGTACAGTTGAAGATGAATGTAGTGATTCAGATCGTGATGATCTCTGCCGCAGCCATCATGATTCTTTTCTGCAAGGCATCACCGGCCAAGGCCGTACGTGGCGCTGTGTGGCAGTCTGGAATGGTGGCCGTTGTGGCTATTTTCGGTATCGCATGGTTGGCAGATACGTTCTTCTCCAACTATACCAATGAGATGCAGACGATGTTAGGTGATATCGTGGCTAAATACAACTGGTCGATCGCCTTCGTTTTCTTCCTGGTATCTGTACTCATCAACTCACAGGGCGCTGTGGTTGTCTCTATGTTGCCATTAGCATATTCGTTAGGAATACCCGGACCGGTGCTCCTCGGTGTGCTGCCCAGCGTTTACGGATATTTCTTTATCCCGAACTACCCGTCAGATATCGCGACGGTGAACTTCGACCGTTCAGGCACCACTGTCATCGGTAAGTACCTGCTCAACCACTCGTTCATGATGCCGGGACTTGTCCATATCTTTGTCAGCACTATCGTGGCTTATGCATTATCAATGATCATCTACTAAATCCTACCGACTATGTTAATTATCATTATAGAATTATTGATCGTTCTTTTGGCCCTATATCTGGGGTCCAAATACGGTAGTCTCGCACTCGGAGCCATTGCCGGTTTAGGACTGGCGTTACTGGTCTTCGACCATGGATTGAAACCGGGAACACCTCCCACCGATGTGATCTATATTATCGTGGCTGCTGTGACCTGTGCAGGTATCTTGCAGGCATCCGGCGGTATGGATTGGATGATACAGATAGTGGAGCGTCTGTTACGTAAGCACCCACAGCATATCACCTTCCTGGCCCCACTGAGCACCTTCTTCCTGACAGTGGTCTGTGGAACAGGTCATGTGATGTACACCCTGATGCCTGTCATCACCGATGTAGCCATTAAGAAGGGCATCCGTCCGGAGCGTCCGCTGGCTGTCGCCTCAGTATCTTCCATGTTAGCCATCGTTTGTTCTCCGATTTCTGCAGCGGTAGTGGCTTTCTCCACAATCTCAGCGCTTAACGGATTCCATATCAGTATTCTGCAGATCATCTCCGTAACTATTCCAGCATGTCTCTGCGGTGTCATCGCGGCATCTGCATGGTCATACCGCCGCGGACTTGACCTTGACAAAGATCCGGAATTCCAAGAGAAGATCAAAGATCCTGTACAGTATGCATTTGTTTATGGTAAGACAGATACGACCTTGGATAAGAACATCGACAAGAGATCGAAGTGGGCAGTTTATATCTTCCTCGCTGCTATCGTGGTGATCGTCTTACTCTCTGTATTCCACAATATCCTTCCTGCCTACGACACGGTTAAGGCCGTTGACGGAGCAGAGGCTGTCTTGCTGCCTACAGGAGAGACCGTTTCACCGGCAAACCTGGCTGCTGCTGGTATCGTCATGCCCGGCGTCACAGAGAAGGTTCCTGCAACCATCCACATGTATCTGGTCATTCAGATTATCCTGATCTCCACGGCAGCCCTGATCATTATCATCTGCGGCGCTAAGCCGAAGAATGCTGTGGCAAACAACGTATGGCAGTCGGGAATGGTGGCTGTGGTGGCTATCTATGGTATCGCCTGGTTGGCAAACACCTTCTTCGGGGCTCACATGACCGAGGTAGAGTCTGTGCTCGGTAATATGGTAGAAAACTATCCATGGGCAATCGCTCTGGTGTTCTTCATCTTCTCTATCCTCATCAACTCACAGGCTGCTGTAGTGGTCGCCTTGCTGCCGGTGGCATATAAGCTGGGTATACCGGGATGGATCTTGCTGGGTGCCCTGCCATGCGTCTATGGATATTTCTTCATCCCGAACTATCCTTCAGATATCGCAACCATCAACATCGACCGTACAGGAACGACGAAGATCGGCAAGTTCGTGCTGAACCACTCGTTCATGATCCCCGGACTCATCTGTGTGGCTGTATCTACGGTGGTGGCTTATCTGATTTCAAGCGTATTCTTCTAAGAAATTAGCTCTATAATCATCCTTATGACATCAGGATTGTATCCTTTGTTATAAGGATGATTTCTTTTATCTCATATCATTTGAAAAGAAAAAAAATCGCTGAAAAAGGACAAAATGGGAGAAAAATAGATAATATAGTGAAAAAACTATTATTTTATGTAAAAAAACGAAGATAATAGTAACCCTTTTGCCCCCCTTTTACGTTTTATAAGTAGTTAAATCATTCTCTCTCAAAAGACATACTAACTATATTTGAATGCAGCTCGCTTGGTTGAAAGTAGGCTGCATTTTTTATTTTCTATTAAAATGCAAGGCAAAAAAAAGGAGTGCCGCCGCACTCCGAAATGATCTTTAAATCTAATACTATGAAAAACACAATGCAAATATACACGATTCAATGGAAAAAAACAAGTAAATCAAGTGTAATTTAAGGGTTTTTAACCAAAAATCGTCGTTTTACCCCAAAATTTTCCAGTTTTATTACAGAAATCTCAATAAAAACATACTATCTGCATGGATTATATTTATAAATATGTGGGAGGATTATAATTATTTCGTATCTTTGCAACGATAAAAACATTGATTGATATGACAAAGAAAGAAAAATATGAGGAACTGCTTCCGCAGATTGAGGCATTGATAGAAGGAGAAACGAATGTTGTAGGTGTGCTGGCTAATGTATCGGCAGCCATCAGGAGTAGTCTAGGGTATTTCTGGATCGGATTCTATGTGGTGAAAAACGATGTTCTCCAATTGGGTCCTTTCCAAGGTGATGTGGCCTGCTATACCATCCCCTTCGGCAAGGGCGTATGTGGAGCAGCATGGGAAAGAGAAGAAACGGTCGTGGTAAAGGATGTAGAGGAGTTTCCCGGGCATATCGCCTGCAGTTCTCTGAGCAGATCAGAGATAGTAGTCCCTGTGAAAGATCTTGCCGGCATAGTTTGGGCTGTATTGGATATTGACAGTACAAATCTCGCTGAGTTTGATGAGACCGACAAGGATGGATTAGAACAGATCGCTGCTCTGCTGAGTGGGTTATAAAGTTAAGAGTTAAGAGTGAAGAGTGAAGAGTATAGTGTCCTTAAGGTCATGAAAGTCCTTAAGGACACTTTAATTATTGTAATCACTGATTATTTCTTCGGGAGGTTGATAGCCGGCCAACCATTATCCTGATATCTCAACACCGGCAGTTTGTGTTCTTTCACGTATTGGGCGATGATATCCTTACGGATGGCCTCACGCTTCTCTCCATCACTGTTAATACGGTTAAAATCATTGTATTTCTCACCGAAGATCCTCTTTGCACTCTCCATATATCTGGATCCGTCCTCAACACCTTCAAAACGGGTTACCTCAAAAGTGTTGCCAGTCTGACGAACATGCATCAATCCCGGATGACCACCACCGGAAACCGTACGTAACAGATCACCGATAACCTGATAATTATATACCCAGAAATCTCCCCATACCAGGATATCATCGGCTTTGCTCTCATCAACGGCCACTGTCATAATACATGGAATACAGACGTCACCCTGTGAATATTGTTTACCGATGACGTTTGTCATGTAATCATTGATGGCCATAAAATAAGTGGTATTCACAATCGTGGTATCATTTTCATCTTCCACGACTACGGGTGCCTCCTCAACCTTATTGCGGCAGCCTGCTATGCTGATACCCATCATCAAGAGGATAAGAGCACAAAAAATAAATGTGTAATTCTTCTTCATATAAACAACAAAATGTAAAAGCAACTTCCATTATATAACGTAAATATATAATGTATTATTATGTTTCCTGTAATAATTTTGTAACAGAAAAATCAGACACCTGCACGAGAGAGATTGGCAGATGTCTGATCAACTACATAACTGCTAAAACAGTTCTCATGTATTATTCACTTGTCGGGAATATAGGCATTCCACGCATGGCACTCGGTGATGTCATAATAAGGTTAGACACCGCTACTGGCGTAGCGCGACGGATATAGCGCACCTTGCCAGTGCCCGTCACTTTACGATAGGCCTCGGCAGTAGGCACACCACCTACCAAATTGTCGTAGAAATAGAGCGAATAGGAATCGCCCGACTGCGTGCCAACAATGAGGTTATCGAAGTTGTAGGTAGTGTCACCGAAGCCGGCCACCCAGAACCACTGATTGGTCACGTAAGCGATGTTACCCGTCTGGCCTGGCAGCGAGACCTCAATCTCGTTGTTGTTAGCCCATCCGTAAGCATACAGTTTGCCACCATCCACACAATAGATATAAGAGGCACTGCCGCCACAGGCAGCAATGACAGAAGCCTTGGCAAGGTGAGTAGAAGGATTTATCTCTATCGTCTGACGGAGGGCACCCATATTGCTCACCAGATGCAGGTAGCGCTGCTTCGTGTTCTTATCCTCAGACAGGAACCAGACATTCTCCACACCACCAATACGGTTGATACCGCTGGAGACGCAGAACTGACCACCGGTGGGATCTGACGTAACGTCATTAGACAGTGTACCGGTGCTGTTCAGGTAACGCACACCGTGTTTGGTATTGCTCCAGTAGGCCATACCCATACGACCGCAGTTAAGCAGTTGTATGTGCTTATCTACATCTTCCTCGACTGCCGGTAGTCCGAACTTTCCTGTTGAGCGGGAGTTCGTTCCTGAAGACGACTTAAAGCTGATACCTTTCTTTGAAGTCATGAAAAAGCAGTTGGAACCGTTGGCCATGTTGTAGTAGATGTCATCGTTCGCTTCACCTGCATAGCAGATGGAGGAATAATTGAAGATCTGCTTCATATCCTCAGTGCGGTAGGCCCGGTAGTCATCAGTGGTGAAAATATTAAGCATGTTAGTCAGTCCCATCTGGTTGTCATCAGGGTTGACGTACTGCTGCTGATAGACCATAGACAATGACACTGGCGTGCCGTTCATGGGTTCGCCCGACATCTTGGTAAGGATATCTGTGGAGAATCCGCTTTTGGTTATCAGATCTACTTCACTCTTGCCGTCCGATGTTTCCTTGAGGATGTAGAAACCATCTGAGAATTCAGTAGCCACATTCAACTGTGTACGTGTGAAGCGGGCATAACCCGTGGACATTGACTTCACCTCCAGCACCAGTACGTAAGTGCCCGAATTGAGGTTCACTTCATAGTTCAGTTCACGCTCGTAACCAATGGGGATGTCGCGGAAATGAGCCTCTTCGAAAGAGTTGGCCACGTAGATGTACCACGTGTACTTGAGGTCTGACTCCGGGTAGTCAGTCGTAATCTCTGGTGTTATGGTCAGGGTCTTACCGGCAAATGAGACGGCAGACTGTGGCGGGATATCTTTGATCTCAATAGACTTCACACTGTCGGGATCACCCAGAGAACTGTCGTCGCTGTAGCAACTCGCTACGGCCAAAGGCAGCAGCATGGCCAGGACTATTTGTATGATATTCTTGCTCATAGTGTTACTTTCTTGTTACGTTAATAATAAGGTTAAGGACGCGGAGGCAAGGCTGGGCTGAAACTGATGGCTGTGCCGTCAGCCTCACGCCATACATCCTCGCCCCTGGACTGGCGCTCGGCATTCTCTTGTGCCAGGCGTTTCTTGAACAACGCAGAAAGGTAGTCGAAGTAAGCCTTGTCTGTAGTGTACATCTCACTGATGAACTCATCGCTCCACGACAGTCCACTCCAATCTAACATCAACTGGAACTTCACGTCGCCATACGAGCCGAATAGCAAATCAAGGTTGTATTCGTCCCAGACAGCAGGCTTCGTCAGTCGGTCTGTGAAGCTGATGATGCGTGTCTGCATATTGGAAAAACCGTTCTTGAAGTTCTTGTTCTCCTTAAAGCGCACTTTTAGTATGGCATCTTTCTTCTGCAGTCCGCTGCTGCGCAGCAGGATGACAGGCACCAGAAAGTTGCTTTCACCAGCCTTGACCACCATGACGCGCTGGGCTTCAGGGTTGTCGAAGGCCACGTAATCAACGCCAGGCACAGCATTATCGGCACCTGACACCTCGATCTGCTCCAGGGTATATTCACGGTCGTAGTCGGTCACGAAGCCAATATACTTTGCCTGTAGCCAGATGGTGTCCTGTTGTATAGTGCCGTGAGTCTTGAAGTTGTATTGTACCGGCGTGTTAACAACGGAGTTGGACGATGCCAGTTCGCTGTTGAGCATATCATCACCGTTGGACTTCTGGAAGCGGAAATTCAAGTATGATTCCTGATGAGAGTAGCTCTCCAGTTCCTTCTCGCAGGACTGGACGCAACATGCGAAAGCAACTGCCGCGACCAGATATGTGATATTCTTGATATTCATAATGCGTTAAAGGTTTTATGATTTATTAAATGTTTCCTGACTTATCTGGGTCGTACTCTGTTTCCGGCAATGGCAATACATAAGTAGCCTCTGTGGCAGGCGTATCAAGCCACTTGATAGAAGTCTCACCCAATCGCTTGTAAGTGAAGAACATCTGTCCCTCGCCGTAGAACTCGCGACGGTACTCGTTCTCTATCCACTTACGGACATCGGCCAACGAAGCGAAAGGCTGTGCCGTTCCCACGTTGTGTTCCACCATGTAGTCGTTGTACAGGCTGTTCACCTCAGCCAGGTCATTAGACGTTTCCATGACAATAAGATACATCTCCGACGTACGAACCATCGGGATAATCTGGTAGTAAAGTGATTTATTCTGGACCTCGTCGTCATCGTAGCTGTAACGCATGAAACCAACCCACATGTTATTATTGTCATCCTTGAGCCGCTGGTTCCAAAGGGTGGTGTAACGGTTGTGACTGTCCATGTTCTCCCCGTCGAAGAGCTCGGTCAGCATGGCCTGTGTCAGAGCCAGTGTATTGCTGTCGTACGTACCAATGATACGCTCCTCGTTGTCAGTGAAGTAGCCATCAATGTAACTCCTGATATCGTACTTGCTGATGCTGAAGTAACACTCATTGGGACAGGCCAGATAGCCCATATCATAGTCTTTCTTTCCACTCATCGGACGCACGGGGGTGCCGTCGGGCAGCTTGGCTCCGATAAGTTCACGTGCAATAGTGAGGGCCGTGGACTTGTCACCAGTGTAAAGTGCCATACGAGCATGAAGGGCACGGACAGCCCAATAGTTCAGTCGCATCTGGCGATACATAAGGAACGAATTCTTCTCGTACTCCTCGCCCGTCACATAGGTACGGTTGAAAGGATAGATCGTGGCAGGGTCAGTCTCCCGAAGCAGCTGCTCGGCCATGGTGATGTCGCTCTCCAACTTCTTAACGTAGTTATTGAAGTCGTAGTACTTAGGCATCTCGTTGATGCCGACGGTCTCAGAGTAAGGCAGACTGACTGGTGTGCTGCCTGCTTGTGGCACTTGTCCGAACAGACGAAGGATATCCAGCTGACAGTAGGCACGTATGGCAAAAGCCTCTCCTTTAATAATATCGTGCATACGGGAGGTGCTAAACGCATCCTTGTTCTTATCGGCGTTCTCAATAATGAGGTTGGCCTGTGCGATGGTCTTAAAGAGTGCTGTGTATATACTGCTGACAGCCGACTTGGAATAATCGCTCTCGTAGTCGTGACTGCTCAAGGCTTTGGCATCGTTCCTCGAAGTGCCAGAGTTAATATACCACAGATTGGCAAGTTCCTCTATATTAGTCATGGTCAGCCTCAGTCCGTAGGCATTGGTAGAAGCCATCTGGATGTAGCATCCTGCCAGAGCTGACTCAAAGCCTTTCTGTGTAGAGAACTGCCCGTCCTCTTTCTGCTCCGTGTCGGGACGCACGTCGAGCCAGTCGTTGCATGAAGCAAATAAAGGCAAAAGAGCTATAAGGAATAAAGGCAAGATATCCCTTAGATCTTGAACCTTGAACCTTAAACCTTTAATTTTATATATCTTAGTATTCATAATAATCAAATATTATCAATGGTCAATTGTCAATTCACTTAGAACAGCAGTTTGATGCTACCCTGTATGTTACGTGCGTATGGATAACTGGTTCCACGCTCCTGCTTGATAGAGCCCCAGTGTACGAGGTCGCTGGTGTTGAGGGCGAAGATAACCGTTTGCAACCTGAGGTTCCTGCGCAACCAGTCGGTCTCCCAGCGGTACTGGAGACTGGCAGATGAGAGCTCAAGTACGTTGTCCTTCATCACGAAACGCGAGGTGGCACGGGTCTGAGTATTGCTGTAACCCTTGAAAAAGGTTACGTCGCCAGGCTTCATCCAACGGTCGGTCAGTGCGCGACGATCGACGTTCTGGTTCTTCAGTTGGTCGATGGTCACCTCAACTTTATTAAGTAGGGTGCTATTGTAGCGGTAGCCGCCCCAGTAATAGGTGAAGGTGAAGTTCAGTGTCCATCCCTTGTAACGCAGGATGTTACTGAAGTTACCTCGATACTTGGGATCAGACTGTCCGCAGAAAACCTTATCGCCAGCCTTCCATGAGTCAGTGATGTTACCGTTACGGTCCAAATAGATTTCCTCGCCCGTAGAAGGGTTGATGCCTAATGACTTGACTGCGTAGATGGCATTCTGTGGGTATCCTTCATAGAAGAGGTTCGACACGTCGACGTTTTGCTCACGGTAAGCCTCGTTCTGTGCTTTTACATACTCAGAGAGTTTGGATATCCAACTTTTATTATAAACCAATTGTCCAGTCATCATCCAGGTAAAGCTGTGGCGCATATCGCGGATGGGATAGCCGCTGAGTGCCAGCTCCCAGCCTCGGTTTTTCACCTCACCCACGTTAGCAATGTAATTGTTGATACCCATGCTACTGGGCAGATCCATATAAGAGAGTAGGTTTGAGGTCTTCTTGTCATAGAAGTTGAACTCACCCTTCAGACGTCCCTTAAACATGCCGAACTCCATACCGACGTTCATTTCACGTGTAGTCTGCCATGTCAGTTCGGGGTTTCCCCATGCTGTGAGCTGCGAACCGTTCCAGTTCATGTACTTGCTGGTGGTGATAGTCTGGAAGATGGTGCTGGCACCAGATCCGCTGCCCATCTGCGAACCCGTCTCACCGATAGATGCTTTCAAACGTAAGATATTCAGCACAGGATTACCCTTGAGGAACTTTTCGTTATGCAAATTCCATCCAACACCCAGTGACCAGAAAGGTGCCCACTTCTTGTCGCTACCGAAGGTGGAACTGCCATCCACGCGGTAGGACATATCCAGATAGTAGCGTGAGTCATAGGTGTAGTTGACGTTGCCCGTGAAGCCCACGCGGCGTGACTTGCTTTTGCTACCGACAGGCGAACCGTCTTTCAGATACTGGCGGGCATTGCCAAGGAAGGGGTTGTCACTGTCGGCTATTCCCTCACCAGTGAAAGAGTACGATAGGTTGTCGCTGGCTGAGATGGAGTAGTCGGCACCGGCATAGAGCAGGTGTTTCTCAGCAAAGACGTGGCTGTAAGCCAGTGTGGCATTGCCGTCGTAGCTATAGCCGTTGCCGGTTCCATAGCGGTATAAGCCTCGGCGCAAGAATCCTTCATCACTGCTGTAAACCTGACTGGTGGTGAAGGTGGAGTGCTCGGCGGGTAAGAAGTAGTCGCTCGTATTGTTGAGCTTACTGATACCGAACTGTCCGCGGAACTTCAGATCGGGAATGATTTGCCACTCTATGGCGAAGTTGTTGGTCAGCGTCTCATGACCCGACTTATTGATCGTATTCAGCTCTGCGTCATATAAAGGATTGGCACGCCCCGGACCCTGCGATGGGCCAAGGAAATGCTCGAAGTTGGGCACCAACTGACCATTCTCATCGTAAGGTATATCATAAGGCTGCTTGGCCACGTAATCGCTGTAAGCACCATAATTACTCTCCTGCGAACGGACGAGTCCCAGCGTGGTGTAGTTCTTGAAAGTGACGTTCTTCAACATGTAGGTTAGTTGTATGCTTCCGTTGAACGAACGACGGTAGGAATTCTTCATGGCACCCTCAGTGTCTTTGTAGTTGCCACTGATAGCCCAACGAAACTCACGGCTACCGCCTTCCAGACGCAGATTGTAATGGGTTCCCACACCGGTATGCACGGGTTTGTTGAGCCAGTCGGTAGAGGCTCCTGAGAGCACTCTCTTAAGTTTCGTATTGTAGTGCTCCTGAAAGTTGTAGTCGTTAGCAGTGTATTTGTTCGAGTACATGTCCAACGAGTTCTCCAATTCCAACTTTTCTTTAGCATTCAGATAGTCGTAGCTCGTCAGGTCGGGAGCTTCAATGTCGACACCAACCTCAGCATTGATGCGAAGGCGCCCGCTCTCTGGTTGCTTGGTTGTGACCACGACAACACCGTTAGAGCCGCGTGAGCCGTAGATGGCGGTAGCGGCGGCATCCTTGAGGATATTGATGCTTTCTATCTCATCGTCGTTGTAGTCCATGAGTTTCTCTAACCTGATCTCGAAGCCATCAAGGATAATGAGTGGCGTATTGACAGAGTTGCTGGTTGAACGATTGAACTCAGTGACGCTCATGGGCAAGCTGGAATTACCTCGGATAGTAATCTGGGGCAAGGTGTTGGGGTCGCTACCAGCCAGGTTGTTTACCTGGAAGTTCAATGAGGCATCGATGGTCTTCAGCGTCTGAAGGAGGTTCTGACCTTTGTGAAGATCCAGTTCTTCCTTGTTGATAGTGCTGACAGCACCTGTGTAGCTTTCTCTGGCTTTAGTGAAAATACCGGTAACCACAACCTCTCCAAGCTGATTGTCAGAGCGCAAAACCACATCTCTCTTCACATCCGCATCACCCTGGGCAATCTGAACATACTCCGTACTGAGTCCTACATAACTGTATTTCAATGTAGTGGACTCCACAGGAATCGGAAAGGAATAATATCCATCCGTATTCGTCACTGTACGTACTTGAGAATCACCGATGCTGATAGGCACACCCATCAATGGTTCTCCACTCTCATCACGGACATAACCAGATACCGTTCTTTCCCTGCCACTCAACTTTGACTGCTGAGTCTTGCGGGTTATACGGATGAAATTGCCTTCGGTATCAGCCGAAAGCCCATGACTGCCAACAATGTCGTGAACCACAGCCAATGCCGATGCATTACGTGCGGAATACGTCACATTGAAGTTGACATCATTGTAATTAAACTGAATCTTCATGCCCGACTGCTTTTCAACTTGTCGTAGGGCTTGCGAAGCCTCTACATTCTTGAAATTGACAGTCACTAATTTACCTTGGGCAAAACTTCCCAAAGTAAAACAGACAAGAAGAATCAACAACAATAAGAATTGCTTTGATCTTAACATAACTGTTGCTTTAACGGTTAAACATATTTACTCTATTTACGAGTAATATTGCGATTCTCTACCTTTAATTTTTGTTAAAACAGATGAAGGACTATCTCCTTAATTATAATATAAACGATATTATAATGATCTAATAAACAATGATATCAGATCCTTCTATACGAATTTGACAACTGGAGATATACTGCAGTTCTTTGACAACCCGTTGGATGTCCCAATTACGGTCACCATGGAAATGCAACTTATCCTTGAGATACTTCAAATCCTCAAAGGTAACATTCATGTTATACCAACGCCCGATTTCAATCATCACTTCACGTAAGGTCTGACCATCGAAATAGAACTGCCCCTCTCGCCATGAAGTATATACTTCAACATCAACATCTTTTACCATGGACGAGAAAGTAGAGGCATCAAAAGAAGCTTGTTGTCCGGGTTTCAGGATAACGGGTGTATGATTGCCGGAAGACGGAGAAACAGAAACACTACCCTTTACCAAAGTGATATTTACGTTTTCCCCACGGAAGTTCCTCACATTAAATTCTGTTCCCAGAACCCTTGTCTGTATTGTGCCACCATCTACAATAAAA
>JAFZPF010000154.1 GCA_017550455.1 Prevotella sp.
AAGGAACCTCACATCGTTAATCACCCTTTCCCCTTTCAAGAGGTTGTTCAGAAAGTCAATCAGCAGGTCCTTATTCACCTCCTGCCCAAAGATTTTTTTGAATCCGACATCAGTAAACGGATTGATAAATTTCCTCATAGTATCAAATAAAAGATATGTCTGCTATCTACGGTAATTCCGAAGATATCAGAAGATTCCACTGCTTTATGTTGCAAAGATACGTTTTTTTCTTTTAATCCTGCAAAATTAGCGGATTGTTTTTTCGACAATGATAAGATATTAACAAATAGAGAAACAAAACAGAAAAGATAAGACGAGTGCTTGATCATTACGACGGATCATTTCAGAATACCCTTTGTTTGATCCGTGGTCGTGTATCGTGGAAAGGTAGATGCTAAATCGGTATTCATACCACTCAAGCATCACGACACCTATCTGATCAGCACGGGCAAAGAGGTGGTGAAGTTTGCGTATTAGATATAATCATGATTTACAGATTAAATCACAGGGATATTTTGATTATTCTTATAATCAAATATTTATCCCTGTGATTCATAGATTTCTTTACTCAAAGCTATCTACTTTCTCCAAATATGGGAAATAATATGTTGCCACATATCCCATGCGAGTAGATGCTTTTCTGTCTATTGATCTGTGTGCATCTAATGCCCAGGCATCGATCTTATATTCTGCAGGTGCGAATGTACCGCTCCAGTCAATTCGAATGCCGGCAGATCCATCTTCTTTTATTTCAAGACTCACATCACCGTATGATGAATAGTCGGCAGAGTATTGTGACCAATACATGGGATTGCTACGGAAGACAAAGAATATAAACATTTCGCCGCGTGCTACATCCACATATTTTCCGATAAAGGATGAACAAGGACCAGCCTCGAGGGTATGAGCCTCGTTATCCATCTTGATAGGTATTGACATACGGTAGTTTTCGCCAGCACCATTCCTTACATTGAAATACAGACTCTTATCCTCAAGCACAACAGGCATCTTCTGCCAATTTGTTCCATTTGATAGGGAAGCATAGTGCAGGTAGTAATTACCCTTCAATCCATTCTCCCAGTCGAATTGTCCCACTGCGAGCGTCTCTGTCACGTCACCCGACGTCACTTCCACATAACCGATACGAACTTCTTCCGCATTTGCAGTCGCATTCAAAATGATTTGATTGTTGACAACAGCTGCTGTCAACCAATCCGATTTACTCTTTACTGTCACTTCTTTTGAATGTTGTACTCCAATAGTCCGGGAAGTAGCACTGTTGCTATATAGTGTCGGAGTCAATGTTTCTAACTCAAATAGCATTCCGTCTTGAGTAATAAACAATGTGTCGGTGATGTCGTTGCATGTGAACAGGATCTTTCCTATTCTTTCCTCACGGAGATTATTGGAACCGACCTTAACATCAATCTTGTCATTACTTGAGTTGATTGAGGCTGAGATCCAATCAGACAAGCTCTTGACGGTTACTTTAGCATCAGCCTTCATGCCCACCACATAACTGTCTGGATTATCACTTACTCTGAGGTTGTAAGTATCAGGACCGGCAATGAGTCCTGACTGGACAACGCTAAGAAGCTGAATAATACCATTAGCAGCTTTTACTGAGATGTGCGAAGCTCGTGACTCTCGCAATGGGTTGGCTGGTGCTGTTGCAGTGATGGTCTTTCCATTCACGTTGATAGTCAACCAGTCTGCATCTGCATTTGCAGTAAGTCCTTCTCCTTCTACGGTGAATGTAACTGTTCCTCCAGTTGAAGGTATCGTTGAGTTCTCTGTAGAATAAGGTATCGCATACTCCTTGTCTGTATATTCATCCTCACCGCAAGACGAAAACGAGAACATCCCTATTGTAAGGAATAATAATTGAAATATTTTTTTCATACCTTTTGAATTGCTTTTATTACTTTAATTCTTACCTGGATACATGACGACCTCCTTCACCAGTTTAATCACGTTAGCCGGGTTATTAACATCTGTAAGAGTGAATTCCTGAGGATCCTTATCATTGTCTTTCGACAGACGGAAGGTGTTGTAGAAAAGTCCTGCAAAATCCTCATAATTGCAAAATCTGGAAAAATAAGTGGCCAGACCAGGTATGATGTTTTCTCCGAAAGCAAAAGAGATGAGATTAGGATCGTCATCATAGGTAGTAACGATAAAGGTCGTTGTCGCAGGATTAGCTGTACCTACATCGGAAGTGAGTCCATAATATCCATCACTTCTTGTTCCCACAAATACATATAGGATTTCGTACTGAGAATCATTCATTGCCCCATCCACAAAACTCTGCAATCCTGTTACGACAGGACCGGTCTGTTGGCTCTTCGGCGCTAAATACCAGTTTCCTAATCGGAATTGGTCAACAGCATCGTCGGAGAGAATAAGTTTCTTTGAAGGATCTTCGATAAACTGGATATTACCAATGTTCAGTTTACCACCTACACGTGTCGTGTCGGATATGTTGAATCCAGTGAAATCATTGTCAAACAACTTGATTGGCTCATTGAATAGCACCCCCTTATTTGTCAATGTATATGGCACCTCTAGGTTTTGAATCTCACCAGTAGTATCAAAGTATTTCAACTGATATGAATACCCGTTATCATAGAATTTAGCACGTCGACCATTGTCGTTGAAGAGAAGTATCGGATAATCTGCTAAGCATTTCCTTACACTGTCAACCTGATTGAGATAATCCTCAGAAGTGACATTAAGACGCTCTAACAGCATACGGTTCCCATATTTCTTTCCTCTCAGTGTTATTGTGTTCTCGTCATCACTGATATTCATAATCAGGAACTCATAATCTGCCTGCCAACCTTCAACGAAGGTAGGAGCATCACTATGTCTATAGTCTGGATCACCGAAGATATGGATTAGGTCATTATATGTGTCGAGTGCCAACACCGGACCTTGGTCACGAGAAACTTTATACGTAGATGTTATTGCAGTGTATTTGTTTCCATCTTTGGTGGATTCACGGCATACAGTGACTTTACCATTGATGAACTTCATAGTATAGTCTAAGCCACCGAAAGCATATCCTGCACCACGATAATAATGAAGAACCCAGCCATTAGGTGCACTCTCCAATACCGTGCGAGCTTTTTCAACAGCAATATTGATACGCTCTGCTGCTGAATTATCAAACACCTCTTCATTATCGTGTAGACATGATGTAAGACCAAGTCCCACTAGTGCAAATAGGATGAATAAAAAAGCTTTTTTCATACTTTGTATTAATTTAGGTGTTCAAAATCAAGTTTTGCATACTCAGACGCACGACGTAATACACAAGATCGCATCTCCTCCAAATCAATATTCCAACTGTCACTCATATACCTACGGATATGCTGCAGTTTCTGTTCTATGATAGATTTCCCTTCATCTCCAGCATAATACATTTTTGCTGCCCATGTGGCGTCATCATTTGTCATATACTGTGCATAAAGTTCTGCATAATCCTCATTTGGTTCTACCATGGCATAGTTACGGATAAATCCTTTAGGGAGGGCCATCGTCTGGGTGTCATACAGGTAATAGTCTTGGCCAACATACATTCCCTCAGAGATGAGGTTAAACGACGTGTCATAAGGCTTCTTTTGATTTAAGATATGCATGAACTCATGGTGCATTGTCGTAAAATACCACGCATTCAGTGCATCGTAATCGTTGAGTGGTACCGATCCTCCCAAGCTATTCACATTATATAGGGTAATCTTATATCCACCCTCGGCAGTACCCATGATTGTTGTACCATTGTTCTCTATGGCTAGAGAACCGATAAACTGAAGAACACGCGGTACATTCATTTTTACGAAATTACTACCAGCTATCTCTGCATATGCATCGAACCACAGATATTTCACTATAATTGCCAACTTGGCACATTTGGCGGAATCTGCTGGTGTCAGGGTGTAGGCATGGTCAATCTCTGTATCCTTTAAACGATAAAGGACCTCTACATTATAAGGATAGGTAAAATTCTCTAATAGCCATTGTTCAAAAGCGTCGGGTTTTGTTTCCGGAGTCGTCGGGAAGATACTTTGGTCAGAGAGTTCTTCATCCGAACAGGACACAAAGACACCAGCTAAAAGAACCAATAGGCAAAGAGACATTTTTATCATTATTGTCCTATGGAAATCTTTATATTTTTTCTTCATAATCATCTGTATCTATTATACATTTAAACTATTAAGTGTACACATTGAGCTATCTCTTATTAGGTTCCAGCCCAGAGGAAATTACATCCTGTGGTAATTGGATGGCTCTGCGAGGATCATTCGCCTCCATAGTGTCTGTGACAGCTGTGATGACATTATTCACGTTAGTTTGACGGCGATAGATAACTATTCCATAACGTTTCACATCCTGCATACGGAACCCCTCATGTACCGTAAATATACGGCGTAAATGCATAATGCCTTGTAATAAAGCCTCCTGATCAGAACCATCGGTATCGATCTCATAGACAGGTTTATCAAACTTCTTTTTTACGGTTGCTTCCGTAGGTGTGTAGTAAGCAATACCATTGTAGTAATTAGCAATCTGTTGAAGGGTAAAAGTTCTTGGTGTACGCATCCATATCTTTAACATGGTATTGAAATCATTGACTGCATTTTGCAAATCCCCTTTCAAAGCATAAGCCTCGGCTCGCTCCAGAAGTATCAATTCGGTTGTAAACACAGCAAACTCAGTGTGGGGAAAACCAACACCTGACTGTACATCAGAAACTTCGGCTTCATAAGGAATCTTCCGATGGAGCAAATTAGCTGTTGCTGGATTGGTGAAGACCAGGGTCTTGAAAGCTTCCCCCGAAACGCCCCATACACCTGTCGACTCAATATCTTCATCCCAAGCAATACGGTAGCTATGTGCATATTTTTCTCCCAACATGTATGGACCACATATCGCACCCCATTGTGTATATACAGACAATAGCAAAAGATTACATTTCTCATCTGAACTAACGTATGCTTCTGGTCGTATCTGACTATTATTATTCAGAGAATTATAGTAATCCCAATTACGAGCCTTGGCTTCCGGGTTATCTCCCAGCACTGCTGTAGCATAACTGATACATTTATCAAAATCTCCTTTATAAAGATAGAATCTTGCCGCGAATGCTTTCGCTGCATCAGGAGTAAAATGGAACTTTGGCTTACTGTAATTGCTTCCAACTAGAGGCAAGGCACGTTGGATATCAGTATCTATTTGGTCGTAAAGATCTTTTAGAGTACCTCGAGAGTGTGTCTCACCCACTTTTGATTCAGTATGTATGGGATAAGGAAGACCCAGTTCTGAACTGGCCGTGGTTGGGTCGTAAGCATTGCAGAATACCGTTGACAACTGGAACATAGCAAAGGCTCGGCAGAGTAATGCCTCTCCTAATTGAGGGGAAAGTTCATCGGAATTATCCATCTCATCTATCGTTTCGATAGCTGCATTAGCAGCGGCAATTGCTTTGTAATGGGTGTTCCACAGTTCCTGAGGCGTCTCCTCATCGAAAGTCTCTGTGATATCATTCCAATTGTAAGCTTGACGTTGAAATCTGTCGGCCTCAGTCCATGTTGAATTTAAACAGTCGTCTGTATTGTCCGAATACATCTCCAACAGATATGCCGGATGGGTTTCTGGATATGCAGATACCAGTAGGCTTGTGATATCACTAGGTGTCTTAAGCTCCATACGGTTGTCTGGTAATTTATCTAGCCATTCATCACAAGAAACGTTGACAGAAGCGATGGTGATGCACAACAGACCGAGATATAATGATTTAATGTTTGTTCGTATCATAACTGTCATTTATTATGTATCTTATATTCCAACCTTAAGTGTTGCTGTAAACTGCTTAGGAACAGGAGCGGCTACACCACCTGAACGGAAGAACTCTGGATCTTGCCCATTGAGTTTCTTATCGGCATAAATAAGGAACAGGTTAGTAGCCTGTACTTTCAAAGAGAGATTAGTAAGGGGCTTGATCCACGTTTTTGGAAAATCATACTGAAGAGATATCTCCTTCATACGGATAAAGTCGCCCTTCGCAATACGAACATCACTATAGTTATAGGCATTATAGCCATATCTCAACGTATTGTTAGAGTCGTATTGGAACTTACTCATGATGACAGGTACATTGGTATATTGTTCATCACCGGGAACCATCCATCTGTTCTTAAACTCCTTGGTCATGGAAGTCAGGTCAGTATAACGACCTGCAAAGACTGGGTCTAAACGTACCACATTACCAAAAGAATAGGTCATGAAGATATTCAGTGTAAAACCTTTCCATTTCAACATGTTACCAAGAGATCCTTGTACGGTAGGATCTGTGGGACCTTCATATTTCAGGAAATCCAACTTGTCACGTTCCTGGAAATTGATATCGTATGTTGTCTCTTCACCAGCCTCATTGAGGATAATGGGGAATCCTTCATCTGATAAGCCTACAAACGGGATAGAATATAATGCTCTGACTGGGTATCCTTCCCTACGACCTCCAAAATTGGTAATTAGGTCGATTGCACGCTCCTGACTGGTAAGGTTTGTAATCTCAGTCTTTGTATGTGAGAATACCAAAGAGGTAGCCCAACTGAAATCCCTTGTCTTCACATTCGTCGTGGAGATAGAAAATTCCTCACCGCTCGACTTCATATCAGCAATGTTTGCCCAACGAATAACCTGTCCACTGATACCCTGGGTAGCCACTGGTCCAATCTCGTCAAAGTTCTTTCGTTTGTAGATATCAAAAGCCACATTTATACGGTCGTTCAGGAATCCTGCTTCAATACCGAAATTGAGCTCGTATTTCTTTTCATATGTCAGTTCGCTATTCTCTAAGTCAGCCAACATAATACCAGTTTCTTTATCATATGTAAATATACGGTAAGGATTATAGGCTCTGAAAACATTGGTTGTACTGCAATAAGTAGTAGGAGGCGGTGTTGCTGTCAGGGAGTAACTTAACTTTAGTTTGAGATGCGACATCACCTTTGTCCAACCCTTAAAGAAATCTTCTTGATCAACATTCCAGGAACCTGCAATATTCCAGGTAGGTGTCCATCGGGCTGAACGACTGGAACCCATGGCATTTGAACCCTCATAACGGACAGTGCCGTTCAGTACATAACGGTTCTTGTAACCATAAGTAGCATTAGCAAAAAAAGCAGCCGACCTAGAGTTGGTATTAGTCAGACTATAATAGTCATTGTTATCCTCTATACTCTTCTTAAAGAATTGATAAACATAATATGGTATCTCACCTTTGGCATACTGCATTCCCCAACCATTGAACCACGAACGGCTACGCTGAATCTCAGTAGTCTCTACGCCACCAAAAAGATTCATAAAATGAATGTCATTGAATGTATGCGTGTAGTTTGCCGTAGCACGGAAATTATAGTCTTTCATCCTATTATCCGTGCGCTTGTACATACCACCCTCCGGGAGTACCGTTATGGGCAATGCATATGCCTCATCTTTGTCTCTATAAAGATATTTGTTACCATTACGGATGAATGTATTGTCCATTGCCCGATAAGCCTCTGCTTGATTGGAGTCATCCAATATCTTATATTCCTGCGTACTTGTCGTATATTTTAATGAACCCAATAACGATATCTCCAAATCTTGAATTGGCTTATATCTTAATTCTGCCTGGAACTTGGCATCCAAGAAGTTCACATCGATATAGTTTGTTTCCAATTCATGCAGGATGTTGAAAGGTGCATAGTTAGATTGATAATAGGTATCAGGATCCAACACCCTTGAGGTGTTCAATGCATAAGAGTATGGATTGATGTCAAAATCACGCTTCACATTACCGGAAACCACATCAATATCCTGACTCAATGTTCCTGGAGCACGCTGACTTCTGTAACTGCCACTGCCGATAATATTCAATGATAGATTACTTAGTATATGATGAGTTGCATTGACATTCATCGTGTAGCGCTTGACATCCGACTGTTTATACCATCCTGGATCTATCATTGCAGAAAGTGAGGCATAATAGTTGGACTTGTCTGTTCCACCACTCAGACTAACAGAATGGTTCTGCTGGATAGCTGTAGAAAACAATTCTTTAAACCAGTTGGTGTTTCTATACTCAGCATTCTGGAGATAAGCATTTCGTGCAGACTCTGTATTCATCAAGCCATATGTACCTGTATTAGGGTCGAATGCGGCAATAAGTTCATACATCTTTCCGTAAACACCATAATCAGATCCATTGAGCAGGTTGTCCAGATTGAGCCATCCTTTGTCGTGTAGTTCACGGTAAATACCCATCTGATCCTGCGAATTCAATATATTGAAGTTAGAATAGGTAGGTATCAGACGAGATGTAAACTCTCCCATATAGTTAATATGAGCTTGTCCGGATTTTCCCTTCTTTGTTGTTACAACAATGACTCCTGCCATTGCCCTCGCTCCATAGATAGAGGTGGCAGATCCGTCTTTCAGAATCTGGAACGATTCGATGTCGTCGCTGTTTAGACCGGCGATGGCACTGGATATCAGTGTCTCTGGATCACCTGAGGAGAGGGCATCAGAGTCGACGTCTGTTACATCTTCGATGATAACTCCGTCAACCACCCAAAGTGGTTTTGAACTACCATAGATAGATGTGGCTCCTCGTACACGAATTTTTGGAGCCGTACCAAAGGTACCACTGACATTCTGCACACTAACACCTGCCGATCGCCCTTCCAGAGAACGACTGATATCAGCTACACCATTTAGAATTGCTTCATCTGCATTGATCTTGTCTGTAGCACCGGTAAACATTCGCCTATCCATCTTCGTCATACCCGTCACCACTACATCATCGAGCACATTGTCTTGGTCTGGACGCATGGTGATGCGATGCATGTCGGCAAACCGTTCCAAAGGAATCTCTTGAGTGGTGTAGCCGATGTAAGAGATGGTTACGGCGCCCTCATCCACTGATGGTACAAAAGTATAGTAACCATCTATATCGGTGATGACACCCTTGCCCGATCCTTTCATCTGTACCGAAGCACCTATGAGCGGTTCGTTACGCTCATCAACAATTCTTCCCTTAATGACAATACCTTTCAACTGCTTCTTTGTATCAGGTGTGATGACCAGATATTTGCCTTTACGCTGCACTTTCAGGTTATGTCCCTTAATCATTCCCGTGATAATCTCAGTAGCTGTTGCATTCTCTGCCTTGTAGGTTACC
>JAFZPF010000155.1 GCA_017550455.1 Prevotella sp.
CGTGTTCATACAGATGTAACCCACCAAGGCAATAACGATCGAGATGGCACATGCCATCACATATCTGTTAATAAAGATATTATTCTTCATGACTTACTTCTTGTTTTTCTCTGCTTCGGGATAGAGAACACGCTGTCCTTCCTGTACGTTGTTAGCTCCGACAGTCACAATCCTATCGCCGACATGGAGTCCTTCTGTCACTATGACATCCTTGCCGTTGCCAGTATTGGTAGTGGTAACAGTAATAGCAGTAGCCGTACTGTCGCTTTTCACCTTATATACCAACGTCTTATCCTGCAGACGCACTACAGCACTTTGGGGAATAACCATCACATCTTTTTGCGAGATGGGAAGTACTACGGTACCTTGGATACCAGAGAACAGATGGCCATCAGGATTGGGGAACGAAGCTTTACAAGCCAGAGAACCCGTAGCGGCATCCACCACACCCGTCAAACTGGTAATACGGCCCTTGTGCGGATATTCCGTACCATTCTTCATCACAAATGTCACATCAGGAAGATTAGCCATATGTTTTTCCTTGTCGCTGATCTTCAAGCCCATCTGCACTTGGGATTCGATAATAGACTTCGTCACCGAAAACTCAGCGTCCATAGTCGTATTACCACTCAATACGGTCAACTGTGTCATCGGTGTCACTTGATCGCCACCACGAACAGGTATCTCACCGATAATACCCGTCACAGGCGCTGTGATGGTGCAAAAGCCCAGATTCACCCGAGCTCTGCTAACGGAAGCGTTTGCTTGGCTCACAGCAGCTTTGGCCTGACTGACGGCAGCTTGTGCCTGATTATAACTGTTCTTGGAGTTTTCAAGCATATAGCTGCTCACAATCTTTTTATCAAATAAGTTCTGGTTGCTTTCATATTCCAGTTTTGCACTGTTGGCTTGAGCCATAGCAGCCGTCAGATTGGCATTGGCTGCCTGAAGATTAGCTCTTGCAGCCTCCAACTCATGCTGGGCATTACGCGAGTCAATGATAAAGAGCGTCTGCCCTTTCCTCACTTGCTGACCTTCGCTCACGCAGATCTTCATCAACTGACCACTCACCTGTGGCATAATAGTCACATCGGACTGACCTTTCATCTTGGCACTGAATTTCATTGGTAGTTCTATGTCCTTCTTCTCGATGGTCATCGTCTCATAAGACGAGGGTTCCTCCTTTGGGATGTCCAAATTGCAGGATACCAACGCGATAACTGTGCAAAGGATCCATGCCAAATTCACTCGGTTCTTTTCCATTGTATGTTGATATTGTTTGTTAGTACTCGTCTATCTATTAAGGTAAAAATATAAATACCGACAGACGTTGCAAATTTAGTGAAATTTATTTAAGATTCAGAGAAAAAGTGTAGAAAAGTTCAAATAAAAAATGAGAATAAAAAAACGGGCGGAAAAATCCGTCCGTACACTTTTCACTTATCATTAACAAATCTTTTTACCTTTGTTTCTTTTTTATGGAAGAGGGCTGATCTAATTTCAACTCTTTAGTATCTATATTCACAAAAGAATCATACAACATCCAATTGTTCAAGAAACGATAACTAAACCTTTCCCAAAATTCTTTCGTCTTCATTTACCAATAAAAATTCATACCTCTCGTCTCACTTCCGTACATCATCTCTCCCACTTCTGACCAGCTGTTCTTCACAGCTTTCAGAGCATTTTTTACTAGTTTTTTCATAATAAACAATCTTTTTACCTAAACTACCCATTGTAGTTTTATTATCCTTTTCACTTATAATTCAATGCAAATATACAGCATTTACCCTGATTTTGTATTAAAAAGGGATTGTTTTGTGCAAAAAAGTAACAAATTCTTGATACAAATCAAATCAGGAGTGTGACAAGTGCTTCTTAGAGATAATATCTGTAAGTTGTCCACGCACTGTCGTCACTACTCGATGGGTGAGGAATACAGACAACAGAATAGCCAATACCTGAAAGGCCAGGGTAGCAACAAGTAAAACCACTGTCGTCACTACTGCATACCATGGATCAACAGCCATCATCAACAATCCGAGAAGTACACCGGGAAAAACTACAAGTCCTGTCAACGACAACTGATGAGACACTGCCAGATAACCGCGATCCAAAGCCCGTCGCAGGATGGGTGCTATAGCCTGGATCCACGTTGCTCCGTTTCCCACTTTATAATAATAATGTTCACGGAAACGCACTAATCCTATATAGTATTCTCGTAAAACCAGTCCGATAGTCTCTGCCGACAACGAAAGGAACAAGGCATTGACTGGAATAAACCAACGGGAGATAAAGAGTTCATCAATATTCATCACCAGTTTGATGATATATAAAGAGATGGCCAATGTTGACACGAAGATACTGACAAACAAGGGCAGAAAAGCTGCTTTATAATTCAGACGTGCCTGTCGTACAACCATCCCTGTCGTTACCCCACTCATCAGCAAGAGCCACAACAAGTTAAGCCACGCATTGTTCTGATCAAACAACCAATACATATACATTCCCACCAATGCCAGTTGTACCACCATACGTACCACGCTGACAATGAAGGTGTTCAATCGTTTTAACTCTATGGCATAGAACAGATAGAGTGGAATGACCAATAATAATAAACCGAACAATACTCTAACGACAAGTGAATCCATATATCTTCTGTTTTACGGTTATTCAATAAAGGCTATGACAGCTGTCCCCTTCTCAGCAAGTTGTCTGCAAACCAGTTGTTCCTCTGTCGACATATCATCCATCAACAGCAGTTTTGGCTGTCGCTTGACAATCTCTTCCAGTAGTTGTTTTCGCTGTTCGACAAAAGGAATCTTGTTACGCTCTTCATCAGCCCAACGCACTTCATGAGGAAGATATGCCATCTTCTTACGCAGATAAGGGGCCGAGAGTGTTGTAATCAGTTCACCGTCAATGCTGACAAAACCTTGATCAAAGGGAAGCAAGCCCCATATTACTTCCATCAGCGCCTTTCGGTTGTCTCTTGTCCAACCGCTCAGCGTAACGATTTCCCCACCTTTTACGATCAAGGAGAAATCCGTCCATAACGTAACACCTGCCAATGACAGGGTAGTATCTTTCAGTTCCAGTATCATTCTAACAGGTTTTCTATGACAGGACTAAAATAAGAGAGTTCGGTTACTTCCATCACAACGTCTCAATCTCCTCGATTGAAAGCCCCGTATTCCTAGCAATAACATCTAAAGGAATACCGTCGTTTTTAAAATTCCGCGCAATCTCCGCCTTCCCTTTCTCCATGCCTTTCTCAATTCCTTTTTCGATTCCTTTTTCCATGCCTTTTTCCATGCCTTCACGGAACCCTTCCTGTTTCTGACCTTCCATTACAGCAAGAGTGTCACGATAACGCTTCAGGGCATCATCGTACTTCAGTCGTTCCTCGTATGTCAGGGAACTCAACTCACCTATCTCTGCCACTTTTTTGAAAACAGAGTTCTTGGCGGCATCGGGAAGTCTATCCATTATATCCATATCTTTCAATACA
>JAFZPF010000156.1 GCA_017550455.1 Prevotella sp.
ACTACCCACTTTCTGGGCTGTCATCAGATTTATCCTGTTCCTTACAGCCATCATACTCTTTTGGCTATGGATGAAATACCGTAAGAACACCCATGCCTTACTTTCTGAACGTGATGAGATAGAAGATGCGCTGATAGAGGTGGAGGAACAGCAACAACAATTACAACTGGAAGAGATGGAACAGTCTGCCGGTGACAGTCAGAAATACCAGAAGGTAAAGATCGACGAGGCAGAATGCGCCAATATCGTCAAGCGCATGAGACAATATCTCGAGAAAGACAAGGTATATACCAATGCGGACCTGAAGATGAAGGATCTTGCTGATGAGCTTCGTCTGTCTCCTTCAAAACTCAGTCAGGTGTTCAATCTCTATTTGAACGAGAACTATTATGAGTTTATCAACCGTTATCGCCTGAATGAGTTCAAGCACCTGATAGAGACAGGTGAATATAAGCGCTATACAATTACAGCGCTGAGTGAGAAATGTGGCTTCAAAAAGTCGAATTTCTTCTCTACTTTCCGTAAGGTGGAAGGGATGACACCCGCAGAATATCTGAAGAAAAAAGGTATCAAAATATAGTGTTTTTTATACACTTTTAGGTTGTACTAATTTAGACGGACTACCAAATAAAACACTGGATATCAATATTTTAAATTAGTTGGAGTGATTCCTAAACGAGTTGGCTACAATCCAACTGCCGAATACTTGACTTTTTCCTGTTTTCCTATTATATTTGCATTATCAAAATTGATAACTAAAAACATCGATATATGGAAAAAGTTTCAACTGATAAGATGGAAGCTGTTGCAGGTATATATAATAGGTACGCGCAAGAAGTGAGAGCTTATTTCTGGTCTTATGCCCGTAATGCCAATATAGCCAACGCCTATCAAAAAGCGGAGGACATGACACACGATCTTTTCTTGAAGATCATGGGTGTTGACATGATCAACGGTCAGACGGCAAAGAGTCTGCTATTTGTCATGGCTCGTCGTATGATGATTGACGATGCACGTCATCATACACTGGCTCGTCACTGTCCGATAGACAGCGTCGAGGGAGTATACAAAGCAGATGCCTATCAGGTGGAAGAAAAGATCGACGCTGGCTACCTGCACCATGTGGAGGGTTGCCGTATTGCCCGAATGCCCGAGAAAAGTGCTCAGGTGTACCACTTGTATTTCCATGAAGAACAGAATACCACAGAGATTGCCCAGCAGTTGGGTATGAACAAGAGAACGGTGGAAGGACATATCTACCGCTGCAGGAAGGAGATGCGAGAGTGTCTCAGGAAGGTGATGTAAGCATCCTTTTACAGTATTTTAGAATATAACATTTACAATTATATAACTAACATTAATTTCATGATGAAACAAAAAAGACAATGGTTGCTAACGTTGTGTATGATGCTCGCCACATGGGCATGGGCACAACAAGGTGAGATCACGGTCCGCGGACACGTGGTAGACCAGCAGAATGAGCCATTGATTGGCGTTACTGTACAGGTAGCAGGCCAGTCAACTGGCGCACTGACTGATTTTGATGGTAATTATACTATCAAGGTGGCTTCTAATGGCAGTCTGAAATTTACCTATGTAGGTTATCAGGATCAGACTATCACCGTAGCCGGAAATACAACTATCAATGTGGTGATGAGAGAGAATGCTGAGTTGCTGCAGGAGGTAGTTGTTGTTGGTTACGGTACTCAGAAGAAAGAATCGATGACTGGTGCCGTCACTGTGGTGGACTCCAAGGCATTTCAGGAGAAAGGTGGTCTGTCGTCTCCTCTTCAAGCTCTTCAGGGGCAGGTGGCTGGTGTGATGATCACCCGTGCATCAAGTGCTCCCGGTGATGAGTCATGGTCGATGAATCTCCGTGGTGCTTCTTCTATGAACAGTACCGAACCGCTGATTATCATCGACGGTATCGCCGCTACCTCTGTTAATGAGATGCGTAACCTTAACCCTAACGACATCGAGACGATCAACTTCCTGAAGGACGGTTCTGCTGCCATCTATGGTAGCCGTGCTGCCGGTGGTGTGGTACTGATCACTACAAAGAAAGGACAGAGCGGTCGTGTGAAAGTAGAGTATGGTGCTTCAGCAACAGTGAAGTCACCAGGACTGCAGCCTACCCTGATGAATCTCGATCAGTGGGCAGAAGGTGTGAAGACAGCCCTGCGCAATGATGGTAATGAGAGTAATGTATGGTACACCTATGCTGAACTGGCACAGTTGTATAAAGGACGTTATATCGATTTGGCAGAGAGTGCCAACCCCTTTGGCACAGCAGCCTTCACGGATGTGGCCGACTTCGTGTTCGCCGATGCCGACTGGCTTGGTGAGCTCTTCGGCAGCGCTTGGTCGACAGAACATCAGTTAAGTGTCAGCGGTGGTACAGATGCGAGCAGCTATCGTCTGTCGTTAGGATACAACTACGATGGTTCTACCCTGCAGTATGGTAAGAACAACAACCAGCGTTACAACTTCCGACTGAACAATACCTTTAAGTTTACCAAGCGTCTGCGTCTGGAGTCATCCATCGGTTACAGTCGTCAGGAGCAGGTTGCCCCGACAATGATTGCAAGTGCGTTGACAGACACCTACCCTATGCCAGGTCTGCCCTTCGCCGCCATGAACGGCAAGCCATACGCATGGGGTACCTGGGGATCACCCGTTGCTAAGGTGATGGAAGGTGGCGAGAACAAACTCTCCGTATCAAATGTGAGCATCAGCGAGACACTGCAATACGACATTACCAGTTGGTTGACAGCCAATGCGAACGTGGGTTACAACACCAGTTCTGCCTGGCGTAATACCGTAGAGAACAGTATCCAGTTCTATAACTTCAAAGGTGATCGCCCCACACTGACAAGCCCCACACAGGCTAACAGTAATTATACACAGACCAATGCACGTACCGACTTCTACTCTGTATCCGGTTATCTGAATGCACACAAATCATTCGCAGAAGTGCACAACTTCAGTCTTACCCTCGGTGCTCAGTATGAGTTTAAGGACTATACCTACTTTGGTGCGAAAGTGAAAGATATTCAGGAAGGTCTGGAGATTGTCAATGGTGCCGGTGAGATAACACTCACAGGAAAGGAAGACAAATATCAAAACTCCATCATGTCTTATTTCGGACGTTTTAACTACGACTTTGCCGGCAAGTATCTCGTGGAGTTCAACGGTCGTTACGACGGTTCTTCCAAGTTCTTACCTGAGAACCGCTGGGATTTCTTCTGGGGTGTATCTGCAGGTTGGCGCATCAGTGAGGAACCGTTTATCAAGAACCTCGGATGGATCAACAACCTGAAGCTCCGTGCATCATATGCAGAGATGGGTAATCAGAGCGGTATCTCCAATTATGACGGTGTACAACTCTACAGCATGGAAACAGCTGTTGGTGCTTATGTAGGAAGCGATAAACTATCGTACATAGCTACCTCCGGCGTGCTGGCTTCTAAGAGTCGTTCCTGGGAGCGTATCAAAAACTACAATGTCGCTTTAGACTTCGGTTTCCTGAATAACCAGTTGACCGGTACTGTTGAGGTATTCCAAAAGAAGAACGACAACATGCTCGTGGGTATCACCTTCCCTGCAACACTGGGTGACAGTGCTCCCTCAGCCAATGCAGGAAAATTCAAAGACTGGGGTTATGAAGGACAGATCACTTGGCGCAGTAAGATCGGTAATGATTTTGAATACCATGTTGGCGGAACCTTTACCTTTGCCCGTAACGAACTGACTGACTATGGTGCTACTACCGTGCTCACCTCAGGTTATCGCAGTAATACACAGGGGTATCCTTTGAAGAGTATCTTCGGATTACGCTATGGCGGCAAGATAGAGAATGCTCAGCAGTTGGAAGCCTATAAGAACAAGTATTATGAGAATAACGGTATCAACATGCCGAGCAACCTCCGTATAGGTGACAATATGTATTGTGATGAGAACGGAGACGGTAAACTCGATGAGAAAGACTATATCTTTCTGGGTTCTGATGATCCAGAGATCAGTTATTCTTTCAATTTCGGTGTAGGATATAAAGGCTTAGACGTGAACGTGGTGTTCCAAGGTGCTGCCAACCGCTTCATCTATCGTAACATCAACAACTTCACCGTTCCTATGCGTGCGAACTATACCAATACCACGAATGCTTCCATCGGGAATACCTGGACACCGGAGAATACCGATGCATACTATAACCCATTGACCAACGACGGTAATATCAACAACTACAACTATCAGGCTAACTCACTGACTGCACAAGACGGGCGTTATCTCCGTCTGAAGAATGTCACGCTGGGTTACACCTTCCCACGTGAGTTGCTGAAGAAGACCGTAGTATTACAGGGTTTGCGAATCTATATCACAGGTACCGACCTGTGGGAAACCACAAAGATCAAAGACGGTTGGGATCCTGAGTCTAAGCGTGATGCCAGCGGTGTACAGCGTTATCCGTTCACCCGTAATTTCACATTCGGAGCAAACTTCACTTTTTAATTAGGAAATAATCATTAGAAATCAGTAATTATGATTACCAAATATATCAAGAAAATAATCGCAGCGGGGTTTGTATGTTGCTGTATGATGGCAACCCTCACTTCTTGCATGGACTTAGATCCAAAGGCAGACTTAGGCGACAATCTGGTATGGAGCAAAGCTGATAATTTCCAACTCTTTGCTAACCAGTTCTACGGATGGACACGCGACTTCCAGCAGGGTGCCAACTATGCATCCGGTCTGAGTGACGGTCCTCACAGTGACTACCGTTCGGATCTCGTATGTACCAGCAGTATCAATACATACAGCCAAGGCACCAATGCCATTCCGGCTACCGATGGTAACTACACGACACTCTATAAGAGAATCTACTATACCAACCTGTTATTGAAGAATGCAGAAGGATTCAGCGATAAAGGTGCCATTGCCGCTCCTATGGGCGAGGCTCTGTGGTTCCGTGCTTACCTGCACTTCGAACTGGTTCAACTCTATGGTAACACACAGTTGCTCACCGAGCCACTCGACATGGACAGTGAGAAACTCTATCAGGAGCGTGATGACCGCGGCATGGTTGTTGATCAGATTATCAAGGACTTGCAGCAGGCTGCTACCCTGTTACCCTCCACGCCGTCAGCTGCTGGCCGTCTGTGTAAGGATGCTGCCAACGCACTGATCTCCCGTGTAGCACTCTATGAAGGTACTTGGCAGAAGTTCCACAACAATAACACTTCTCGTGCAAACGAACTGCTCACTATCGCCAAGAATGCTGCCGATGCAGTGATTGCTGCCGGTAATTTCAAATTGTTCTACAATGAGACACTGGGCAAAGACAGTTACCGTTATATGTTCATACTCGAGGATGCTGCCTGCAACCCTGCCGGACTGCAGAAGAAAGACAATACTGAATATATCATGACCACACGTCATCGTCTTGACGACAAGATGGCCCTGAACATCACTCATGCCATGGCCGGTAATGTGTGTTATCCCACCCGTAAGATGGCTAATCTGTATCTCTGTCAGGATGGTCTGCCCGTTACGAAGTCTCCCCTCTTCCAAGGATACAACCAGCCCACCAGCGAATTCCTGAATCGTGACAACCGTATGAACGGAACCATGTTCTACCACGGTGAGAAGTATTGGAACAACGACGGTAAGTGGCGTACGACATGGGATGATAACGATCTGGCAGACTGTCTGGAAGTGAATGTCCGTTCTAACAGCGGTTACCAGACTCGTAAATGGGCTGTTGAGCGTAAGGTTGACGACTACTATGAGTCAATGGATTATCCTATAATTCGTTATGCAGAGGTATTGCTTAATTATGCCGAGGCTGCTTATGAGATGAATGACAATATCAGTGATGCTGATCTTGACAAGAGTCTGAACCTCGTACGTCTGCGCGCTAATCCTAACATGCCGAAACTCAGCAACAGTCTTGTTTCTTCCAATGGACTGAACATGCGTGAGGAAATCCGTCGTGAGCGTACTGTTGAGTTACTGCTTGAAGGTTTCCGTATCGACGATCTTAAGCGCTGGGCTACCGCTCCAACAGAGATGGCCATGGATCAACTAGGTGTAAAGTTCAGTGGCACATGGTTTGAGACAAACTGGGCCGCACAAGCTCGTCAGCTCAACAATGAGGGTTGTATCATCATGTATACCAACCGTACATGGAATGACAAGCTCTATCTTTATCCGCTTCCAAGCGATCAGTTGCAGTTGAATCCACAACTGGGTCAGAATCCTGGATGGCAATAAAATTTGATTCTTAATTCATAGTTAATTATTTATAGTTATGATGACAAAGATAAATAAAATATTAGGTGTTGCACTGCTTGCCGGCGTTCTCTTCAGTTGTGGCGAAAACGATGCTCCTATCGAAGAACTGCTGTCAGCAAAATGTCCGGCAAAGATTGAGTTCCAGTTGCCCGACAATCTACAACAATTGATATATACCGATGCTACCGGTGCACAGGTACTCCCGCTGATTAAGGGTGAGCGTATCTCTCTGCCCTATATCATGACCCCCGACGATATCACGTTCAGTGATGTAATATGGTCATCCAGCAATCCAGAGATTGCCTCCGTTGACGACCAGGGTAATGTGGAAGCACTCAGCGGTGATGGCATCGGCTACAGTATCGTACAGGTGGCCCCTGTGGGAATGTTCTCCGGCAGCGGTGTCAACTGCAACCTGAAGATCCGTGTTTCCAACACGCTCATCAAAGCACAGAGCGTAAGTGTGAGCGTATCAGGAACAGAGGTTTATGCCGGTGAGACTCTGCAAGCATCTGTCTCCATACTTCCCGAAGATGCTACTTACCGTACGGTAAGATGGACCAGCTCCAACGAAGCAGCTGCCACAGTAGATGCCAACGGTCTTATCACCGGTCAGAAAACATCCGCTATGCGTACCCCTGTAACCATCACAGCCACAACCCTTGACGGCAGTAATGTAATAGGTAGCGCAGAAATCGTGGTATTACAGATTATCCAGCCTCAGAGTGTCACCATCGACCAGAGTTTTGCTGCTCCAAACTATTATTGTGCTATCAACGAGAAATATCTTGAACTGCCTTACACCACTGTTCCAGCCGAGTGTACCAAGTCACTTATCGAGTGGACCTCATCCGATGAGAGTATTGCTACTGTCAGTGGTGGTGTGGTAACCTTCAACCAGAGTGGTAACTTCGGCGATGTAACTATCAAGGCTCGTTGCCCGGAGACAGGAAATGAGACAAGCATCAAGTTGAACCTCGCTGCCGGTCTGATACGTGAGACTTATCACAACCCGAATCAGTACTCTTGGTATAATGCTAAGCAGAGCGGTAACGGCACCAGCAGTTCTCATGTTTGGCACGATGGATATATCACTATCACTACCTATACCCAGAATGCTACCAACCAGCGTGCCGATATCCGTTGTTGGGATGCACACACTTGGTTCCACGCTGGTAACTATCCTATTTTCGCCTTCCGTATGGATGATGTGAAAGACCTCGGTCATGGTATTACCAGTCGTAACATCAATATCGATGCAGTGGGTAAGTCCGCAAGCGGTGCTGACTATAAGGCAATCGCCAATGGTAATAATAAGTACCTGCATGACTATAAGTGCTCCGACGGCTCTCATGTCTTCATCTACGACCTCTCAGAACAGGCTTGTGGAACTGGCGGACTGATGCCTACCAATGAGACAGTAGACTTCACTACGCTGCAAATTAAACATGCTGACATGCGTACAGTCGATCATCAGTTCAATTATAATCTCTATTGGGTACAGACCTTCAAGAATATGGCAGAACTCGATGCATATGTGAAGAGTGAAGGACTTACATGGGAAGTAATTAAATAAGGATGTGCATTATGAAAAAAAATATAATGTTAGTTTTCGGTCTTGCAGCGCTCAGTGCGCTGCAGACCTCCTGTAGAGAAAACGAATGGGGCACCGTCGATCTTGATATCCCGGAAGAGTCTTACGTTCCCGTAGCTGCTAAGTATAACTTCGCCAACCACTGTGCGATGTTCACCGATGCTGACTTCGCCCGTGTCAAAGCAGCCTTGAATAATGGCTCTGCGGCACAGCCTGTAAAGGATGAGTTCCAAAATCTGAAGAACTCTAACTATACCTTGCTTACCTTTAAGGCCACCCCACAGACAAAGATAGTACGAGGTGATGCTACTGGTACTGGCTTCAGCGGTGAAAACTACGGTTATGCCATGCGTGATGCAGCAGCTGCTTATCAGATGGGCTTGCTTTGGCAGCTTACCGGTGACGACCGTTATGCCTCAAAAGCTGTGGAGATCCTCAACGCATGGGCTACCACCTGTACGGAGATTACTTCAAATGACGCCAACCAGGTGCTGGCAGCAGGTGCTCAAGGAGCTACCTTTGCCAACGCTGCAGGTATGGTGTACGACTACAGCGGATGGACTTCTTCCAAACGTGAGGAGTTCAAAGCTTGGATCGTGAAAGTCTTTGCTTCGAAGAATAAGAATTTCCTTGATACCCATACCGGTTCTAATGTCTGTGCTGAGCACTACTGGTCAAACTGGGATCTCGTCAACATGGCATCCTACTTCTCTATCGGCGTGCTGACAGAGAATTCCGAGATGGTGAACTATGTGGTGAACTACTTCTATAAGGGTGTGGGCAACGGTTGTATCTCACGGTTGATCCGTGGTACTCATAGCGATCCACTGGGTAACGGTGAGGTTATCTGTCAGAATCAGGAATCCGGTCGCGACCAGGGGCACTCATCAATGTCAGTTGCTGTTACAGCAAATCTCGCTCAAATGGCATGGTCACTTTATCAGTCGAATCCCAGTGTGAAAGAACTCGATTTCTTCTCCGCCAAGGATAATGCCATCATGAAGATGGGTGAGTACGTGGCACTCTTTAACCTCCGAAACGGAACAGACAACAAGAATGCGAATGGTTCTTGGTTAGTAACTGTTGATAAGATGCCATTCGAGAAGTTTGTCTATTGTGTTAATTGCAGTTGTCGTGACAAGAATCATGGTGCTACCCATACACAGGCATCTGAAGAAGGTCGTGGAACAATCCGTCCGGGTTGGGAGATTCTGCTCTCTCATTACAAGTCAGTAAACGGACATAAGTACATCGAGCAGATGGCAAATAAGATCCGTCCTGAGGGAGGTGCCGGTGAGGGACTGAACCGTTATGGTGACAACTCAGGTGCCTTTGACCAACTCGGTTGGTGTACGTTGATGCTTTATCAATAATAGGTAATAGTTATTCTATCAACTGTTCAATTCGTCTTTCACAGATGGATTGAACAGTTTTTTATGATTACATAATCTTGAGAAACATGTCCATTTAATATAGTTAACTCTTTTCGGAAGATTGATAATTCACTCGTCTGAAGATAAAAATACAACATAATGATGAACAAAAGAATACTTTTCGTAACCGCCCTTGTTTTGATCGTCAGTTTTGCAAACGCAGATAACCGACGATTATGGTATACTCAGTCGGCCACCCATTGGCTGGAGGCATTACCTATCGGCAACTCTCATTTGGGAGCCATGGTTTATGGTGGCGCCGACACCGAACAGATACAGTTGAATGAGGAAACATTCTGGTCGGGGGCTCCTCATAACAATAATAGCTTAGAAGCAAAAGAGCACCTGCAGGAAGTGCGTCAACTCATCTTTGAAGGTAAAGAGTCTGAGGCACATAAGGTTATTGATAAGCATTTTTTCAAAGGTCCGCATGGTATGCGTTTCTTACCTTTAGGTGATGTGTTCATCAAGTTTTGGAATCATCGTAATGCCAAACAATACGAACGTGAGTTGAATATTGACGATGCTGTAGCCAGTGTCAGCTACAAGGTGGATGGCGTCAACTACCATCGAAGTATCATCGCTTCATTAGCTGATAATGTGATTGCAGTAAAGCTCAACGCCGATAAGAAAGGTGCTCTGAACTTCTCACTGTCATACGAAAGTGAGTTAGACAACCTTCAAAAGGTGAATGATCACTGTATAATAGCAACTGTTAAAGGAGTTGAACAAGAAGGTATTAAGAGTGATCTGACTGCAGAATGCCGAATATGGGTGGAGAGAACCGATGGTACTATAACTGATAACCGTCAGTCTGTTACCGTCCGGGATGCTTCTGAGGCGATCGTCTATATCACAGCAGCCACGAATTTTGTCAACTATCATGATGTCAGCGGTAATGCTTCCGTCAAAAACGACAAGACAATGGCATCCGTCAAAGGACAGTCGTTTGACAACATCCTGAGAAAACATATAGACAAATATCATGAGCAATATCGACGAGTAGCTCTTACACTGCCTAAGTCGGAGCAGTCGAACCTGCCCACCGACAAACGGTTGGCAGCTTTTGCCGAGGGGAACGACATGGATTTGGTGGCACTGATGTTCCAATATGGCAGGTATCTGTTGATCTGCTCTTCTCAACCTGGCGGTCAGGCTGCTAACCTGCAAGGCGTTTGGAATGATAAAATCAAAGCACCCTGGGATGGGAAATATACTATCAATATCAATACAGAGATGAACTACTGGATATCTGAGGTAGGGCATCTCAGTGACTCGGCAGAACCTTTATTCTCGCTGATAAAAGATCTGAGTGAGACAGGAACGCTGACAGCAAAGCAGATGTATGGCTGTAATGGATGGATAGCCCATCACAACACAGATATCTGGCGCATCGCCGGACCTGTCGATGGTCCTACCTGGGGTATGTTCCCTACGGGTGGCGCATGGCTCTCTACCCATCTATGGCAACATTATCTCTTTACCGGGGATAAGACCTTCCTGCGTCAAAACTATCCCATATTGAGAGGGGCCGCGGAATTCTTACTCGACTACATGCAGCGTCATCCGCAATATGGATGGTTGATGACAGTACCTACCGTCTCTCCAGAGCATGGTCCGGCAGGAAAAGGAACCACCATCACTGCTGGATCTACTATGGATAATCAGATCGTCTTCGATGTGCTTACACAACAGTTGCAAGCAATGAAGATCTTGGGAATAAAAGATGCGAAGATGACAAAACGATTGTCAGAGGCGCTACAGGATCTTCCTCCGATGCAGATAGGACAATACGGGCAATTGCAGGAATGGCTGATCGATGCCGACGACCCGAAGGATGAGCATCGTCATATCTCTCATCTCTACGGTCTCTATCCCTCCAATCAGATATCCCCCTACTCTCATCCTGAACTGTTTTCTGCCGCTGCCACTACTCTGGCACAGCGTGGAGATATGGCCACGGGATGGAGCTTAGGATGGAAGATTAATTTCTGGGCACGTATGCTCGACGGTGATCATGCCCTGAAGATCATCAATAACATGCTGCATCTCTTACCTGATGACAGCAGGACAAAAGAATATCCAGAAGGACGCACCTACCCCAATCTGTTTGACGCCCATCCTCCCTTCCAGATTGACGGTAACTTCGGATGTGCCGCCGGTATCGCAGAGATGCTCTTGCAGAGTCAAGATGGGGCTGTTCATCTCTTACCAGCCTTACCTGAGAGATGGCAAGAAGGAAAAGTAAATGGTTTATGTGCCCGTGGTGGTTTCGTTGTTGATGAGGAATGGGAAGCAGGTAAACTGACCCAAGCAGTCATCACCTCTACCGTCGGTGGCGTGCTCAGGATACGCTCCTATATTCCACTGACAGGTAAAGGGTTGAAGACAGCAAAAGGAAACTGCAAGAATCATCTTTTATCAAAAGCAGATATTAAAAACCCGCTGATATCCTCTAAAGTGAAAGAAACACCCCAGATTCCAATCCGGAAGGTATATGAGTACGATGTGAAAACAAAAGCTGGTGAAAAGATAGAAGTAAAACCTTTATAAAAAAGAGGGCTATATAGCATGGACTTCATGGTCATATTGTCACAAAGAAAAGAAATATTATCCCCTTGATAATGAAAAGGACTGCTGTTCGTTGCTTTTTCCCCAATAAAAAGCTATCTTTGTGAGAATAAACAATATAATTATGTGTACTGCCAAACAAGACATTTTAGGTATCGCTTTACTTTTCGGCATGCTGATACCTTCATCGGCACAAGATCGTCCAGATGGATTCTATAAGGATTTGTTTATGGATAGTGGCATTATGCTTACATCACGAACAGATCTGCCTTCTGCACGACTGGCTGGTTTTTCCATGGAATGTTTTATTTCCACTCCACACAGCTATACTGAGAAGTATTCATTTACAGCCACTGACAGTATTCTGCAGGAACAACTCATCGGTGGTAGTGCCATTGATGAAAACGGTATTCTATTATACCCTGACGGAGCGCCTCGTTTTCGGGCAGTCTATGTGAATGGCGGTCGTGCCGGATCCCATGGCAAATCATTAGGAGATAAGGGTAGGAACAGCTACAGGACTTTTGTGGCTAATGGTGGTGGATATGTTGGTTCGTGTGCCGGTGCATTCATCGCTTCCGTCGGAACGAAATTACCTGATAAGGAAGAAAAACTTTATACTTCTTATCTTGGTATTTGGCCAGGATATGCTACAAGCACCGGATTGGAAAAGTCGAGCACTAAAGTAGATATAGAACCTGGATCTCCCCTACTGAACTATTATCAGTTTGGCGGCAAAATGACCATTGACAGTGTAAGGCATAACGGTGGTTGTTATGCAAATCTAACTTATAAGTGCCCCGAGAGAACAGAAGTATTGGCACGCTACTCCACTCCTGCAGATAAACCTAAACGTAATATCGTCGGGGAACCCGTTGTCTGGGCATACAAAGATAGTCCTACCTCGGGACGGGTCGTACTTTGCGGTTCTCATCCAGAGGATATCTGTGAAGGTCCACGGTTGGAGCTTACTGCAGCGATGCTTAAATATGCCATGGACGGTTATAGCCTTCCCCAAATAAAAGGAGTCTTAGAACCCGGCATTCCACGTATCATGAAATGTTACACGCATGACAACAACCCCGAGTTTACCCGTATTGGCGATAAACAATATCATCATTTCGCTATCGATGTACCGGAGAAAACTGATACATTGACAATACAGTTGTCACCACTTCTTGGTTATAAAGACTTTGATCTTTATCTTTTTGCTAATCCCCAGCAACTGGCATTCAAGGATAAGTCAATGTTTAGCAATATCACGTTAGGTTCTCATAAACAGTTGATTATCAACAAGCCAAAAGCAGGCAAATTATATGTGTCCGTTTTCTGTGACACTACTGTTGATGTCATACAGACACGTTACGGTACACAATATGTCGGACGGACAGATGTGTTGAACGGCGTACCTTATGAGATTAACGTCAGACTAAGTCGTCATTCTCAAAAAAGATAATGCCTCCTTATCTGAATATACATTATTATATTATAAACTCATCCCACTGACAATATTTCCCATTTTCAAAATTGTCAGCAGCATTTATTTATATTTCCCTCGTCTTTTCATTAAATTTGTTGATGTTTAGATGACGGAAACTTATGAATAGATTATCAACTGTTATATTATTCTTCTGGACTGCCTGTGTCAACATATTGGGGCAGGCAGTTCTTTTACCAGTCAGTCAGAAAGCACTTTACGACACATGTTCTGTGCATCATATTGACTTCCGCAACTATCCACAGACATTACAAGACATGCCCATCGGTGTGTTTGACAGTGGCACAGGTGGTTTTACCGTCTTGGAGAAGATTCTGAGTCAAGATCGATTCAACAACCAGACTGGTGAAGAAATGCCAGATGGTATTCCTGATTTTATTCATGAAGACTTCGAATATCTAGCAGACCAAGCCAATATGCCTTACGGTAGATATGATGCCGAAGGGAAGAGTGACTATCTGCGGGAATTAGCGGTAAAAGACGCCCTTTTCCTTTTAAGCAATCACTATTGGAAAGATGCACAGGAAATAGCCCCTACAGGAAAAAAACGTCCGGTGAAAATTATTGTTATCGCCTGTAATACCGCTACTGCATACGGACTGGAACATATTCAAAATCTCCTGAATGAAAGTGGCTGTGGAGTAAAAGTGATCGGTGTTGTCAATGCAGGTGCTGCCAGCACACTTGCTTCTTTGAAGGACAAGAAAGAAACATCTATCGGTGTCTTGGCAACACCTGGCACAATCAGCAGCAATGTATACGAACGAACCCTAAGGGCTATGGCACCTGCAGACATGCAGTTAGAGATCGTTAATCAGCCCGGATACGGGTTTGCAGAAGCTGTTGATGAGGAAAAAGCTTTTGTCAACCACAGTTTAGAGGATTTCTCCGAGGATTACCGTGGACCTGTCTTTGGCAATGGTGATAATGATATCAATGCGCATCTGTTATCTGCTTACGGTTTTGATTTAGATAATGGGGCCGCCTTTATCGAATATAATGCTCATGGAGAAGCTGTAAAGATACAACTTAACACTGCCGATAACTATGCGAGATATAATCTGTTGGGGCTATTTGAACAAGCACGTAAACAAGGTATCCGTCATCCCATCAGTCGTATCATACTTGGTTGTACTCATTATCCTTTTACATTAGAGACCTTAAAGAAGCATCTGGATGAGCTCAAGCATTACAAAGATGCTGATGGTAACTATCCTTATGCATCATTGATTGCCGATGACTGTGAATTCATTGACCCTGCCGTAAATACTGCCTATGAGTGCTATAAGACATTAGTAGCAGATAATAATCTTCGAAACGATACAGTAACCGGCATTCTGGAACCCTATATCTCTGTGGCATCCTCATGGTTACCTGCTGATTGTTTAGATAATGATGGGAATCTGACATATGCTTTCAAATACGGAAGAGAAGTTGGGAAAGAGGATTTAACCACGGTCTGTGTTCCTTTTTCTGAAAAGAATGTGAGTTCAGAAAATCTTACCCGGATAGCACGTTTATTACCTTTATGTTCAAGAAAAATCTGTACATTTCTACATTCTAACACATCGTTCAGTCAGTAAATACCAATCTGATTGACGAGCAAAAGAGGTAGCGCCACAAAGTTAAAAACAAAAAAAATGGGATAATTCGTCACCTATGACGAAATATTTTCCTTACTAAAGATAAATTTTAAAGGATTAATCTCATTATTTTTGTGGAGAGATGAAATAACTTTAGTATTTATTAATAACCCAAAAATTGTTTAGTATGAAAAAATCTTTACGCTTTTTGATGGCAGCAGTTATGGTTTCCATTTCTTCTTCAAGTATCTTTGCTGCAGATCCTAACACGGTAGGATACAAATTCTCAGTTTCCAAGGGTGGTGCTAAATTCAGCTTTGAGGTATTGACACCTTGTGTTATCGAAGGTGAGGAAACCACCTATGGTACTGCAAAACTTTATAAGTTTACTCAAAACGAAGATTCTCCTCTTACAGAGGTTACTTCTTCCTACGTTTCCTCATTAAGCCTGACATCCGGATATAAATATCGTATTGTGGAAATAGCAGACGGTGTATTTAAGGATCAGGCAGCCATTACGAAAGTAGCTGCAAGTGCTTATGTTAAGAAGATTGGAGCAAGCGCTTTCGAAGGGTGTTCAGGTGTCGCTCAGTTCCAGTTTGATGTTGTTCAGGAGATCGGAGAAAATGCCTTTAAGGATTGTTCGGCAGCCAGTGCCAAAATCTACTTCTTAGGCAGTCAAGCACCTACCGTCGGCAACGGTGCATTTGATGGCATCGCCTCTAATGCCCAGATCCGTTTCAACATTACTAAAGTTACTCCTGAGCATCTTAATAATTTCTCTGCCTACAGCAGTAAACTGAGAGTGTATATTCCATTCTCCAAGACTTCAGGCTATATCAAGTTAATGAATTGTCAGGTTCCATTAAAGCTCAGCGACCCGGAGGAAAATCTGAATATCTATTATGTGAAGTCAGCAACTGAGACTGAAACTGGGCTTAATGTTGAGTTAGGTGCTCTCCAGACAGGTGAATTTAACATACCCGCCAATACAGCACTTATCTATCAGTATAAAGGAACATCTGAGTCACCGGCATTGATTCGTAATTTCCTTTCTTCCGATCCTTCTCCAAGCTATACCAATTTACTCATAGCTAACAAAGAAAAGGTTACACTTCCTGCATCGGATGGAAAAACCAACTACTATGTGTTTACCCCTGCTGACATTACGAGCAAGGAGAGCAATGCTGATCTTAGTTTTACAAAAGTCACAGAGGAAACAGCTGTGGCAGCTGGTGAGGGATATTTGAAAATCGTCAATGACGGCACCGGTATTTCCAAGGTGATGATGAATACTGATGGCAAGGATGTTATGTTGTATGATCTCAATGGTCATCGTGTCAACGACAACTACAAGGGTATTATCATCATGAATGGTAAGAAACACCTCAAGAAATAACTTACAACTATATCATTACGCACGGTCAAACATTTTCTATTATGAGATTCACGCCAAAACAACTGTTCTTTCCTGTACTGCTATTCATCACAATAGCAGTACAGGCACAGGAACGCTCAGACACAGAGATGCTGTCTATTGCCAAAGACAAACTCACAAATACTGCTTTTGCAAAAACGACAAAAAAGAATGTTTCACATTCGACAGAACTGAGAATTGTTGCCAACGACAGTCAGTACTGCATGTATGCAGACAACCATGGTCATGGGTATGTGATCGTGGCACGCAACAAAGCATTCTCCCCTGTGATAGGTTATGGCGAAGAACCTTTTCAAGATGAGATCTCCTGCTGTATGCGATCTTGTCTTGACATGATTAATGCCAATCTTGAGGCAAGACTAGAGAATAATGAAGTACAAGAGGCAACAGGCAAAGATGGTGCTACCTATGAAATAGTTGAGCCTCTATTGAAAACTTTCTGGGGACAGCGTAGTCCCTATAACCTGCTCTGTCCTAAGGATGGCAACGGAAATACCACCTATTCAGGGTGTGTTGCAACGGCTATGGCCATGGTGCTCAACTATTTCCGATATCCGTCATCTGTACAAGGAGAAGGTTTTTATACTTTGAAAACAAACGAGAAAGATACCATCAGAGTGAGTATCCAAAGTACTTACGATTGGGATAATATGTTAAATACATATACATCCTCTTCCGGAACAGCCAATCAGCGTAATGCGGTGGCTCAACTGATGTACGACTGTGGTTGTGCCGTTGGCATGAACTATGGTTCTACTGGCAGTGGCGCTTCTGTGACTACAGCAGCAAGAAAGTTCAACGAGGTATTCGGTTATGCTGCAGTCAATCATACGAACAAAAACTATTATTCTGACTACGAATGGAGACAACTCGTGTATGATCAACTCAAAGCTGGTTGCCCGCTTATGCATTCGGGTACCGATACCAATACAAACAGCGGTCATGCTTTCGTGTTCGATGGGGTGGATGCCGATGGCTTGGTACATGTCAACTGGGGCTGGGGAAGCAG
>JAFZPF010000157.1 GCA_017550455.1 Prevotella sp.
TACTACTACTTATGAGGCTTTCAAGAAGAACGACTTCCTGACTGTGCATCGTAACACAAGACAGTCTGCTGAGCGTTTCCCCCTAGGAGAGAACCGTGATAAGTTTATCTTTATTCAGGGTATGACTTTTCTGAATGAAGGAAACAGCAAGAGATGTCTGGAGAATATGGAGACCGTGGTGAAAGACTATCCGCAGAGCAGTGTCAGTTAGTTAGCGGGTATGATTATCAATGGTGTGAAAGGTGGGCGCCGTATCCATGGGGGCACCTTCGATATGGAGAATGTGTGGGAACGCAGGATGGTGATGATGAGTGACAGCGATTCCGTTGCTGTCAAGGAGTTTACGGTGGAGCGAAACGATCCCTTCGTCTTTATGTTTGCTTATGAGCCCGATTCTGTTAACGAGAATCAGCTACTCTTTGAACTGGCACGTTTTAACTTCACAAACTTCCTGGTTAGAAACTTCGAGATACAGATTGAAGAACATGATGGATTGCATCGGATGATGGTAAGCGGGTTCCGTAGTTATGATGAGGTGCTGCAATATGCACGACAGATGTTAGGTAATGAGCGTATTCGTGAGTTAACCTACAACTGTCGGAAGATTCTCATCAGTGAGCCCAACCTGATATTGCTAGGTACGCAGTTCAGTTATAAAGATTATGATGAGTTCTACGAACTGCATTTTATCCCATTGCGTATCAGTACAGTCAGACTCCTCACAGAACCGGAGAATATCGAATATCAGAAAGAGCCTGAGCCCAATCCTGCAGACAAAGAGTTGTTTGAGGGTGGTGTCGTCAACGATGGTATGCTTATCGATTTAGGCATTTCGCCAGAGGGTGGTAAGAGTGATGTCTTGGTAATTCCCGAAGAGGAACCGACCAAGAAGGAGTCAGCTACACCTGTCAAGGGCAATGAGCCTGATGTCATTGTTCCGGAGCAAAACGTACCCACTAACCAGAAAGAGTCGGATATTATTATCCCAGAGCAGAAAGAACCCGAAAAACAAAAAGAGTCTGAGATTATCATTCCGGAGGAGAACGCCCCCGCAAAACATAATCAATCAGATATCATTATCATGGAGGAACCGGCTGTCAAGAAGGCAGATACTAAGACAACGCCGGATATCACTATTCCTGTGGATAATAAACCGACTACTGCACCCGTAACAAAACCGGTTTCCACCCCAGTGGCTAAACCGGCTCCATCAACGGCAACAAAACCGGCAAATACTCCAACGACAAAACCAGTAAGCAGTCCGACTGCCAAACCTGTAACAACTGGTAAGTCGCCGTTAACATCAGGAAATACGAAGAAACCGACGAATACGAAGAGTACGGACATGAAGACGCAGCGACAGCCGCTCATAGAAGATACTGGCATCGACTTTAATGACGGTTTTGGAAATGCTGTACGAAAGAAAAACGATACTATACCTGCCAAGAAAAAGGCAGCAACTGCTGACAAAAAGGCAGAAAAGAAGAAAATTCCGAATCTGGAAGATGAGTATTATGAATTGGAAGGTTTTTAATCAAAGACAGAAGATATGACAAATGGTTTACTACTATGGGTGGATGATGAGGTGGATCTGCTGAAGGCACATATCCTTTTCCTGGAAAAGAAAGGCTATGAGGTGGAGACTGTCAATAATGGCATGGATGCTATCGAACGGTGTCAGCAGCGAACCTTTGATCTTATCTTATTGGATGAGATGATGCCTGGCATCACTGGTCTTGAGACCCTGCAGCGTATCAAGGAGGTATCACCGGCAACTCCAGTGGTAATGGTAACAAAGAGTGAGGAGGAGGATATCATGAACCAGGCTATCGGATCGAAGATTGCCGATTACCTTATCAAACCCGTCAACCCCAACCAGATACTTCTGTCACTGAAGAAAAATATCCACCGTAAGGAAATCGAGAGTGAGGTAACACAGAGTGGTTATCAACAGAATTTCATGGAGATCAGCATGCAGATAGACAACTGTCGCAGCTGGGATGATTGGGTGAATATCTATAAACGGTTGGTACATTGGGAATTGGAACTGAGTAGTACCGATAGCAGTATGACAGAGATGCTCCAGATGCAGAAGGCTGAGGCTAACAATGGTTTTGGTAAGTTTATCAAAAAGAACTACATGGATTGGATGGATGAGTACGATCGTTTTGTCTCATCGAAAGAACGTCCGATGATCAGTCCTGAGATCTTCAAGAATGTTGTATTCCCCTTGCTTGACAATAAGCAGAAGGTGTTTATGATTGTAATCGATAATTTCCGTTATGACCAGTGGCGGGTGTTCAGTAACGAGTTGGCAGATCTCTTTGAGATTGACGAACAGTTGTATATGAGTATCCTTCCTACTGCCACTCAGTATGCCCGTAATGCGATCTTCAGTGGACTGATGCCCAATAAAATATCGAAGATGTTTCCCGAGCTATGGGTTGATGAGGATGAGGAAGAGGGTAAGAACCTAAATGAAGAACCGCTTATCCAGACACAGATCAATCGTTTCCGTCGGCATGACACTTTCTCTTATCATAAGATCTATGATTCTGCAGGTGGAGAGAAGTTCATGCAGTTATTACCACAATTAGAGAATAATGACCTTAACGTGTTGGTAATCAATTTTATCGATATGCTTTCTCATGCTCGTACAGAATCGAAGATGGTGCGTGAACTGGCAAATAACGAAAGCGCATACCGCAGTATCACGCTGAGTTGGTTCCGCCATTCGGTATTGCAGGATCTTTTTAAGCGGTTGGCACAAAAAGATTATACGGTAATTGTAACTACCGACCATGGCAGTATACGTGCCAATGAACCCATTAAGATTATCGGCGACAGGAATACCAATACTAATCTGCGGTATAAACTGGGAAAGAACCTGAACTTCAATGCCAAGGAGGTGTTCTGTATTAAGAATCCGCAGAAGGCTCACTTGCCATCGCCTAATCTCAGTACATCATATGTCTTTGCGACTGGTGATATGTTTTTCGCTTATCCTAACAACTACAACTATTACGTATCATACTATCGCAACACTTTCCAGCATGGAGGAATCTCACTTGAGGAGATGATGATACCGTTGATTACCTTAAGGTCGAGGAAAAAATAATAAATAAAAAAGGCTTACTCAGTGGTAAGCCTTTTCTATTAGAGCAGTTTCTCAAATTTCTCTTGTAACTTAGCCTTGGTGGCAGCACCGACATGCTTGTCAACGACCTTGCCATCTTTGATGAAGAGAATAGTAGGGATATTACGGATGCCAAACTCCATAGCGATATCATCGTTCTCTTCTACATCACATTTGCCGACGACGATCTTACCATCGTATTCTTCAGCCAGCTGTGCAATATAAGGAGCAATCATACGGCATGGTCCACACCATGTTGCCCAGAAATCAACTACTAATGGCAATTCTCCATTCTTCAGACTCTCGAAATTCTCAGTTGTGATTGTTACTTCCATAATTCTTTCTATTGATTATTGTTTGAAAAATTATTATACAAAGATTGTGCCATGACAGCATACATGGCAATATGTCAGTTGATGCTGAAACTCATAAAGGGATGATCACTGATATACTGTAATAATTCCTTATTGATGTCCACCTGATGGTTCTTACTTCTGACAAGTACCGGTTGGCGCCCTAAAGAGTCATAAAAGCGGAAACACAGTTCTGTCTTACCGGGGTTGTTATTGATAAGTGTAGTCAAATCCGTTGCCATCTCCTCGTTGAGATTCTCAACGGGTATGCCAATAGTGATACGATCTATCTGCTGATCTTTCACAGTCTGCAGATATTTGATATCAGATATATTAAAAGTGTATACATTGCTATCACGAAACCGCTGTGTGCACTTGGCTGTAATAAAAATCGTATTACCTTCGGATAACATCCCTTTCCATGTACCCCAGTCTTCTCCAAAGACAGCCAGTTCACCACTATCGTCGTAGTCTTCAATCGTTACTATACCAAAGCGGTTGCCATTCTTAGCAATTCGTTCTTTCACGTTGGTAACAATACCACCAACTGTGATGATATCTTTCTTTGCCAGTTCTGCTTTGTCATCTAATTCATTACAACGGGTGTTACATAATCCACGGAGAACAAAACTATATTCATCCAGAGGATGTGCTGACAGGTAGATACCCACGAGGTCGCGCTCTTTATTGAGTTTTTCTATCATGCTCCACTCCTCATTCTGCGGAATGGGAGGAGTGGCAATCTCAATACTGTCCATGCCACCGAATAGCGACATCGTTGCCTCTTGCTGTTCTGCTTGATAACGTTGACCATATCTGAGTAGTGTGTCCAGGAAAACTTCACCGCGGTTGTTGACACCGAAGTAACGCTCGCGCATGATATTAAAACTGTCGAAGCCACCACTTAGGGCAAGGCTTTCAAAACATTTGCGGTTGCATGAGGAGAGATTCACCCGCTGAACCAGATCAAAAACATCTTTATATGGACCATTCTTTTCTCGCTCAGAGATGATGGCATCAGCAGCGGCACCACCCATGCCTTTAATGGCTGCCAGTCCAAAACGTATCTCACCTTTTTTGTTAACACTGAACTTCCTGCGGCTCTCATTGACGTCAGGTCCTAACGTGCTGATACCCATAGCTCGACACTCATCCATCAACTTTGTTACTTCAGTGATGTTATCTAAGTTCCTGCTCATCACAGCCGCCATGTATTCTGCAGGGTAGTGGGCTTTCAGATAAGCTGTCTGATAAGCTACCCATGAGTAGCAGGTGGCATGACTCTTATTGAAAGCGTAAGAAGCGAACTTCTTCCAGTCTTCCCAGATCTTGTTGAGAACCTTCTTGTCATACCCGTTTTTCTCACCTCCCTGGTAGAAGAGTACCTCTAATTTCTCCATGTCGGCAATTTTCTTCTTACCCATCGCTTTACGCAGGGAGTCGCTCTGACCACGGGTAAAATTAGCTAATTGTCGTGAAAGGAGCATCACCTGCTCCTGATAAACGGTGATGCCGTAGGTCTCCTTCAGGTATTTCTCCATACAGGGGATATCATAAGTAATCGTTTCCTTCCCCGCCTTACGGTTAATGAAGGATGGGATATAGTCCATGGGGCCGGGTCGGTAGAGGGCATTCATAGCGATGAGGTCCTCAAAGACACTGGGCTGTAACTCACGTAGATACTTCTGCATGCCCGGAGATTCAAATTGGAATGTGCCGATGGTCTGTCCTTTACAATATAACTGATATGTCAGTGCATCATCTATAGGTATGTTGTCGAGGTCTATCTCTGTGCCAGTGGTAAGTCGGATATTCTCCACGGCCTCTTTCAAAATGGATAAAGTCTTCAATCCGAGGAAGTCCATCTTGATCAGTCCTGTTGACTCTATGACATGTCCGTCATACTGCGTACAGTGCAACTTATGTCCGGGATCGGCTTTGTCTTCTGCCACGGATACCGGTACCCAGTCACTGATAGGGTCACGACAGATGATAAAACCACAAGCATGGATACCTGTGCCACGTACGGTTCCCTCCAGCATTTTCGCATATTTAATGGTGTTGCTCAGCCGCTCATCAGTAGATACCTCAGCATCTCGCAACTCTTTCACACATTTAATAGCATTGGGGAGGTTCATCTTCAGATTGTCAGGCAGACGGTCGGGGATCTGTTTACACAGATGGTTGACCACATCGAGAGGCACTTTCTCCACACGAGCCACATCCTTGATAGAGTTCTTAGTAGCCATTGTACCATAGGTGATGATATGGGCACAGTTTTCGTGGCCATATTTATCTTCCACCCACTCCAATACTTTTCCACGGCCGTCATCATCAAAATCGGTATCTATATCAGGCAGGGAGATGCGGTCAGGATTAAGGAAACGCTCAAAAAGAAGATCGTATTTGATAGGATCGATTTTGGTGATTCCCAAGCAATATGCCACAACACTGCCAGCTGCTGAGCCTCGACCAGGACCAACCATCACACCTAGTTTGTCGCGGGCCGAATTGATAAAGTCCTGTACGATAAGGAAATAACCAGGGAATCCCATCGTCTTCATAATATGGAGCTCGAAGTTGATACGTTCCTTAACCTCTTCAGAGAGTGTCTCCCCGTAGAGCTTACGAGCACCCTCGTACGCAAGTTTTGCCAGATAGTCGGCTTCAAACTTGATACGATACAGACGGTCGATACCTCCTAAGTTCTTAATCTTTTTGTCGCCATCCTCCTTTGACAGCTGGTTCTGTCCATTTTCATCGGAGGTAAACTCATCGTATAATTGTTGAGGAGTGTATTTCTTACGGTAATCCTCTTCCGTTCCGAAATCCTCTGGAATAGGGAAGAAGGGCATGATAGGTGCATGCTCAATATTGTACATCTCAACCTTGTTGAGAATCTCAAGAGTGTTGGAGAGTGCTTCGGGGATATCATTGAAAACCTCGTTCATCTCCTCACGGGTCTTAAACCACTCCTGTTTGGAATAGAGCATGCGGGTGGGGTCGTCAAGATCCTTGCCTGTTGACAGGCAAAGGAGGTGATCGTGGGCTTCGGCATTATCCTGATCCACAAAGTGAGCATCGTTGGTGCATATCAGTTTGATGCCATATTCACGTGCCAGCTGGATGATCACCTTATTGGCTTGTTGTTGGAGAGGATAGGTTTCTCTGTTAGCTCTGATGTTTGGATCTCTTACCTCATGACGTTGCAACTCCAGATAATAGTCATCCCCGAAAACGCGGTGATACCACTCAATAGCCTCACGTGCCCCTGCAATATCATTATGGAGAATCTTTGCAGGCACCTCACCGGCCAGACATGCTGAACAACAGATGATTCCTTCGTGGAATTTCTCGAGGTCATAGCGGTCTGTTCTCGGACGCATATAGTAACCGTCTACCCAGGCCCTGCTGACAATCTTAATCAAGTTCTTGTAACCTTGATAGTTCTTAGCCAATAGGATAAGATGGTAGCGGCGTAAATCACCTTGTTCTTTCTCTTTATCCTCTTTTCTCCTGTTGGCTACATATACCTCACAACCAAAGATAGGCTTGAAAAGATCCAGACCTTCTTTCTTCCTATTGCCGTTAACTTTATTGCAATAGTCAAAGAACTCTTTGATGCCGAACATATCTCCATGGTCGGTGACAGCCATACCTTTCATGCCATTGCCAATAGCCTTGTCAACCAGTCTGGAAATACTCGACTGTCCGTCGAGTATGCTATAATAAGTATGGACGTGCAAATGTATAAAGTCTTCCATGGAGTTTCCTTATTTCGTGGTCACAAAGTTAATAATAATCTGTAATATCACCAAAATAATCAGGTAAAATAACTTTTATAAAGAAATTTCTTTAATACGCGTTGCTCGAATCAATTTTATTTCGTAACTTTGCCGCTAAATTGGCGGAGATATGCTTTTATCTTTGCAGATAACAGTTCTTCTATCACCATGGGAAAGAGAATAAAACGAATAAAAAACATACGTCTGCACAGGGAAGGAACGAACACCTTGGTATATGCCTTGCTGGCATTGCTGTTGGTGGGGGGATTGCTTTATTGGATTGCAGGCAACGCTATCATCTTTAATGTCTTTCTGATATTGGCTATCATCGTTTATTGCGTGATGATTAACTTCTTCCGTTGTCCTATCCGTTATTTTAACGGGGAGACGGAAAAAATCGTTGTGGCTCCTGCAGATGGTAAGATCGTGGTCATAGAAGAGGTGGAAGAAGATAAATATTTCCATGACAAACGTATCATGGTATCCATCTTTATGAGTCTGTTTAATGTGCATGCCAACTGGTTCCCTGTTGATGGCAAGGTGTTGTTCGTGCGTCATCAAAATGGTAATTTCCATAAAGCATGGTTGCCCAAAGCCAGTGAAGAAAATGAGCATGCCGACATCATGCTGGAGACAGACGATGGAGTAGAGGTGCTGGTGCGCCAGATTGCAGGTGCTGTGGCACGTCGTATCGTTACCTATGCTAAGGATGGTGAAGACTGTTATATTGATGAACATCTCGGTTTTATCAAATTCGGATCGCGTGTAGATGTCTACCTGCCTCTGGGAACAGAGATATGTGTGAAGATGGGGCAATCGACAACTGGAGACCAGACAGTTATTGCCCGACTGAAATAATTATTAAGAAAAGAGAAGAATGACCCAACACATCCCCAATTTCATTACATGTTGTAACCTGATATCAGGCTGCATTGCTACCTCATACGCCTTAGCCGGTGATATGCGTATGGCCATGTTGTGGATCATCTTAGGTGCTGTCTTTGATTTCTTTGACGGTATGGTTGCCCGGTTGTTGAATGTTTCTTCTCCCATCGGAAAGGAACTCGACTCATTAGCCGATGTCGTTACCTTTGGGGTGGCACCTTCAGCCATGCTTTTCTATCAGTTTACTGTGATGGATTATCCTTCGTTCTTGGATGGCTTACGGAGTATTCTTCCATACATTGCTTTCCTTATGGCTGCTTTCTCAGCCCTGCGATTGGCAAAGTTTAATCTCGATGAGCGTCAGACATCTTCTTTTATCGGACTTCCTACTCCTGCCAATGCA
>JAFZPF010000158.1 GCA_017550455.1 Prevotella sp.
ATACGGGGAATCCTACCTCTTCTACAAACTCCTTGATATCATCGAAGGATGTCAGTGCACGCCAAGCGGGTTGGTCGATGCCCAACTTATCAAGCATGGCGGAGAACTTATCACGGTTCTCTGCACGGTCGATATTTACTGGAGAGGTTCCCAGCACAGGAATACCCTGACGGTACAGTTTCATAGCCAGATTGTTCGGTATCTGACCACCCATACTTACGATAACACCCTTTGGCTGTTCCAAGTCAATCACGTCAAGCACGCGCTCCAATGACAGTTCATCGAAATACAAACGGTCACACATGTCATAGTCAGTAGAAACAGTCTCAGGGTTATAATTGATCATGATACTCTTATAACCTAGCTTTCGAGCAGTATTGATAGCGTTGACTGAGCACCAGTCAAATTCAACCGAAGAACCGATACGATAGGCACCAGAGCCCAATACCACCACTGATTTCTCGTTCTTGTAGTAGTTGATGTCGTGTCCTTGTACAGCATAAGTAAAATAGAGGTAGTTGGTAAGTTCAGGATGCTCGCTGGCAACAGTATTTATGCGCTTGACACTCGGTAAGATACCTTTTTCTTTACGATAGCGACGTACTGCAAGATTCTCTTTCTCCATGTTTCCTTCCTGTGGCTTAAGCACAAAGCGGGCAATCTGGAAATCGGAGAATCCAGCGGCTTTCACCTCTTGCAGGAAACTGTCGGGGATATCCTCCAGACGGTTATATTCCATCAACTGATGTTTCAAGGTAACGATACGCTTCAGTCGGGTAAGGAACCATACGTCGATCTTCGTCAGTTCTTCAATACGCTCCACGGTATAGCCCTCTTCCAGTGCCTGTGCAATGGCAAAGATACGCAGGTCGGTAGGATTGGAGAGTTCTTCATCAAGATTCTCAAACTTGGTATGGTCGTTGCCCACGAAACCGTGCATGCCCTGTCCGATCATACGTAATCCTTTTTGGATCATCTCTTCGAATGAACGACCGATAGACATGATTTCACCTACTGATTTCATTGAAGAACCGATCAGACGGCTAACACCAGAGAATTTCGTAAGGTCCCAGCGAGGAATCTTACAGATCATATAGTCGAGTTGTGGTGCTACATATGCACTGTTGGGAGTGCCCATCTCACCGATTTGATCCAAAGTATAACCCAATGCAATCTTTGCGGCCACGAAAGCAAGCGGATAACCGGTAGCCTTGGAAGCCAAAGCAGAAGAACGGCTCAGACGAGCGTTAATCTCGATGATACGGTAGTCATTGGTTATTGCATTGAATGCGAACTGTATGTTACACTCACCCACGATATTCAGATGGCGCACACACTTAATGGTCAGCTCTTGCAGCATCTTCACCTGTTCATCAGTGAGTGAACAGGTAGGAGCGACGACAATGGATTCACCGGTGTGAATACCCAGCGGGTCGAAATTCTCCATGGATGCCACGGTGAAACAGTGGTCGTTAGCATCGCGGATACACTCAAACTCAATCTCTTTCCATCCTTTCAGACTCTCTTCCACGAGGATCTGAGGAGCAAAGGTAAAAGCACTCTCTGCTAGTTCGGTAAATGCTTGTTCATCTTTACAGATACCACTACCCAAACCACCAAGTGCATAGGCAGAACGGATCATAATAGGGAATCCGATCTCACGGGCTGCCTTTAAGGCATCGTCCATATTCTCTACAGCATGACTGACCGGAGTCTTAAGGTTTACCTCATCGAGTTTCTTGACGAAAAGGTCACGATCCTCCGTGTCCATGATTGCCTCAACAGATGTGCCGAGCACTTCCACACCATATTCTTTCAATGTACCGTTGCGGAACAGTTCTGTACCGCAGTTCAAAGCTGTCTGTCCACCGAATGCCAGAAGGATACCGTCGGGGCGTTCTTTTTTGATAATCTCAGTAACGAAATAGGGGGTTACGGGTTGAAAATAAACCTTGTCGGCAATACCCTCAGACGTCTGTATCGTAGCAATGTTCGGGTTTACGAGCACACTGTGGATACCTTCTTCGCGTAACGCTTTCAATGCTTGAGAACCGGAATAATCGAATTCTCCTGCCTGTCCAATCTTTAAAGCACCAGAACCGAGTACTAATACTTTCTTGAGTTTTTTCTTCATTGTCTATGGATCGTTTGACGTTATATTCATGCACCATTTATGCGAAAAACAGAATAAAATATCTGTCTTCTCAACAAATCGTGCAAAGTTACTAAAAATCTGAATAAGTGAGAAGAAAATATTAGATTTATTTTCTCGGATGTGATGATTTTCTTCAATCTATAAGCGAAATGCAAAAGGAAACTTGAAATACCTTTGGGTATTTTCAGCATTCCTTACAGCACCATTTCGTGACTTTCAACATCACAGCCATACCAGGAACTTCCTTCAACAGATAGTATTTCCCACTCTGACGAACCAATCTGCCAGTGAGTCCTTTCAGTGGACCGTGGTGTACCAATACTTTAGCTCCCGGTTTCAGTTTTGCCTCGTTCTCATCAATGTATTTCTTTTCTGTCAGTTCGGGGTTACACATGATGATAAACTCTTGCATCTCTTCTGCAGCTATTTCGTATAAGTCTCTGGTTGAGTTTTTCTTACGGAATATATAAAAAGACCCATGGTAGGGCTCCATTGATTCGATGATAACCTTATCATCCTTATCTTTTTTGATAAAGAGAAGGTTTGACACCACAGGACGCAGTTTATGACGACGTTTACCGTCTTGGTCGACATACACAACATTCTGCATGGGTATGAAATAGGATATCCCGACACGGTCGAGATATTCTGCTATCATCGATGACTTAATGCCGAACAATTGCACGCCATACCAAGGATAACCGTCGTTAGCTGTTGTTGTGGATGCCATAAGGTATCAGAACTCGCTGGTGAAGTGGAATTTGATATGCTTGAAATCTTCCTGCGCCATCTGCAGCACATATCCGGAGTCGGCCAGGAAGACATCCCTACCGTCTTTGTCTTTCGCCATATATTGGTATTTCCGTTTTTTAAAGGATGCCAGTTCTTCCGCATCATCCGATTCTATCCAGCAGGCTTTATACAGATGGACAGGTTCCCAACGACATTTTGCGTTGTATTCATTCTCCAGACGATATTGGATTACCTCAAACTGAAGTTGTCCCACGGTACCGATGATCTTCCGGTTATTAAACTGGTTGACAAACATCTGTGCCACACCCTCGTCCATCAATTGATCAAGACCCTTGTTGAGTTGTTTGGCTTTCATCGGATCATCGTTTTCTATGTACTTGAACATCTCTGGAGAGAAGGATGGTAAACCGCGGAAATGCAGTTGTTCTCCCTCTGTCAGCGTGTCACCGATCTTAAAGATACCGTTATCGGGAAGTCCTACGATATCACCGGGCCATGCTTCTTCGATGGTACTCTTACGCTGTGCCATAAACTGTGTGGGTGAAGAGAACCTGACGGTTTTTCCCTGTCGTACATGCAGATACGGTTGGTTTCTCACAAACTTCCCACTGCATACCTTACAAAAGGCGATACAACTGCGGTGATTAGGATCGATATTTGCAGTAATCTTGAATATAAAGCCGGTGAATTTCGGTTCTTCTGGCATCACGTCACGTTCTTCCGCTTTTGTGGGACGTGGACTGGGAGCTATCTCAACGAAACAGTTCAGCAACTCCTGTACACCGAAATTGTTAAGGGCACTACCGAAGAAAACAGGTGCAACTTCCGCTGAACGGTAGTTGTCAACTTCGAAAGTGGGGTAGACACCCTCCACGAGTTCGAGATCCTCACGCAGTTTTTCTGCATCGCGCTCACCGACTCTCTCATCGAGTTCGGTGGAATCCAAGTCAACTTCCACCTTTTCAGTCACACGTTGCTTGTCGGGTGTAAACAAATCGAGTTTATTCTCATAGATATTATACACCCCTTTGAAATGCGCACCCTGATTGATAGGCCACGACAAGGGGCGTACTTTTATCTGCAGTTCTGCCTCCAGTTCGTCCAGCAAATCAAAAGGATCACGACCTTCGCGGTCCATCTTATTGATAAAGATAATAACCGGTGTGTTACGCATCCTACATACATTCATCAGTTTACGTGTCTGTGTCTCCACACCTTTCGCTCCATCTACCACGATGATAGCTGAGTCGACCGCCGTGAGCGTACGGTAGGTGTCTTCCGCAAAGTCTTGGTGTCCCGGGGTATCAAGGATATTCACCTTATATATAATATCATCCGGACCGGCTTCTTGCAGACGGGCAGTAGGACAATAGTCGAACTCCATTACGGAAGTAGATACAGAGATACCTCTCTGTTTCTCGATGTCCATCCAGTCAGAAGTGGCTGTCTTCTTGATCTTGTTGTTCTTGACGGCTCCTGCTACCTGTATCTGTCCGCCGAACAGAAGGAATTTCTCTGTCAGCGTCGTCTTTCCGGCATCCGGATGAGATATGATGGCGAACGTTCTTCTTCTATCTATTTCTTGCATTTTCTCTTAGAATTCTTTTTCTTTTAATATGTTGAGGCAATGTGCCAGACTGTCTTTCCAATAAGGAATACATATATTATAATGTGTCTTGATCTTCTGTTTGTCTAAAACACTATAGGCAGGACGAGGTGCTTTGGCAGGGTATTCAGCACTGCGTATGGGTAGAACCTCACAACTCGTGATGCCAGCCATCTCATGAATGGCTTTGGTAAAATCGTACCAGCTGATCACTCCTTCGTTGGAGAAATGGAAGATGCCGCTGACGATTCCTTTTGTTATCACGTTGAGGATGGTGTCGGCAAGATCACCGGCATAGGTGGGAGTACCTATCTGGTCGTATACCACCTTTAGTTGTTGTCTTTCCCGTCCGAGTCGTAACATGGTTTTTACAAAGTTGTTACCATATTCCGAATAGAGCCAAGCAGTACGGATAATCATGGTTCTTTGACAATTTCGCAGGACAACTTCTTCAGCTTCCAGTTTTGTCTTACCATAAACGCTCTTGGGGCATGTCGGTAAATCCTCAGTATAGGGGGTGCAGTGATTACCGTCAAAAACATAGTCGGTGGAGATATGGATGAACCATCCTCCCCGTTTTTCTATGGCCATGGCAAGATTAGCAGGACCGGTAACATTCAGTAGTGTGGCTTTTTCCACATCGTCTTCGGCTCTGTCAACAGCAGTGTAGGCAGCACAGTTGATGATGCCGTCGATTTGGTGTTCTTCCACGAACTGTTCAACGGCTTTCCTGTCAGTAATATCTAATTCCGCCACATCGGTATTCAACCACTGATGTTGTGGATAGTTATGCTGACGGTCTTTGATCGTATTTCCTAATTGTCCGTTACAACCTGTTACTAGTATTCTCATCTTTTTGATTTTATAGGGGCTTTAGAGTCATTAAAGTACTAAAGAACTACTGGGTTGGGGAGACGTGGTACAGAGTAATCATTCAATGAACAGCTCACGGTTCTTTTCCTTGAAGTAATAGTCATTGAGCATGCCGATGAAGGTGGTGATCTCTTGAATAGCGTGCTTCGTATTCTGACTCACTTCTTTCTTCTGCAGACGCAGGAGCATCACCCCATAGAGGGCATTGAAACATGTCTCTATCTCCGACTCCTCCTTGTTGCCTTTCTTCCGCAACTCTACGATATAGGGTAGCACTTTGTAGTACTCACTATTGTAAAAAGTGAACTTCCCACTTTTCAGCAGCCGATCATGAAGATCGGTCAGTTGGATAATCACATTTTTATTAATTTGCAGATGTCCTTTCTCACGACACCCTTCCTGGTTCATCATCCTTATTAAGTCGCCGTACCAGTCGATCATCTCTTCTTTCTTTTCCTCATCGATGTCGAAACGTTCGATATATTCCTTGCGTATCCTGCTCAGAGAGAGGTCGTACCCACGGATAATATCTTCTACCTGCCACATATAAAGCAGGTATTCCGCAATGTTCGTCTTGCGTAATTCTTGAGAGATAAACATGTCAGTAAGTGAATGAATAAAGGTTGAATAATGTTCCGAAGAGGATGATGAGCGAGAACACGATCACACAACTACCGATGATCTTGTTGATCAGTTGAATACCATCGGTATTAAATTTTCCTCTTATCTTGTCAACAAGCCATGTCAGTCCGAACCACCACAGCAATGCTCCGGCAATGATACTGAGATATCCCAGAGTCATCCCAATGGGATGGTCGGGGATGACGAATCCCAGCTGTGCGAAGGCTGCCATGAAGAGTAGTATGATCAGTGGGTTGGAGAAGGTTACCAGGAAAGCAGTTATTCCGTTATGCCACAAACTACCTTTCTGATTACCGCTGATATGTATTTTCTTCGTTGGGTCACTTTTCCAGCAATAGATGCCGAAGAGCAGCAGGATGATGCTTCCGCTGATATGGAGGTAGAAACGGTTATGCTCGTTTTGTACCAGGTTCATCACAAAGGACATTCCAAATCCGGTGATCAGCGCATAGATAATATCGCTTGCTGCCGCTCCTATACCGGTTACAAAACCGTACCATCGTCCTTTGTTGAGTGTACGCTGTATGCAGAGCACACCCACAGGACCCATAGGGGCACTGGCAAGCATACCTATAATCATACCTTTCAGCATGACATCTATGAAGTTGATATGGAATTCAAATGGCATAACGGATGCAAATTTACAAATTTTTTATGAATTATATAATTTTATCTGATAAAACTTTGCCGTATAGGATAATTTTAATAACTTTGCCCATCAGTGAAAAAGATTTTTCAATGTATATAACTAATTAATAAGAATATTATTATGAGCACAGAACCAATGAGCAAACCGTATGTGATCGGTTTAGATTTAGGAGGTACCAATTCTGTTTTCGGAATTGTGGACTCACGTGGTGAGATCAAGGCTACAACAGCCATTAAGACACAAGGTTATAAAACCGTTGAGGAATATGTTGATGCCAGTGTAGAAGCTCTGCAGATCATTATCGAGCAGGTAGGTGGTATTGATAAGATCAAGGCTATGGGTATCGGTGCTCCTAATGGTAACTATTATAACGGAACAATAGAGTTTGCACCGAACCTGCCATGGGCACACGATGGCGTTGTTCCTTTGGCAAAGATGTTCAGTGAGCGTTTGGATAACATCCCTGTAGGACTTACCAATGATGCCAATGCTGCCGCTATCGGTGAGATGATTTACGGTGTTGCCCGTGGTATGAAGAACTTTATCGTTATCACCCTCGGTACAGGTGTCGGTTCAGGTATTGTCATCAACGGACAGTTAGTGTACGGCTGTGACGGTTTTGCCGGAGAGCTTGGTCATGTGATCGTTCGTCGTGAAAACGGTCGTCCCTGTGGTTGTGGCCGTAATGGTTGTCTCGAGGCATACTGCTCTGCCACCGGTGTGGCACGTACTGCCCGTGAGTTGTTATCAAAGACATCTGAGCCATCACTCTTACGTGAACTCGACCCTGAGGCTATCACCTCTCTGGATGTTTCTATTGCTGCCGGTAAGGGTGATGAATTGGCAAAACATATCTATGAGTTTACCGGTGAGATGCTTGGTGAGGCATGTGCCGACTTTGCTGCATTCTCCTCTCCTGAAGCATTTATCTTCTTCGGTGGTATGACGAAAGCCGGTGATCTGATTATGGATCCTATCAAGCGCAGTTATGATAAGAACGTGCTGAAGATCTTCAAGGGTAAGGCAAAATTCCTCGTATCGGGTCTTGACGGTTCATCTGCAGCTGTCTTAGGTGCTTCTGCTGTTGGATGGGAGATGTAATTCTCACAACATACTCTTTATGAGATCATCATGTGATGTGATGATCTCCTTTTTTGTTGGTATTTGCCTTACGGCAAAGAAAAATTACTAATAACTTGTTTACTCGTTTACTTGTTTACTCGTTTACTTGTTTACTCGTCAACTAAATAATGAAAATAGAAGAGGATATACAAAATGCGGTGAAGGTGATGCGTGAGGGTGGGGTGATTCTCTATCCTACGGATACCGTATGGGGTATAGGCTGTGATGCTACGAATGCGGAAGCTGTATCGAAAGTGTTTAAGATCAAACAGCGTGAAGACAGTAAAGCCTTGATCTGCCTGGTGGACAGTGATGCCCGCTTACAGCGATATGTGCGTGATGTGCCGTCCGTGGCATGGGATATTATGGAACTGTCGACAACTCCCGTTACTGTTATTTTAGACGGGGCAGTGAATCTGGCTCCCAACCTGATAGCAGAGGATGGGAGTGTGGCAATGCGTATTACACAAGAGCCTTTCTCCAAAGAACTGTGCTATCGTTTTCAGAAGCCTTTGGTAAGTACCAGTGCAAATATCAGCGGTGAGCCCCCTGCACAGAATTACCGGGATATCTCACCGGCATTGCTCGAAGCTGTTGACTATGTCTGTTTCAGTCGCAGACAAGAGAAATACCCGCATAAACCCTCCAGTATCATCAAGTTGTCAAAGGATGGTGAGGTAGAGATAATACGTAAATAATGATGAAGGAAGAGACAATTCAGGCAACTTCTTGGTTACAACGATTCATACGCTGGCGTGACGCACACCTCAGCAACAAGCAGTTTATCCTGATATTGAGCTTCTTCATCGGACTTCTCTCTGCCGTTGCTGCCTATGTACTGCATTGGTTGATCAGAGAGATACAACTGCTGTTAACCGCTGGGTTCGACTATACCACCTTCAACTGGTTGTATCTTATCTATCCTGTTATCGGTATTTATATCACATCCTTGTTCGTCAAATATATCGTGAGAGACGATATCTCCCATGGTATCACGCGAATCTTGTATGCCATTTCTACAAAGAAAAGTCGTTTGGCGAACCATCATTGCTGGAGTAGTGTGATCGCTTCGGCTATCACCATCGGATTTGGTGGATCAGTGGGAGCTGAGGCTCCTATCGTACTTACCGGTTCGGCTATCGGCAGTAACTTAGGAAAGAAGTTTCATTTAGACAGTCATACGCTGATGCTGTTGGTGGGATGTGGCGCTTCGGCTGCTATAGCAGCTATCTTCAATGCACCCATAGCAGGACTCGTCTTCACCCTTGAGGTGCTGATGATCGATCTGACGATGGCCTCCCTCTTACCTATTCTTATTGCCAGTGTCACTGCAGTGTGTTTCAGCTATATCTTCACAGGTGGTAATTTCCTCTTTGATTTCAAAATAGACAGCACATGGTCGATCCACAGAGTGCCGGCATATATCCTGTTGGGCGTGTTTGGAGGACTCATCAGCCTGTATTTCATCCGTATGATGAGCTTCTGTGAGGGCATCTTCTCACGGTTGCGCAATCATGCATACCTGAAACTGCTCTTAGGTGGCGTGATCCTCAGTACGCTGATTTTCCTCTTCCCATCCTTATATGGTGAGGGTTACGGTAGTATCAATATCTTGCTCAATGGTAGCACTGAGGAAGAATGGAATGCTATTCTGAATAACTCGCTTTTCTATGGAAATGAGAAATTTTTATTGTTGTATATCTCGTTAGTATTGTTGACAAAGGTGTTTGCCACTTCAGCCACCAATGGGGCAGGAGGATGTGGTGGTACTTTCGCACCCTCATTGTTTATCGGTGCTTATAGCGGTTTCCTCTTTGCCCGTATATGGAATATCGAGCAGATAGGAGTCTATATACCTGAGAAGAATTTTGCCATGCTCGGAATGTCGGCAGTGATGGCTGGTGTGATGCATGCCCCTTTGACGGGCATCTTCCTGATTGCAGAACTTACCGACGGTTATCAGCTTCTTATCCCACTGATGATAGTAAGTATCTGTGCGTATCTCACCATTATTATCTTCGAGCCCCACAGTATCTATGGTATGCGTCTGGCTCGGGAAGGAAAACTTCTTACCCATCATACTGACAACTCTACTTTAGCACTGATGAAACTGGAGAGTGTCATCGACAGGCATTTCCTGTCGGTGGATCCTGATATGCCGTTGGGTTCTTTGATCCATGCCATGAGCAGAAGTAAGTCGAATATCCTGCCGGTGGTGGATGCTGCCGGCAATCTACTCGGTGAGATTAACATGGCAAAAATCCGTCATGTCATCTTCCGTACAGAGTTGTATAATCATTTCAAAGTGTCACAGTTGATGACACAACCACCGGCCGTCTTAGGGTTGCATGACCCGATGGATGAGGTGATGAAGCATTTTGATGATACCGACGCTGCCCAGTTGCCGGTTCTCGATGAAGATAATCACTTGGCAGGGTATGTGTCACGAACACATTTGTATAAACAATACCGGCAGCTCATTGCCGATTTCTCATCTGAATAAATATGGTAATAACGAAGAAGACGCTGTTTGAGATTGTCCGTTTCGGTATTGTGGGCGTGATAGCCACGGTGCTCCACTATGTCATCTACTGGGTGTTGCAGCATTGGATCAATGTAAATGTGGCGTATACCATCGGCTATTTCCTCAGTTTTATAGCCAACTATTTTCTCTCGGCAATGTTCACCTTCCGTGAGAAAACGACACGTCGTAACGGAATCGGTTTTGCCGGCGCACACTTGTTCAATTACTTTTTCCAGATAGTATTGCTGAATATCTTCCTGTGGTTGGGACTCAGCAAGACACTTGCGCCCTTACCGGTATATTGTATTGCCGTGCCGGTGAACTTTATCTTGGTGAGGACGGTATTCAAAAAACTATCATAAACCAATCAAAAGAAACGAATGAAAAAAGAAGATCTCAGAATCATATTCATGGGTACACCGGAGTTTGCTGTAGAGACCCTACAGCGACTGGTGGAAAACGGTTATCCTGTAGTGGCTGTTGTCACACAACCCGACAAACCGGTAGGGCGACATCAGGATACCCTCCAACCTTCTGCAGTAAAGAAATACGCGGTAAGTAAGAATATTCCTGTGTTACAACCCGAGAAGATGAAAGATCCTGCTTTTATCGAGCAACTACAATCTTTTCATGCTGATCTTCAAGTGGTGGTTGCATTCCGCATGCTTCCAGAGGTGGTTTGGGCAATGCCACGGTGGGGAACCTTCAATGTGCATGCAGCCCTTCTGCCGCAATACCGGGGTGCAGCCCCCATCAACTGGGCTGTGATCAATGGTGAGACAGAGACGGGTGTCACCACCTTCTTCCTCGATAAGGATATCGATACTGGCAGGATCATCAAACAGGAATCGTTTGAGATTACGGATGACGCCAATGTAGAGACGGTATATGACGGACTGATGCACTTGGGTGCAGACATCGCTATAGAGACAATCGATGAGTTGTTGGCAACAGATGGTAAGGTGCCCACTATTGCTCAGGAGGATATGTTGTTACCGGAAGGAACCGTTTTACGGCCGGCTCCTAAGATCTTCCGTGAGACTTGTGAGATAACATGGCAGCAAACGGCAAAGAAAGTGTATGATTTTGTGCGTGGACTCAGTCCCTATCCCGGTGCGTGGACCACATTGATAGGACCTGACGGAAAGGGAACGGTTCTTAAAATCTTTCGGACCGCTAAGGGGGGTGATGTACAACTGTCAGATGCAGCTATTGGTAGTCTCTTTTCAAAAGGTGGACACCTCTATGTAAAGACGCTCGATTCCTGGTTGGAATTGGTTGAACTCCAACTGAGTGGAAAGAAACGAATGATAGCGCGTGACTTCCTCAACGGTATCCGTGAGATTGAACAGTATAAGGTAAAGTAATCGTGTTTCTGGGTGAGATAAGTGCTGTCATCGGTACATTAGCTCATACTGGATGGTACAAAAAATACCTTTTTCCCGAACTCGGCTGTAGACAGAAGACCTTGCGGCAGCAGGCAGAAGACCTTGCGCCTACAGGCAAAAACCTGTAGAAAGTTTTTTAGTTGACGAGTAGACAAGATGATGGTCATAAACAAAAATAAAGGGTGCCCGGTGTGGGTACCCTTTATTATGATTCTTATCCTGGGAATGTCTTTTTCAGTTGTTCATATTCCTCGATATCACTGATAGCGAAGCGGCGGCCGGGCATCTCCATGGCATAGATAGGTGTTTTGTCGTAGAGGTATTCCACCAGATTCCCCGGTGAGTCAACATTACAACCGTTGTTGATAGCCTCACGGATGAGTGGGAGATCTTCTTTCCGATAGATATAGAATGGTGGAACAGCCAGATTGGTACGTGGCTTCTGAGGTTTCTCCTCAATTCTCTTCACACGTCCTTTCTTGTTCACCTCTACCACAGCGTATTTCTTGAGTTCCTCTTCGTCGTCCATGGGGTGATACATAATGCAGGAAGCACTCTTCTCTTTGAAGAAATCAACGAATGTGTCGAAAGAGAAATCCAACAGACTGTCGGCATAAACCACCAGAATATCATCATCAATGTCCATAGCCTCGATAGCAGCCACGAGATCACCCACAGCTCCCATACGATCGTTTTCATTCTCACTGCCGTCGTCGAGCAGATGTATAGCGTTGCAGTAGGTGGCATTGTCCATCCACTCTTTAAAATGGTTGACAAACTTATGGTTTGTAACGATTACATTCTCGTGTACATCAGAGATTGCATCGAGGTCATCGAGCATACGTCCCATGATGGTTCTTCCCCCCACATTGAGCAGTTGCTTGGGAGTGTTTTCAGTAAGAGGATAAAGACGGGTAGCATATCCGGCTGCTAAAATGATCGTTTTCATATCTTGTCTTTTAGTGTATTATTATATCGATGCAAAAATAGTAAATTAAATGATTCTTTCCAAATAATAAAGAATAAAAATTATTGTTTCTAAATGGTTGTGTGAAGGAAAAATCGTTACTATATAAAAAAAACATTATCTTTTAGTGGAAAACTCAGTGAAAAATATTATTTTTGCAAAGATGATATTATCATAACATAATCGATGTCGGATATGAAAAAGATTTTACTATACATTATTATATTACAGTGCGCGTTTGTGCGGTATGCCGGTGCACAGGTTTTCGATGGTTATTATAATGATGCAAACGGCAAGACAGGAGCAGCCTTGAAGTCGGCATTGGCTAAGGTAATAAATCCACATACCCAGTTAGAATATCCAGAAGTTTGGGGCGCGATAGAAAAATTGGATGTTCGCGGTGACGGAAAGATGCTGGACCGTTATTCAAATACTACCAATTTTGTGCCTGTAAGTGATCGTGCCGGTAATTATTCAGGTGAGGGAGATGTATATAACCGTGAACATTCTTTCCCCAAGAGCTGGTTTCATGATGGCTATCCGATGTATACCGATTTGGTGCATATGATCGCATCCGATGGTTTCGTGAATGGTATGCGTTCTAACCATCCGTTTGGTGAAACCAATGGAGATTCCTATAAATCTAATAATGGTTACAGTAAGTTAGGCTCGTGTACCACCGAAGGATACAGTGGTACAGTCTTTGAACCTGCAGATGAGTGGAAGGGAGATTTTGCCCGAATCTATTTCTATATGGTCACTTCCTACGAGGATCAGATTGCCGGTTGGGACTCTGATATGCTGGATAAGAAGAGTTATCCCGGACTATCTACATGGGCTTTGAAAATGTTGTTGCGTTGGGCGAAGAACGACCCGGTGAGTGAGGTGGAGAAGAAACGCAACAATGGTGTTGAAGAGGAACAGGGTAATCGAAATCCGTTTGTGGATTTTGAGGGACTGGAGCAGTTTATCTGGGGACAGTTCAGAGATTCTATACCTGATCTGAACAATTACAAGAGTGTCTATGCGCTCATTGAAGGGGATGGAAGTGAAAATGTTCCGGATAGTCCCGGTGGTGATACACCAGGAGGAGACACTCCCGGTGGTGGTGATAACCCTGGCGGTGATGTGACCGGAGCAATATTCAGTGAGACATTTGATAATTGTAACGGTACTGGCGGAAATGATGGTTCATGGAGTGGAGGTATAGCTGATGGGAAATTTGTTACTACAGGTTCTTGGTCTACAACGAAGGAATATGGTGCAAATCAGTGTGCAAGATTTGGCACAAGCAGTGCTGCAGGCAGTGCCACGACACCCTCTATCACAGTTACTTCTGACAATACATATATCCTCACTTTCCGTGCGGGAGCTTGGAGTAGCAGTGGTGAAAATACCACATTAAATCTTTCCCTGTCAGGTGGTGTCTTCGAGGGTAGTAATGAAGAAACAACGGTAACTCTAGAGAAAGGTGCTTTCAAGAGTTATACGTTCAATATCACAGCTACCAGCCCAGTCCTGAGGATTACCTTTGCCAGTGGTGGTACTAAGAATTCACGTTTCTTCCTTGACGATGTCATTTTGAAATCGTCTACTACAGGGATTGGCAATGTCAACAGGGCCGTGGAGGGGCCATCAGCCAGGCGGGTGGATCGTACTTCTTCTCTGCGTGACACTCATTACGATCTTATGGGTCGTAAGGTGGATAAGACTATGAAGGGAATTCATATCTATCAAGGTAAGAAGGTTTTAAAGCGTTAGAGTCGCATTGAACGTATCATTTTCTCTATACACTTTTTCTTCTGATCCCTATCTGGATGGACATACAGATTGAGGGTTGTATTGATATTGGAATGTCCCAATATCATACTTACCGTCTTGTAGTCACACCGGCTCTCAATGCATCTCGTGGCAAAACTGTGGCGTAATCCGTGGAATTTGATTCTTGGAATGTTCAGACTGTCCAGTATCTTATTGAAATGATTGCGGAGCGAACGGGGCTCAATTGGTTTTGTACTGTTCGACATGATGTAGTAATCCTTGTTCATCACCTTACAGAGGGGTTTGAGTAATGCCATCAAACTGTTGCTCAACGGTATGTCACGTATGGAATTGATCGTTTTGGGCGTACTCTCTTCTACACGGGTGTATCGCTGATCATTTTCGTCAACCTTATAAACACGTGTTAGGGTATGGGACACTTTCAGTACACCATTACGAAGATCGATATCCTTCCATTTCAGAGCACATAGTTCTCCGATACGTAAACCTGTGTTCATACAGATGATAATACCGATGTTTTTACTGTTAATGTTTGATTCCAGATAGGTAAGGAGCCGGCGTTGATGGAGAATACTCATCACCTCCAGATCCTCTTTCTTACATTCCTTCGGAAAGCGGATCTCCCAGGGTGTGGTTACGAAATACCCCATTCTGCAACCGTAACGATACACCATCTTCAGAACGATGAGCATATCCCTGACCGTTTTCTGCTTAAATCCATCCTGCAGCTTCAGTAGGATAAAGTCTTGCACTTCCTGTTCGGTTATGCTTGTCTGTTCACCGAAACGAGGTAATAGATGATTCTCTGCTATCACTACATAAGAAGATATGGTGGTTTCCTTTACGTAGTTTCGTTTGTCTCTATACCATTCGTAAAAGACACTTTTGTAAGTCACTTGCTCTTTCATGATATTTGCGTAAGAGGGTTAATACGTCCAAATATACAAATAAAAATGAAATAATAAGCGCAAAAAACATGAAAAAAATAAGGCACACAATCATGTGTGCCTTAAAAATACTCATTATGTGTATAATTAGTCTCCGAAAAGCAGTTTACGGTCGCGTTTCAGAGCTGGTTTTGTCCATTCCTCAGGTACGAACTTCCAATTATTTCCCGGTTGGGGATCCAAGACACCGACTTTCTCTATCTCTTTCATCAGATAGAATCGCTGGTCTTTCTCACTTTCGAAGATCGTACGCTTTTTCAGTTCACTTTGGGGAATGCCAGCACCTTTGGTAAGCAATTCTCCACCACCGTTACCCCGATAACTGTTCAAAGCCACCTTATATACTTTCTTCTCATCGAATGGTTCTCCGTTGCTCATACGTAAGATACGTACTTTCTGTCCGTTGGGTTTTGTCACATCTACCTCATAATCAATGCCGGCAGCACTGTCGAAGTTGAATGCGAGGTTCTTGAACATAAATCTCTGATTGTCATCGGTAGTACCATCGTTAAGCAGCATGATATGATCATCAGGTGATGTCATGGTGTTCACCCATTGGTCATAACTCATTTCCAGATGCTTGCGAATCTCTTCACCCGTCAACTCCATCACATACAACTGATTCTCGTATCTGTACAGATTGAACATATCACTGACATGGATGTCTCCTTCTCGGATAACGGAATTGAACGATAGGGGAGCATTGAAGGAGATGTCGGCATTTGTGAGCTGCAACTGCAGTTGATGGATTAAGTCGCAGAAAGCACTGTTGCCGAAATAGGAGTCGCGGGTATAAATGGCTTTCTTGAATTTACCGATCCTCCTGTTAACGAAATTATTCACACTGTCGATATCTGCCTTGAAATAATCCATATATTCCTCATCGATAGGTAGGTCCTGAACATTAACAATCTCACCTCGAACTTGTTTGAACTGCACTTTCCCTCTCTTCATCGTGAGTGTTATCTCTGCATCACACACATTAAAGGCGTTACTGGAAGGGTCTAAACAGAGTACTTTCTTTCCTTCTACGTTATCTACGAAATCACGATGTGTGGTATGGTCATGCCCATATAATACCAAGTCGAAGCCTGGTACCTCCTGAGCTACTCTCACGGAAGCATCTTCCTCATATTCGGGAGTCTTGATACCTCCATCCTTACCGGAGTGGAACACACCGATGATCACATCGGGCTTTTCTGTTTTCTTCAGTTCTTCCACCCA
>JAFZPF010000159.1 GCA_017550455.1 Prevotella sp.
AACAAGGAGAGTGCTATCCAGGCACGTGTTCCTTTCGTACTCAACCTTAAATAACGATGCGTTATGGAGGGCGATTTCATCACTATCCATAAAGGGCTCTTACCTCTCAGTTGGCTTTACGGGATCGGTGTGCGATTCCGTAACCAACTGTATGACTTGGGTATATTGAAGAGTAAGGCTTTCAACGTACCGGTTATCTCTGTCGGAAATATCACCGTGGGCGGTTCCGGTAAGACTCCTCATGTGGAGTATTTGGTTGGCCTGCTGAAAGAGTCCGTGCAGGTGGCTGTACTTAGCAGAGGGTATAAACGAAAGTCAAAAGGGTATGTGCTTGCCGATGCCGATACTCCAATGCCGATGATAGGTGATGAGTCCTACCAGATAAAAAAGAAATTCCCCAAGGTACATGTAGCGGTGGATAAAAAACGGGTGGAAGGCATTGAGCGACTGATAACGGATGAGGAGACCTGCAATACGGATGTGGTCCTTTTGGATGATGCTTATCAGCACCGGCATGTCAAACCTGGTATCAATATCCTGTTGGTTGATTATCATCGCCTGATCATCTACGATCAGCTGTTGCCTGCCGGTCGTCTGAGAGAACCCAAACAAGGTAAGAACCGTGCGGATATCGTTATCGTTACGAAATGCCCTAAAGATTTGAAACCCATGGAGTTTCGTGTGCTTACAAAGGCCATGAACCTCTACCCTTATCAGAAACTCTATTTCACCACACTGAATTACAAAGACCTGATGCCTGTCTTTTGTGGTGAAAAACGAAAACTGTCGGAGATAAAGCCCGAGGAAAATATCCTGCTTATTACAGGCATTGCCTCTCCACGACAGATTATCTACGATCTGCAACCCTATTCGGAGCATATCGTTCCTATGACTTTTGGTGACCATCACCAATTTACGAAAAAGGATATACAGAAGATTAATGAGCGTTTCGAGGAGATGCCGGAACCGAAGATTGCCATTACAACAGAAAAGGATAATACTCGGTTGTTTGGTATGGAGGGCCTTTCTGAAGAACTGCGCCATCGACTGTTTGTCCTACCGGTCGAGATTACTTTCATGCTCGACCAACAAGAGGAGTTTAATCAAAAAATTCTTGGGTATGTACAAAAAAATTCAAGAAACAGCATCCTGGTTAAAGGAAAGGATGACCACAAAGCCGCAAATAGCGATCGTTCTGGGAACGGGTCTCGGACAATTAGTTTCCGAAATAACTGATGTTTACGAGATAGCCTATCAGACCATTCCCAACTTCCCGGTATCTACCGTGGAGGGACACAGTGGAAAATTAATTTTTGGAAAGCTTAACGGTGTTGACGTGATTGCCATGCAAGGGCGTTTCCACTATTACGAAGGCTACTGCATGAGAGAAGTGACATTCCCTGTTCGTGTAATGTATGAATTAGGTGTAAAGATGCTTGTCGTCTCTAATGCTTCAGGTGGTATGAATCCCGAATTCAGTATCGGCGACCTGATGATTATCAACGACCATATCAACAACTTCCCCGAGCATCCTTTACGTGGACCAAACTTCCCGACAGGTCCTCGTTTCCCGGATATGCACGAGACATACGATCCTGAGTTTATCAGGATTGCCGACGAGATAGCTGCTGAGAATAATATCAAGTTGCAGCACGGTGTATATATGGGTGTGCAGGGTCCTACCTTCGAAACACCTGCTGAATACCGTTACTATCGTAAATGTGGTGCTGATTGTGTCGGTATGAGTACAGTGCCAGAGGTGATCGTTGCACATCATTGTGGTATCAGGGTCTTCGGTATCAGTGTGATAACCGACTTGGGAGGTTTCGATGTTCCTGTGGAGGTTTCGCATGAGGAGGTGCAGAAAGCTGCCGGAAAGGCACAGCCCATCATGACATTTATCGTGAAAGAACTGCTGAAGAGAGCCACCTTATAATATAATAAGGTGTATTCTTAAAGCAAAAGAACTCAATTATGGAAATAGCAAAACTTGGTGAGTTCGGTTTGATCAAACGACTGACCGGAGAGATCCAACTGAAAAATGAATCATCACGGAAAGGGGTAGGAGACGACTGTGCGGTACTCTCTTACCCCGATAAAGAGGTGCTGGTAACCACCGACATGCTGATGGAGGGCGTGCACTTCGACCTCACCTATATCGACATGGAGCATCTGGGCTATAAGTCAGCGATGGTAAATATCTCTGATATCTTTGCCATGAATGGCATACCCCGTCAGATGCTCGTCAGTGTTGCCATCGGAAAACGTTTTACGGTGGAGGATATGGAGCAATTCTACCAAGGACTCCATCGAGCTTGCGACAAGTGGCAGGTGGATATTGTCGGAGGGGATACTACCTCTTCCTTTACAGGGATGGCTATCAGCATCACCTGTATCGGTGAGGCAGCCAGAGATGAGATCGTTTACCGCTCGGGTGCTCAGGATACCGATCTTATATGTGTATCGGGAGATCTGGGTGCAGCCTATATGGGACTGCGTCTTCTGGAACGTGAGAAGATGGTGTATTACCAACAACTTGAGGAGACACGTAAGAAAATTCGTGATGCCAAGGCAGCAGGTGCTTCCGATGAACAACTCATACAGTTGCGTAGTCATCTGGCATCACTCGAGTCGTTTGAGCCGGATTTTGCCGGAAAGGAATACCTCTTGCAGCGACAGTTGAAGCCGGAAGCACGCGGTGATATTATCATGCGCTTACGAAACGAGGGTATTCAGCCAACGTCGATGATGGATATCTCTGACGGACTGAGTTCTGAATTGTTGCATATCTGTGAACAGAGTGGAGTAGGGTGCAGGGTGTACGAAAAGAACCTTCCTATTGATTATCAGACAGCTGTGATGGCGGAGGAACTGAATATGAATGTCACTACCTGTGCCATGAACGGCGGTGAAGACTATGAGCTGTTGTTTACGGTTCCCATCGGTGACTATGAGAAAGTGAATGGTTTGGAGGATATCAAGATTATCGGGCATATTACCCGAAAAGAACTTGGTCATATCCTTGTCAGCAGGGATGATAAGGAGTTTGACATAAAGGCACAGGGGTGGAATCCTTTAAAAAGTGAGGAGTGATGAAGATTACATCTCTTGAATAGAGGATTTTCTTCAGAGAAAGGGCTTAAAGTCCTAAAGAATGTTAACAAAAGAAACATTTTAGCCTATTACCCTTTTCACTTCTGACTTTTTTTGTACCTTTGCAATCGCAAAAGAAAAATGGTGCCTTAGCTCAGTTGGTAGAGCATCGGACTGAAAATCCGTGTGTCCCCGGTTCGATTCCTGGAGGTACCACTCCTCCTTTCATTAGCCCCTGTCTCGCATTAGCAGCAGGGGTTTTTTTGTAACAAGCTACAATCTATTAATTCATCAATATGAGAAAACTGGTTTTATTCATTAGTTTCTTATGCGTGGTGGCAACTGCCAGCGCACAAGAGAATAAGTACGCCAAGTACTTTAAGAACCTTCCATTTAAGATGGAAGCGTTTGGCGCACCAGTCATCCCGAATAATACGGTGAACCTGAAGGATTTCGGGGCTGTAGGCGATGGCAGGACTCTCTGTACGGATGCTTTTCACAAAGCGATGAAAGCCTTGACTCAGAAAGGTGGTGGACGACTTGTTGTTCCCGAAGGTGTCTGGCTTACCGGTCCGCTGGATCTTGTAAGTAATCTCGATTTACATCTTAATAGTGGTGCTATCATCTTGTTTAGTGATGACGAGACATTGTATCCCGTGATCAAGACTTATTATGAGGGTTGGGAAGCTTATCGTGCTCATTCCCCAATCTATGGTAAGAATCTTGTTAACGTATCGATTACCGGTCAGGGTGTGATTGACGGTAACGGTCAATACTGGCGCCCTTTAAAGAAAGAAAAGGTCACTGAGGGACAATGGAAGAAGTTTACTGCAACTGGAGGAGTCATTAAAGAGAACAGACTTTGGTATCCTTCAGATAGTTATCTTTATGGTGAACAACATGCCAGAGAGATTTTGTCCAAGCCGAATCCTTCACAGGAGGAACTGGCAAAGATCCGTCGTTTCGTCCGTCCGGTGATGATCAGTCTGGTGGGATGTAAGAATGTCTTGTTACAGGGAATCATTTTCCAAAACTCCGGTGCATGGAACATCCATCCGCTGATGTGTGAGAATGTGATTATCGAAGATGTGTTGGCAAAGAACCCCAGTTATGCACAGAATGGTGACGGTCTTGATCTGGAATCCTGTAAGAACGCATTGATTATCAATTCCAAGTTTGATGCCGGTGATGATGGTATCTGCATCAAGAGTGGTAAGGATGAGCAAGGTCGTAAACGGGCACGTCCCTGTGAAAATGTGATCGTTGACGGTTGTACGGTCTTTGCCGGACATGGCGGCTTTGTCGTTGGCAGTGAGATGAGTGGTGGCGTGAAGAATATTCTGGTGAAGAACTGCCAGTTTATGGGCACAGATGTGGGCTTGCGCTTTAAGAGTCGTCGTGGCCGTGGTGGAGTGGTAGAGAATATCTTTATCCGTGACATTGCCATGACAAGCATCGTATCTGATGCAATCATCTTTGATCTTTTTTATGGAGGAAAGTCGGTTATTGAGGTGTTGGAAAGCGGTGAGAAGGTGAACAACATTGAAGCTAAGCCTGTGGATGAGACGACGCCATGTTTCCGCAAGATAGATATCCAGAACATTACTTGTCAGGGTGCCGGCCGTGCCATGATGTTCAATGGCTTACCTGAAATGCCCATTGACGGCATTTCATTAAAGAACGTAACGATCTATGCTGAAAAGGAGGCAGAATTCTATAACTGTAAGAACATCAAGAAAGAGAATGTGAATGTGATTCTCAAGAAATAATGATTGATGTGCATGAATAATAAATAAGGGAGCAACTAAAAATGCTCCCCTTATTTATTTCTGATCTATGATCTCTTTACCGAACGGTGATAAAGCGATCTTCGCCATCTTGAAATGTTGCTTACCGAAAGGTATGCCGATGATGGTGATATAGAGCAGCACACCGAAAAAGATATGCGTGAGCCATATCCAAACACCACCTAAGAAAAACCACAACACATTCATAAAGAGGTTCAGACAACCGTGACCATTCTCTTTATTCACGATGACAGATCCGAATGGCCATAAAGAGAGAACACCTAATTTGATAGCCTGCAACCCGAAAGGTATTCCGATAATCGTTACCATCAGGGCCAAGCCTGCCAAAAAATATTCGATGGCAGTTTCAATGCCACCGAATATTAACCATATAATGTTACCTAAAAGTTTCAATTACTTGTTCTTTAAGATATCACGAATCTCTGAAAGTAACTCTTCCTGTGTAGGACCAGCTGGAGGAGCAGGTGCTTCTTCTTTCTTAGGCATAAGCTTGTTCATAGCCTTGATCATGAGGAAAATACAGAAAGCGATAATCAGGAAGTCGATGATGTTCTGTATGAACGCACCATATTTAAGTACTGCTCCTGCTACAGGCTCACCACCATCAACAGCAGGTATCATCATCTTGTATGACAAACCAGAGAGATCAATACCACCAGTCAGCATACCAATGAATGGCATGAGTACATCGTCTACCAATGAGGTGACAATCTTACCAAAGGCACCACCGATGATAACACCGACTGCCATGTCCATTACGTTGCCTTTCATGGCAAACTCCTTAAATTCTTTGATAAATCCCATAATAATCTTTTTTTATTGTTTATAAATAAATATATAACGTTTTTTGTAATCTTTAGCTTGCAAAGTAGAAATAATGATACTTCTTTTTGCTTATTCTCTTTCTTCTTAAATACTTTTTAAGATATTTATTACTCGATTCAAGTGCAAATATAGAAAAAAAATAGTAAATTTGTACCCGAAATAAAAGAAAAATTTACATCAGCTGTTTATTTTTCTATAAAGACCTTTAAATATGTGTCTTAAAGACAGTCTTTTTAAGGTAAAGAGATGGATAGATAATTTTTAACCATTTATAAAATAAATAAGAAAATGACAAAAGTTGGTATTAACGGTTTTGGCCGTATTGGTCGCCTCGCATTCCGTCAGATGTTCGAGGCTGAGGGTTATGAGGTTGTTGCTATTAATGACTTGACAAGTCCTAAGATGCTTGCTCACCTGTTGAAATATGACACAGCTCAGGGTGGTTTCGCAGGTAAGTTTGGTGAGGGCAAACATACTGTATCTTACAAAGACGCCGTGTTGGCTGAGGATGGTAAGACTGTCGTTACTCCTGGTTCTATCACTGTTGATGGTAAAGAGATTACTATCTATGCTATGCCAAATGCAGCTGATCTGCCATGGGGTGAGCTCGATGTAGACGTTGTTCTCGAGTGTACAGGTTTCTACACCTCGAAGGCTAAGTCAGAGGCTCATATTAAGGCTGGTGCCAAGAAGGTAGTTATTTCTGCTCCTGCAGGAAATGATCTTCCTACTATCGTTTATAACGTTAACCACGAGAAACTGACTCCTAATGATACTATTATCTCTGCAGCTTCTTGTACCACAAACTGTCTGGCTCCTATGGCTGACGCACTGAACAAGTTCGCTCCTATCTGCTCTGGTATCATGTCAACAATCCACGCTTATACCGGTGACCAGATGATTCTCGACGGTCCACAGCGTAAGGGTGACCTTCGTCGTAGCCGTGCAGGTGCTTGCAACATCGTTCCTAACTCTACAGGTGCTGCCAAGGCTATCGGTCTTGTTATTCCTGAGCTCAACGGTAAGTTGATCGGTAGCGCACAGCGTGTTCCGACTCCTACTGGTTCTACCACTATCCTGATTGCTGTTGTTAAGGGTAAGGACATCACTGTTGAGGGTATCAACGCTGCTATGAAGGCTGCTGCTAACGAGTCTTTCGGTTATAATGAGGATCAGATCGTTTCTTCTGATATCATCGGTATGACCTATGGTTCACTCTTCGATGCTACTCAGACAATGGTTTCTAAGATCGACGATGATACTTATCAGGTACAGGTTGTTTCTTGGTATGACAATGAGAACTCTTATACTTCTCAGATGGTTCGTACTATCAAGTACCTCTCTGAACTGAAATAAGAAGAACTTATAATCAAAGTGTTAAGAGTGTATTCCTATGGGATGCACTCTTTTTTTTAGCGTCTTTATTTTTCGCTTACTGAGAAATTTATTATCTTTGTGGCGTGAACAAGATGATAACGATATTAGGTCCTACTGCCAGTGGAAAGACATCACTGGCCGTAGAGGTAGCCAAGCGGGTAAACGGTGAGATTATCTCTGCCGACTCCCGACAGGTGTACCGTAGGATGGATATCGGCACAGGCAAAGACCTTTGTGAATATGGTGATGTGCCTTATCATCTGATAGATATCTTGGAGCCAGGCACGAAATATAACCTTTTCCAATACCAGCAGGATTTCTATGATGTATATCAGGATGTACTTAAACGAGGAAAATATCCGATTCTTTGTGGAGGTACAGGGTTATATATAGAAGCGGTATTAAAGGGTTATCATTTATCTCCCGTGCCGCAGAATCCTGTTCTGAGAGCACAACTTGAAGGAAAGTTTCTTGATGAACTGACACAGATGTTGGTAATGCTGAAAGCAGAGAATCACTCGAATATGCATAATACCACTGATGTGGATTCGTGTCAGAGAGCTATTCGGGCGATAGAGATAGAGACATATAATAAAGAGCATCCGTTGCCTAAGCGTGAGTTACCGCCGGTTGACAGTGTAATCATCGGTGTTTCCATTGACAGAGACTTACGACGGGAAAAGATTACTCATCGGCTCAAAGCCCGTTTGGAAGAGGGTATGGTTGATGAGGTTAAGGCATTGCTCGACAGTGGTATCCCAAAGGAAGACCTTCTCTATTACGGACTTGAGTATAAGTTCGTTACGGAATATGTAACCGGAGATTGTTCCTACCAAGAGATGTTCAAAAGACTGGAGATAGCCATTCATCAGTTTGCCAAACGACAGATGACATGGTTCCGTGGAATGGAACGTCGTGGATTCCATATTCATTGGATAGATGCGACACTACCGATGGCAGAGAAAGTAGAACAGGTTATTCACCAAATAGAATAAAGAAAAAGAAATAATATGGAGGAAAAGATTATTTATAAAGACGACAGGTGGGGTATTCTCTATTGTCCCAAGCACACCTTTGGCGGTCCGAAGAAGAAATGGGAGAAGATAGAGAAATGCCTGAAGAACCATCAGGTGGCTTACGACTTTGTGCAGAGTGAGAACACCAAGAGTGTGGAACGTCTCTTTAAGATGTTGGTGAATAATGGATACAAGACTATCATCATCGTTGGTGGTGACTCTGCTTTAAACGATGCTGTGAACTGCCTGATGTCGTTTCCGGCAGAGATAAGAGATCAAGTGTCTTTGGGCGTGATCCCTAATGGTGTGATGAACGACTTTGCCCGCTATTGGGGGTTCAAGGAGTCGGAAGTCGAACAGACTGTCGAGTGGCTGAAAAAACACCGTATCCGTAGAGTAGATGTGGGGTGTATGCGTTATACCAATGACAAGAATGAGAAGTGTCGTCGTTATTTCCTGAATTGTGTGAATATCGGTTTTATTGCTGCCATTATGAATCTACGCCGACAGACACGCCGACTGTTCGGTTCCCGTACACTGTCATTCGTTTCTTCTTTCCTTCTGATGATTTTCCAACGAATGGAATACCGTGTGGACATGCGTATTAATTCCGAACAAATAAAACGAAAACTGATGACCGTATGTATAGGTAATGCGCGAGGATACGGACAGACTCCCAATGCCGTACCTTACAATGGTATGTTGGATGTATCTGTGGTCTATCACCCCGAGATGTTACAACTGATAGAAGGGTTCTATCTGCTTTTTACCGGGAAATTCCTCAATCATAAGAGTGTTCATCCGTATCGTACCACTCAGGTAGAGATAATCGAGGCTCCCCATGCTATGGTGGGTGTTGACGGACGACTGATGAATACACCGGAAGGCAGTTATAAGATAAGCGTTGAGCAGGAAGTGATCAACTTCCTGATACCGGATTGAATTTTATGGTGTAACCTTGTGGCAGCCTTTGGCAGCCTAACAACTTTTTTTATAATAATAGTAGAGAAATAATAATCATTTGGGGACTCACTAAGGGTCCCCATCCATGAATAGTCTCGAAATATTCATAGCCGCTCTTAACTATTCATTGCTCCACTCTTAACCTTTATCCACGAAAAGTTAAGAATCGCTGACCTTTTTTCAAGACTTTCTTAATAGGTTTTCTCTGATATATAGCGAAATACAACTAAAATACCTTAAATCGATTTGCAATTTTTAAATAATTCAACTATATTTGCGGAAGAAAGTGTTGAAACGCAAATATAAACAATCTACATGGAGCAACAAGCGGTAATAAAGACAGTTGGGGGACAGAGCCCATGCAAGACCTGTCCACATGGCGAGTTTTTGCGGATTGCAAAAATAGTGCAAGTGAGTGCAATGAAAGTTCACTTTCAAATTGCCGAGCGCAGCCTATTTTATCTAAATCCTTATATTCATCTTCGGCGGATGACATATCCGCCGGAACGGGATTACGAAAAGCCTGAGACAGAAAACGAAAAAATACTCAGATATGAAGCTTTACAAAATGCTTTACCATAAAATAAATCTTAAAACTTGTGTGATTCTTGTTATTGGAAGCATTATTTCCTTATTGTCATGTAACAGAGATATCGATTCTAAGATAAAAGATTCCTATAACTCAAATGACACAATAATAAATCTATCAGATTTGTACCCTGAAGAATGGGATTCTGTATATTTCTTCGGAAATTGTTCATTGGGCGAAATTAGTAAAAGACTAGGTATCAGCGTAGAAAACATGTCATTAGATTTCGGTGAGAGAATATTTCTAGTAAATAAACGCAAAGTTATTATTTATTATAAAGAATGGCTACCAAATTATGGACAAGAAATAAAAGGTGCGCTTTTTCAATTCAAAAAAGATTCCATGATAATTGCTATTCCACGCGAAAAAGCAAATTTTATTATTAGGAAAAGAGATGAAAAGTCCTTTTGGGTAATTCATCAAGAGTAACACGAAAAATACCCATTCATCAGGATTATCCCCGTTCATCGGGATATGTCATCCGCAACGTAGGTAAAGTGAAGGGGACTCCGGTGTTCACAGATTGCTCCAGCATTTTGACTATAACAACAAAAACAGATAGGAGATATGAGAGTACGGTTTATATTATTGACATTCCGCCACAGGCCAGGCTGCCCACACGGAAACCCTCACATATACATACGACCATGGAGACCGGCTGGTGACCGTTACACATCAGACGGATCAGGGCACGCCCGTCACCATCGTCAGCAACACATATGATGAGCTGGGGAGGCTCAGTAATGGCGGATATGCTATCCGCAAATAACCTGAATAATAGAAACGTATATAATGCGTAAAATGGCAATAAACAAGGAGCAGCGAACGTTTATAATAAGGAATTTTTGCGGATCACAAAAATAGTGCAAGTGAGTGCAATGAAAGTTCACTTTCAAATTGCCGAACGCAGCCTATTTTATCTAAATCCTGATATTCACCTCCGACGGATATGCTATCCGTCGGAACGGGGGTCAGCAAGTAAGGCTACAGAACAAGACTGGAAAGATCTTGAGAAATTGATAGACAGGGAATATGACAATTTCTCTTACCGGATCAGGAGTCTTTGCCATTTGTCTTTGCAAGAGTATCGCGTCTCCCTGTTAGTCAAGGTTAACATAAAACCCAAGTGGATGTCCAATATCATGAACACGAGCATTAATAATATTTCAACGTTACGTTCACGGGCTTATCTGCATCATTTTGGAAAGAAAGGGGCATCCTCCGATTGGGATGAATTCATTGTTTCTTTATAGGTCAAATTGCTATTTACTATGGATATGTCCTATAAAATGATGTATTAACACACCGTTATTTAACATCTTTTGGCTTTTGTGAAGTATTTGCGAACTTTTTTTCATTGTATATCATCATATTAGTTTTACTTTTGAGGCAACTAATTAAATGTTACAATGAAGAAACTATTATTATTAAGCATCAGTATCCTTGCATGTGTCATGACATTTGCCCAAGGACAAGAAGTAAATATGGGGTGGGTAGATCCATCAGAGTGGCAAGGCCCACACAAATCACCCACGTTATTACCCCGCGTGTCTTATGACTCGCAGAACCTCTATATTTGGTCGCCATACACCATCGACCTGCTGCAGGTGATCATCCGCGACGAGGATGACGACATTATATATAGTAATGTATGTATGCCGCTCGTACAGGAAATGACCACATTCGCACTGCCCTCAACCGTATGCACCGACAAATACTCCATCGAACTGATCTACGGAGACCATCACCTGATTGGGTATTTCTGAGAACTTTGTCAGAGCCTCTATATTACATTTTCTTTTTGGATAATAAAGAAACAAATGAAGAAAACAGGCATTAGTCTCCTACTGCTGTTTGGAATCTATTCCGCAACCTCCGCCCAGCATCCCGGTGGAATACCTTTACCTGTATTGTGGTTTGTTTCGGAGGCCAACCAATCTACTGGGTGTAATTTGAACGGTCACCCCGTTACAGACACCCGATCTGCCGGGTGGTATTCGAATGCCGACAGTCTGGCACGTACTACTGAGCGCTGCACACTTTTCGCCGTGGTACAGTCTTCTAAGGATAACACACTATCCCAGCCTCAGGTCCTCACATACCTGTCCTCCATACGCAGATCACATTCCCTCTGGGACGGGCAGCAAGAGTACGCCGCCGATCTCTCATTCCTAAGCGGCTACTGTCCGGAACTGGTCGGCTACGACCGTATCCTGTCTCCCATGGAAAGATCACTTGGGGACGGAGCTGAAATGATCCGTTCCTTTGGATATACATAGAAGTTATCTTATTCGCAGTAAATGATAAACCAAAATAAATCGTGATTCTCTTTGCAGGATGAAAAAGAATCCCTATATTTGCCAGTGGTATACAAACGATTAAGTAATCGCTAAAAGTCAAGTCAACAACAATATAACTATAAAGAAAGGAGGAGAATATGAAGTTATTGAGGATGAT
>JAFZPF010000160.1 GCA_017550455.1 Prevotella sp.
AAGAGAGAGCTCGTTGCACGCTTCGAGTCAGAACAGATTACGATTCTGAAAAACTGTGCTGCGGGACTCGCTTCGCTCAAACAGGTCCTCGCACTGCCTTCGTCACCGTTTTTCAATCATCGTATCTGTGTACCTGACTCTGCAGCTATCGCAACTTTCATGCCCCTCCCTCGTTCCCTCCCCGCAGGTGCAGGGAGGGATGTTCGGTTCGCATCGCCACTGTATCTTGATATTGCAACTTTTTTAGTTAATGAGAAATTATGCGTAACGAATCGGACGCCTCGCCCCATGCCTTATCCCTACCCGCATCATCGGGCAGACATGAAGTCTGCCCCTACGGGTTGACAGCAAGTTGTCGAGAAAAATCCGTAATGAAACGCCGTGGGAATGAGGATGGGAGAGGGGGGTACCCTAAACTAAAAGATAGATTCGGAGGTTTCGGAGGTGAGCAGCTCCAGGGCTTTGAGACCCATGACAGAGTTGCCCTTCTCGTTGAGACGTGGACTCCAGACGGCGACGGCATAGCGGGAGGGGTATATCGCTGCGATGCCTCCACCGACACCACTCTTTCCGGGCAGTCCTACGAGGTAAGAGAATTCTCCGGCCTCATCGTAGAAACCGCAGGTCTGCATGATGGCATTGATACGTTTCACCTGTGAGGAGGTCAGCGAACAACCCTCGAAGGTGAACGGTACCCGGTGGTTGGCAAAGGGCAGGAAGCTACGTGACAGTTCTTCACACGTCATCTCTATCGAACAGGTGAGGAAGTAAAACTCCAGCACGTCGTGGATATGGTTCTTGATGTTATGGTGGTATTTCAACAGGTTGGCGATGGCGGCGTTGAGGTAGGCACAACTCTGCTCGGAGGCAGCTACCGGTCTGTTGAAGTCGATGGTCGGTTCTCCGCTGATTGACCGGATAAAACGCAGATAGTCTTCTTCGGGGTTTTTCAGATGACTGAGCAGGATATCTGCCATGACGATAGCCCCGGAGTTGATAAAGGGGTTGCGAGGGATACCTTTCTCATATTCCAGTTGTACCAGTGAGTTGAAGGCATTACCAGAGGGTTCCTTGCCCATTCGTTGCCAGAGATTCTCTCCTTCAATGCTCAGGCAGAGTGCCAGGTTGAAGACCTTTGAGATACTCTGAATGGAGAAGCGGGTGTTCGATTGGCCGGTACCGTAACAGCCGCCCTCTAAGGTATGGAGACAGAGTCCGAATTGGTCGGGATTCACGGCTGCCAGTGCCGGGATATAGTCTGCCTGTTTACCTCTTCCTGCATAGGCTTTTACCTCTTCACTGATCTTTTCAATCGTTTTCTGGTAATCAATCATATCGTTATGTTCTTAAACGCTGCAAAATTACGAAGAAAGACTGAAACAGCAAAGGTTTTCGTAATTTCATAGTTATTTTTACTTCTTTCTGTACCCTTCATGTTCTTTTTCTCTCTGCCGCGAGAGAAAAAGCAACCAAAAAGAGAGCTCGTTGCACGCTTCGATGCAGAAGGAATCTCAACTCTTCGAACTGGGCTGCGGGACTCGCTTCGCTCAAACAGGTCCTCGCCCCATCTACGATGCCGTTCTCAGTCGTTGCATTCCTTAGCTGCATCTCTCGCTATCGCAACCAACGGTCATGGCTCGCTCGTTGCTACGTCGCCGAAGGTGGTGGCAACAATAAAGAGCGAGACGTAACCTTCTTATTATACGAGTTGACAAGTAAACAAGTTAATGGAAAGGAAGCGTGACGAATCGGACGCCTCGCCCCATGCCTATGGGGAAAGTCGCGATTAAGCAAGAGCAGAGTGAAACTTGTTTCAACTTTGCCGAGCGTGAGCGAGTTCGATGAAAGACAAAGTTACGAGTAAGCGAGTGCAGAGCTAAGTTTTGCTTATGCTATGCCGAACTGACGAACGAGTGAGCGCAGAGTGAAACTTGTTTCAACTATGCCGAGCGAGGAGGAAGAAGACGAAGTCAATCGAGAGTAACTTCGATGTGAAACATCAAAGGTTGGGAGAGGGGGCATCTCTCGCTATCGCAACCCACGGCTATTGATCGGTAACCGCGATGCGGTTATTGTGCTCTCTGCTATATCATTACCAAACTATTAATTATTAATTATTAACTATTAATTATTAAATCTTCCAAATACTTTTTCAGTTGTTCTCCGGATGAGGGGCGGGGTGCCTTGTACTGCAGCAGTCTGCCGTTCTTGTCATATAAGAGGAAGGAGGGAATACTGTTGATATTAAGGAATTTGCTGAGTTGTCCTTGCTCATCCAGCAGTTGCCAACCATGCAGGTCCAGTTCTTTCATCTTACGTATCCATGCTTTCTTGTTCTGATCGATGGAAACAGAGACGAAGACGATATCCTCCCGGTGTCGCAGGTCTTTTTCCATTTGTTGCAGATAGGGTATCTCTGCTATACACGGTTTACACCATGATGCCCACAGGTCGATATACACATATTTTCCTTGAAAGACAGAGAAGTCGATCCTTTTCCCTGTACTGTCAACCAGGATGACATCCTTCGGGAAGGGAGAGCCGGGTGAACTGTAGCGTCGCATCAGGAATTGTTCCGTATATCGTTTATTGAGGTGGTATTTTTCCGTAGCCTGTCGAATAACTGCCAGTCCATCCTCAAAGTGATGTGCATAGTCGAAACGGCTGATAAAACGCTCTAACAGCAGATCGGCAACACGCTCCCTTACTTCTTCGCAGTGGTAGGCATCCTCTAATGACTTTAGTTTTTCCATGAGTGATCCGGAAGGAAGAGCCGCTGTGATGAGCTGCGGAGACTCATAGAAATGCAGTGCCATAGGTGTGTCGAGTATCTCCATCGGTCGTGCGCCTATGCCTCCCGGCCATAGGTTTTCACTGTCTGCCGTGATCTCTTGCAGGATGTCTTCCTTCTTCGTGATGAAGGTTAGGTTATGGTACTGACTCAACAGCGAAGTATAGGCCCACAGGGTGATATACCGGGCTGTTGACGTACTGCATCTGCAGGATCCCAGAAGCCTTGTTGCCTGTCGGTAATAGTTCCCGAGCAATCCTGTGATCTCATCGGGTGAGAGGTCTGTGCCTTTTTCCCACAAGGTGCGACTGATGCGTGTTCTCTCTTGATTATAAGTGAACAGCAGCTGGTTATCGGCATGGTCATCACAGTGCCATTCTCCCTTCTCTATTCTCAAGGAGAGCTCCTTCCCCGGTATGATATGGAGCGGCTGAAGCATCTGTCTTCCTTCCACGATGCCCATCAACTGATAGAGGGAGTCGGAAGAGACCTGCGTCTTTCCCGTCAGCACGTATGATGAGGAGCCATCGGAAAGAGCCTCCAGATGAAGAGTGTCATTCCTGTTACTGCCCATCGGTGAGATGAGCAGCAACGAGGAATGAGGAATCTCTCCCCTGACGATGCCTCTCACCGTCATTTCCTGAGCGGTGATGGCAGAAAAAAAAGAAATGGCAACCGTCAGAGAGAGAATTCTGTGATACTGTCTTATCATCCTGCAATACGTGGCTTTAAGACAATTGATGTGATCTTGTCGGCACAGTCTTTATACGTCTCCACCGGCTTTACCTTACCCTGGTTGTCGGTACGCAGGTCCGCGCAGTTGAAGATATAGAAGTTTCCACGCCCTGTTGCCGTTGTCTGTGTCGCCACATACAACTGCTCGGTAGTGAGATTGATGGACATGGCAGTGATGGTCTCGCCGGTACCGAAGTCATAGATGAACTGGTTCTTCTTCGGGAAGGCGAAGGCACCGTCCGGCAGGAAAGCGTAAAGGCGGCTGCCTAAGGGGTAGAACTGACGTTTATAAACGACAGATCCATAGAAGTGGGTGCCCTGCTCGGGGATGGCCTCCTCACCCGTGTCGGTCATCTCTTCCACCGTGAAATACTGCTCTTCGGGATACATACTCTGGCTGTTGGTGTACAGACGGATGGTCTTCCCGTCGGCAGCCCGTGTAACCAGATAGGTAGGACAGCAGACATCACCATATTCCGTACCGGCGAAGACAGAGAGGAGATGTTGTCCGGCAAGCATATCACCCGATGATACGAACGGTGTCGGGTAACCGAAATAGGTGGCATAAGCATAATAGATCGTTACCGACGGTTTGTGATAGTTCACATACAACTGGTTGTCATAGAGCCGTTCCCAACGAGAATACTGACTGTTCACGAAATCATCGAATTCCTGTCCTATGTAAGCTTTTGCCTCGTATGGGAACATATACTGTACGTTGAAGTGAACGAATTTCTTCTGTGTGGCATCATAGGCGTATGGTGCACTGGCATCCTTAGAGATGACGGAGGCCTTGAAGCCCGGGTATATCTCCGCGTAGTCGATATTCGTGAGAATGGCAAAGGTATTCGCATCGATGCAATAGCCCTGATCCTCTGCAAGGGCAAAGACACGGGTGATGGTTGAGGGCCAGGTGATGGTTGCGATAGCGAGTCCGCGGAGGTTCTTCACAGTCACCCCTTCGTTCATCCGTTCGATACAGTGTTCCATCACCACCGGCTTACCACATTCCTGGGTCGGGATAGACACGAAAGCCAGGTTACCGTTTCCTTGTGCATCGTTGCTGACCAGCACATATCCCTGCTCAAAGGTACGGTTCACGTTGATCTGGTAGTCCACGGCCCGTCCCACCTTTCCGTCTGTGACGGTAAGATGGGCGTAATAGGTACCGCCACGCTCGAAGGTATAACTGAGTGCAGGGGTGTTGCCAGCCTCACTGAGGGTGCCTTTCACCCCATTGCTGAGGGTGCCTACTTGCCAGTTGTAAACAAGGTTGGAGGCATCACCCGAATATTTCACCTCAGGTGTTATCTGTACGGTCTCTCCTAAGTTAAAGTTGTACACCAGCATCTCCGTGGTGTCGTCACCGGTAACCTTCAGAGTCGGGACGTTACTGTCCGATCCGTATTCACTGTCATCGCTGATACAGGCTGTCATGAAGAGAGACATCAGGAACAGCGCACAGGCATAAACACCGGATTGTCTGAGGCTCCTGCCCATCCGGTTCATATCTGATAGATGATAGTTTCTTCTATTCATAATTCTGTTATGATTACTTAATGAATATCGTTGTTATCTAACCGTCGGCACATCCTGCCATTCCATCCGGTCCTTCGTATCGTTGTACATCTTCATCAGCACATAGCGGATCAGGAAGGTGTCGTACATAGCCAAGGGGCCTTGCATGTTGGTGGCTTTTACAAAGTAGTCACCATAGCGGGCGATCATCTCGTCATAAACATCTTTGTTGGCGACGGGAGCAAGTTCATAGAAATATTTGAAGAACACCTGGGCTGCCTCAAAGGAATAGACGGGCATCGGACTGTACGTCGTCCACCAGGACGGACGGTTCTTAGGACGCACATCGCTGTAGGAGATACGGAAAGTTTTCAGTCCGGCCGGACGCAGGTCGTCGTTCTCTGCAATCTCCAGCTGCAGATGTAAGGTGTCGGACAGTAATCGTTCGTCTTTGTTTCGCAACAGTCGCACCCTTACATTCGTCTGAACAGCATTTGCCGGCATGACGGCATTCTCTATCACGTAGTTCGTGCCCTCCACCATGTCAGTAGAGTCTTTTACGGCAACCAGTGCTATGGTGCGCTCATGATCAGCCGGCATACCCATGAGTGTCACCGGCAGTTCAATGACATGCTCGTTGGCGATGTCGTAGTTGAAGACGAACAATACGGTGGAGTCCACGACATTACTCGTATTACGGTACTCGAAAAAGACAGAGTCCTTCTGTTTGGTGTCATACAGTTTGTAGTCATCTTCCGTGCAGGCATATACCAGGGCTGCCAGCACCGTCAGTAACAGTATATTCTTGATCTTCATAATCTGATGTCTTTATAAACGTTATTTCTGTCTGTACGCATATTCTTCCTCCGGAATGGGAATCACATAGATATCATTGCTGGCAGGGATGGTTCGTGTCTCAACATTCGAGATGATATCCTTGTTCAGTCGTTTCATGTTATACCATACCTGACCCTCACCGAACAGTTCCTTATGATACTCATTGAAGATCATATCCTCAGTTAGTGTCTTGTCAGCAGCCAGTGCCGTCAGGCCGCGTGACTGGATCTCGGTATTGAACAAAGTGAGTGCCTTAGCGTAGTTGCTCTTCAGGTTAGCCTCCGTGGCGATAAGGTACATCTCGGCAGTGTGGAAGAGCGTGATGCCAGAAATCAGGTCTCGACGTGTTGTGGGCACATAACCATCCAGTGTATAATAATCTGTCATCTTCAGCCATCTTGTCTGGGAGGCTCCTTTCGAGAACTGGCCCCTGCGGAAGTCCTGTGTGGTGACATCAATATCTTTGTCATAGATGGCATTCCATGGCTGCAGATGTTTCATACCGGAATCATCGTCATAGGCTTGATAGCTGTGGAAAGAGACCAGATTGTAGAGATATGACTCACAAGTCTCCGCATAACCAGTGGAATATACACCGAAGATGGTTTCTTTCGGTGAGAGGGTACCAGCTATAAAGTCTTGCACCTCTGTCTCTCCCACCAGTGGGAACTTACCGCTGTTGATAACCTTCTCCGCATATTGTCCGGCATTGGTCATGTCACCCTTCATCCAATAGACACGTGCCAGCAAAGCTTGAACCGCATAGAGGTTGAGGTGTGTCTCACGGTAGTTCAGGAACTCATGATACTGGTCGTTGACACGCGGATAACGGATGATGTCGGCATCCCCGCTGAGGAGTGTCTCGGCCTCTTGAAGGTCTGAGATAATATAGTTGTATACCTCACCCACGGTGGAGAACTCCGTGATGTCACGAGAGTAATTGCGGGAGTAGGGGATACCTGTGCTACCTGCGTTTGTAGGAGCGAACAGTCGTAACATGTCAAAGTGAAGCATGGCCCGTACTGCCAGCATCTCACCCCGGTAATAATTGCGTAAGGGCAGGTCGGCAGAGGTTTTCTCCTCCAGTTGGTTCAGGATATTGTTGGCATATCCGATGGTCTGGTAGGCTGTTGTCCATGTCTTGGAAAACAACTGTCTCAGTTCGTCATTCTCCGTGTAGTTATATCTTGACAGGGCTGCCATGGCCGTGCTGTTACACTCCAGGTTCTGTGCGAGCACCTCGGGGATACCCCAGAGCATGTTCATTCCATAGAGGTTTGTCGTTTGCAGCTGACTATACACACCGTAGATAGCATCTTCGAAACCCTGTGCCGTCTCGAACAGTTCACGTTCGAGCTTCTCAGATTTCGGTCTTACGTCCAGGAAGTCATCACATGCGGTGAGCGTCAGCATCACCAACAACAGACTGATGAATGATAATCTTATAGCTATTTTTTTCATAATTGCTTTCATTTAAAAGGTTACACTTACCGACATGTTGATGCTCCGGCTATAGGGATAAGACGTACCGCGCTCATATTTGGCAGCCGTCAGTCGGAAGAGGTCTTCCATGCCAATGCCCACATAGAGTTTCTGCAGGTGGAGGGCAGACAGCCATTCCGTTGGCACGTCGTACTGCAGGAAGATATTGGAGAGCCACAGCTCGTTGTCTTTCTCCACGAAACGGTCGCTATATACATACGAACGGCCACCGGTAGTAGAGATATTCAGGTAAGGAACGAGATCACCCGGTTGCTTCCACCGTTCGGTAAAAGCTCTCTCATCGCAGTTGTACCGGGGGTTGATATTCTCAATCTTCTGTACTCTCGTCGTATTGTAGAGGTTTCCTCCGAAGCGGTATGACAGGTTGGCGCTCAGTGAGAACTGCCGGTATCTCAGCAATGAAGAGATACTGCCCTGCCAGTCGGGGTTACGGTCGCCGACAGCCACCTGGTCGTTGGCATCGTAGGTGTAAGTATAACTGCCGTCCTTTCGGATGAAGATCTCTTTACCACTGGCGGGGTCCACACCAGCAGAGCGTACTGCATAGATGGCGGTGGGTGACTCTCCTTCACGGAACTGTATCAGCGGTGCTACGGAAGAGGTGTTCTGGGCATTCTCTTCATTCTTGCGTTTGAGTGCCTCGGAGATATCGTTGATCGTTGTCTTAGCATGTAAACCGTTGACAGAAAGGTTCCATTCCCAGTCGGTCGTCTTGATAATCTTTCCCCAGACAGAGAATTCGATACCGTTGCTGGTTTGAGAACCGAGGTTGGATTTCACCGCCGTAGCACCTGACGAAGGCGGCAGGGAGAGGTCGATAAGCATATTAGAAGTCTTCTCACGATAAACATCCAGGTTGACGTCCAGCCGGTTGCCAAAGAATGAAGAGGTGAGACCGACATTCATCTTCTTCGTAGCCTGCCATTTCAAGTCAGGGTTAGACATGCCCATAGGCAGGGTTCCTACTCCGGTGGTATAAGCATAGTCACTGTTGTAGGTATAGGTGGTCACGGCCTGCCAGGCGCTGAACTTCACACTACCGGTATAACCGTAGCTGCCTCTCAGACGGAAGGTGTTCAACCATTTCAGATCTTTTGCAAAGGCTTCGTTATGCAGGTTGTAACCCAATCCTACAGACCAGAAAGGTGCGTAGCGTTGGTTGTCTCCGAACTTGGATGATCCTGATATACGGTAAGAACCGTCCACGAAATATCGGTTACACCATACGAAGTTGGCAGCAGCAAAAGCACCGACACTCGAACTGACTTCTTCTGATCCTGACGGGTGTGTGCCGTTGGGATAAGCTGTGGCGTATGCGATGTCTGAGAGATCGTCGGAGAGGAACCCCGTACCTGCCAACAGCCTGCTGAAGCTGTCGCTGTGCTTCACCTCACCACCCAGGTTAAGGGTCAGCATGGTTCCGTCGCTGTCAAACTGATGGATGTAGTTGGCCACCAGCTTGGCGGCCCATGAGTCGCTTCCGTTATTGCCGAGACCGTAGTATCCTCTTTGGTTCAGTTGTGTCGTGGAGGAGTAATTGTTCGACAATGGTGAGATGAAATTATCACTGGTACCTCGTGTGGTGGAGTAGGATCCCTGTGCCGTCACGTAGAAGTTAGGCTTGAAGTTGTAGCGGGCATCCAGTGAGATGGATTCCGTACGGCTCTGTGTCTTGGCAAAGCTGCTCAGCGAGGCTTCGTAAAGCGGGTTGTTCATGTTGTACGACAGGTGCCGCGCATAGTTTCCTTCATCATCATAAGGTGAGTCGTAGGGATTGGCCAGCATAAAATTGCTGTAGCTGCCGTAGGGTGAGTCTTCGGTGTTCACTACTTGATGCGAGGCACGGAGCGTAAGGATAAGTTTCTCAATAGCCCGATACGACAGGTACATGCCCAGTCCATAGCGGTTGCGGGCATCCTCTTTCATCACACCGGCGGTGTTGGCGTAGTTGCCCGTGATGTTATAGTCGAGTCCGGACCCTCTGCCGGTAACAGAGAGTGAGTGACTGTGAGAGAAACTGTTACGTACGGGTTTTGATTTCCAGTCAACGTTCATGCCGCTGCTCACCAGTGCCAATTTATCGTAATACGACTGGTCCAAAGAGCCATTGGTCGTATCATAGAGCCCGGCCAACTTCTCCAGTTCCAGTTTCTGCGCGGCATCACAGAGGTTATAACTGCTAAGGTCGGCAAAGCTCAATTGTGGTGTGAAGGTATAGCGCACACGGACGGGCGACTGTGTTACTCTCTTGCGTTCCACAATGATCACACCGTTGGCGGCATTCTCTCCGTAGAGTGCCGTGGCAGAGGCATCCTTGAGGATGTCAACACGCTCAATATCCTGAATATCGATATCGTAAAGAGCCTGCAGCGACTGTTCTACACCATCGATGACCACCAGTGGGGCGTTGAGGCCCACCTCATCATTGGTGGCCAGAGAGGTGGTGCTGCGGATAATCAGGTCGGGGACAGCATTGGGGTTCGATCCCAGCTCGTTGTTCTGCGTGATCGTCATGGCAGGATCCAATGTTGAGAGTGCCTGGAACAGATTGTTGGGAGAAATCTGCAGGATCTCCTCTGCCTTATAAGATTTTGCTGAACCCGTAAATGTCTGTTTCTGTCGGGTGAAGAAACCGTTAACCACGACATCCTCCAGTTGAACACTCGAACGCATCGTCACATTCTGTGTCTGATCAGCGGTACCCGCTGCCACTGGGATATACTGTGTGTCCATACCCACATACGAGTATTTCAGCACGATGCGCTCCACAGGAATCTTAAAAGAGTAGTGACCGTCGGCATCCGTAACGGCAGCAACAGATCCTTCGCCGATGCTGATAGGTACACCTACAAGAGGTTCTCCCTCATCATCACTCACACGTCCTTTCACGGTACGTTCCTTACCACTGACCTGTTGTTGTGTAATAGTAACGATATTACCTTTGATCTGGTAGTTACAACCTATCATACCAGTCACCTGGCTGATCACTTCCTCAGCAGGTTTCTGTTTGACAGAGATGGAAATCTTTGGCCATTTTGAGGCCAACTCTGTAGAGTAGACAAAGCTTAAACCTGCCTGTTTCTGGATAGAGTAAAGTACTGTAGCAACAGGAACAGACTTAAAGTCCACTGTCACGTTTGTGTCTGCCGGTCTGGTAGCATGACTCACTGAGGGTATAAGCCACAGCATCGTCAGCATCAGTAAACAGATACGTTGAAACATGTTCTTGCTTTTTTCCATGAATACAATATGTTTAGTTAATAGTAATATATCGATCTCTCTTGGTAATCTTCACTCCTAATACCGTCTCTATCGATTCGAGAATAGAGTCGATCGTGTCGTAACGGTCGAAGTAACCGTCAATCTGTTTGTCTTTCAGATCATCGGAAGCAAACTGCACTTCGATGTCGTACCAGTGAGACAAGACGTTCATCACCCGCTCCAATGACCAGGCCTCAAAGAGGAACTTTCCTTCGTTCCAGGCCGTATAGGGCGTGGTATCCACATAACGGATGGTCAGTTGCTTGTCGGCGACACATAACTGTTGTCCGGGTTGCATCGGCAGTTCTTTGCCATCAACAGGGGTAAAGCTGATGCTACCTGTCAGCAAGACCACCTCCATACGCTGTCCGTGTGAGTCTCCGATTGCCTTGCCGGTGTCGGTCTTCACGTAGAATTCCGTGCCATAGACCGTGATGTCACCTTGCGGGGTGTGTACCACAAACTGCCGATGTTTGTCTTTAGCCACCATGAAATAAGCTTCTCCTTCGAGAATGACATCCCGACGGTCACCGAATTTCTCCGGATAAATCAATCGGCTGTTATAGTTAAGATGCACTAAGGTGCCATCATTCAAGGTGGTCCAGTATTCCTTATTATGATAGGTGGTGATACGTGTAGCGTTTGTCAACTGCTCTACAAAGTCGTCATCGACATGATAGGATGCCAGTTGTTCTTGAGAGATAATCTCCTGATGGTCGGTCCGGACATTGACAATCTCTGCACCTTGCATGCCACTCTCCCTGCTTTGTAACATAGCCCGTTGCACCTGCTCGGTGATGACGGGAGGAGTGGTATGGGTATAACTACGGTGATACCAGAAGGTACCGCCAACGATTAACAAGACGATGACGGCTGCGATGCGAAGCATGACAGGTGCCCTCAGAATTGTCAAGTGATATGTTTGAGCTTCTTCAGGAACGGGCTGTTCCTGTTGTTCGGCCTGGATCCTGGTTCTTAACTGCTCCCATGCTTTCTCGGCATCCACCTTTTCATATTGCATGTACCGATCTGCCAGTTGTGTGTTATCTAACAGTTGCTCATATTTCCCTTTCTCATCAGGATGATGAGCTATCCATTCCTCGAGGAGTTGCTCTTCTTCCGGTGAGATTGTTCCCATCAGCTGTTTCTTAATCAGTGTATGTATTGTCATATTTTTCTTTTTACTTCTATTACGATTGAGAAGAAAAAAGTAGGTACACGGTTTGAGAAAATGTGTTGGAGGCGAAAAGATTAATGAGTGAGAAGCATCAAGAGAAGTATCAATTCCGGGTTCATGCGCTGACGGAGAGTCTTCATGCCCCGTTGACGCAGTTTCTTCACCGTCTCCTCAGCGATATTCAAGGTTTCTGCTATCTCACGGTTTTTCTTTCCTTTCATCAACTGCAGGAAGACTTCACGTTGCCGTGAGGGTAAACGGTCTATTTCCAGGAACAACTGCCGGAAAACCTCTTCAGGAAAGAGACCCTCCTCTTCACCGTCTTTGCCTATCTCGTAAGTGTCTTGGAAATTCTGAACAATCTTCTCATGACGCAGTCGGTCAATGACCGCATGACGGGTCACATTATAAAGAAAAGCCCTGATATGAGTCTCATTACGTTGCTTACAGCCTTGCTGCCACAACAGCATGAATACATTCTGTACAATATCCTCTGCACTCTCTTGCTGACCAAGCATCTGCATGGCATAGTTCACCAATGCTTTATAATAATCATTATAAAACTGGTGGAAGACATCTTCATCCCATGTTGACTTTTGCAGATTACTCATTGTTTTAAGCAAAGATGGATACTCAAATCATTCTTTCGTCCGCAAAAGTATAATTTTTTTTCTTTTCAACAAACATTTATTTAAAAAAACCGAGAATAATCGTTTTCCTCTTACAAATGAGAAGTAATAAATAAGATTCCTAAGATAAGGCTTTATTGTCAACAATATCTTAGGAATCTAAACATGCGATAGATGGGTATAAACATAATACTTCTTATAAGCCCATGTTATTTACCGAATAAATCATCAAGATACTGATAGAATTCATTACTCTCACCCTTGATAATCTTGAGGATCTTTCCATCGGGAGCGATGACGATCTTTGTGGGAAAACCACTGACGGCATAAAGGGCAGATACCTCAGGCTGTCCCTCGCTGAGGACGTTCAACCACGGCAGCTCATACTTGTCCAATGCTTTTAGCCAGTTCTCTTTCTTGTCACGGCAGGCGACACCTAATACCTCATACTTACCCTTGTATTTTTCATAATACTTCTTCATGTCGGGCACGCCTTTGATGCACCATACGCACCAGCTGCCCCAGAAGTCGAGAACAACATATTTACCACGAAGTGAGGATAACGATATTTCTTTGTCATGACGGTCCTTCTTGGTAAAGTCCGGGGCCATGGATCCTTCCACGACTTTTCCTTCTGCATTCTCTGCTACAAGATCATTGCGTAACACTTCTATATAGTCTTTATACAGGTCGCGCATGATACCATTCTTTACGGAAGGTGATAATAAGAGATCAGCCTCTTCTACACGGCGGCCCACATAATTAAGCAGCAATACAGACATCTCATCATCCGGATGGTTACGGATATATTCCACAGCGTCGGCCTCACCGACAGCACGAGCGATTTGTATCTGCTGCTGGAACTCCTCTTCGGCTTTTTCTTTAGGAACCCCTGCCTTTATATCCTGTTCTTTTTTCGCCTCGGCTTTCTCATACATTACACTTGCTCTGGAATCGGCATAATATGTTGTATCGATTCTCTTATGAAAAGCGCTACTAACAATGGGCTTGTCGATAGTCCCGGAAACCTCAACATCCTCACCTGGACAAGTGTAAACAAAGATGTATTTTCTGTTACCGGGATTATTTTTGTCTGGGTAGTAAGGACGGAATACCAGATGTTTTACCACGTTGTCGTTAATGGGGAAGATGGTTGTTTTGCCTTCTTTCCATGGAATCTTTCCCAAGGGAGTGGTACGGAAATGTCCATCAAGTTCCGTCACAGACAAAGAATCCGTTCCTTGAACACCTGACACATTGATTCTTATATAATTTCTCTGTGCCTGGACAGACAAGGCGAGCATTGTCAGTAACAATAAACAGATTTTTCTCATCATGATGGTCTGTTAATGATTATTGATAGTCTCATGGTTATCGTTCAAAACCACCCCTCCCCTGTGAGGGGGAGGGATGAGAGTAGGATCGGAAACATCAATTTGTCATGGAGTAACAATAACGCTGAGAGAGGTCGGTATTACGGTAATTCGGTCCGACATAGCGTACCATCTTCACCTTTCCTGTTCCCTGCACTATCTTGAAAGGAGCACCGCTCGGAGCACCACCAACCATCTCGTAGAAGTACAGCTTATAGGTGTTTCCACTTTGTGTTCCCACAATTAGGTAGTTGAACTGTGTGCCGATACCTAAACGTGAATACCAGAACTGATTGACAAGATAGTTGATGGTCTCACCGGATGGTATGCCCAGCGGGGTTATTTCTACCTCATCCAGGTTTTCACTGTTTGTCACACAGGCATAGATCTTACCGCCATCGATACAATAGATATAGGCAGCCGTCCGGCAGTTGGTAGCATAGAAGTCTGTCTTAGACATGTGTGAACCGGTAGCAAACACGGCACTCTTGGTAAGGCTCTTACCAGAGAGTGTTCCTTTAATCATATACAGATGACGCTCACCGGTATTACGGTCACGTAAGATGAACTTACCTTCGGAATTCGATGCTGTATTCGACAACTGACTATATCCGCAATACAAGCAGTCGTATGAGGTAAGATTACTTGTTACATCGGAAACGAGACTACGCTTCTGGCTGCGGTCTGCCCAGACGATGCTGTGGGAACTACTATCCCACAAGCCTCCACCACCGTAAGAGGCAGGGTCATAATAATAATAGGTAGAGAAACTGCCTTCAAACTTGGGCATACCCATGATTCCTGTTGATCCCGAACCTGAATTAGCATAAACACCCTTCGTCGTGATCAAGATCGTTTGGCTCATCAGGTCAGGATGCATTCCGAGAGCCACCTCATCAGCAGGAGCCGGTTCAAAGAACAGCGTGTTCCGGTCGAAGACGGTAGCCAGGTCGGTAGTCCTCAGCACATAGAACTCATTAGCTTCCGAAGAGACAGTCAGACTGGCACAGGTGGTAGGCTTCAGGGATGTCTCCTCAACATACGGCATGTTATAGTGTGGACAGAGATTCAGTGGCTTGCCCTTCATGGACTGACCCTTTATCTTCTCCAACAGGTCTTCAGAAACCTTTACCTCTTCATCCAGGTTGAAGATATATTTCTCATTCACCATGTCCAACTCCGTATTTCCCTCCGCATTCTCTTTCAGGATATAGAAACCCTGTGAGAGTTCTGTCTGAACGACGAGGACAGCAAACGATGTTGCCGTATAGTTGTTTGTCTTGGAACGTATATAGAGACGTACCTGATAGTCACCAGGGGCCAGGTTTATCTCATAGTCGAGGTTTTTCTCCCTGCAGATAGTGTCTGGCTCTATTGTCTTGCCATGCTCATCTTTTGTACCGGTTTTCCCGTTGACAAGCACCCAGCTATACTCCAGCTCACTGTCGCTATAGCCGGTATCCACCGTTGGATTGATAACAAGGTGTTCCCCCACTAATGATGTGCGGGTATATCTCGAATCCATTCCACTGATGGCAATCGTACCCACTTCCTTTTCCCATGTGGTGCTGTCATCGCTGTAGCACGACATGAAGAGGAAAGAGAAGAAGAGAATCGGCAACACCGAGAATGCATTCAGCCTTATCTTATAATCATTATAATGTTTCATCTTTTTCTCATTTAATAATTATTGTTCTATACTAATCAAAAGGATACTTCTGTACCGTCAGCTTCTTTCAAGACATCAAGCCCTTGTGCCTGACGCTCTGCATTAACCTCTGCCAGCACCTTCCTCATTTTCTTCACCAGATAGCTGAGATAGTCGTCATTCAGATCCTCTATCATCGTCTTATAGATGAATTCATCATCAAACTTAAGACCTGTGTGATCGATGAGGAACTGGTGTTTCACTACGCCATAAGGGCCGAAGTAATCATCTGCGAAACATAAGGTATAGCCGAATTCCGCATAACCGGGATAAGGGAAGACATGATTCCAATAGCTCGGCTCACTCAGCATGTCTGTAATAGACAGATAACGATAACTGTATTCAGGATATCCGGGCACGAAGTTCTCGTTTGCCCTGATCTCAAGTTTCAGATTTACTATTTCGTTTTTCAGAGAGGGGTCACGCAGGACGATGATAGGAATCTTGGTCTGTGACTTACCGGCGGGCATGACGTAAAGATGAGCCACCGACGGATCGTTGAAGGCTACAAAATGCTTACCGGCAACAGCCTGGACACCATCGGTCGGCACCTGCTCTAATTGAATGGCACGATCGTGGTCATACACCTTACCTATCGCCTTCATCTCCAACCATACCGTATCTCTCTGACGGTCGGAGGATCCATAAACAAATGAATAGCTTGTCTTTGACATTTTTTCCTCATACTGGTAGCGACCCAATATGTCATAATAGAAGTTCAGCCAACAGGTGTCTGTGTCATACACTTCCAAGTCTTTCTCACAACTGGTGAGAGCACCTATTGCGCAGCAAGAGCAGAGTATATAATAAATAAACTTTTTCATAATTTCTCGATTTTAAAATCTCAAAATGCTTCGTATTTCAATTACTTTCTGATCAACACTGGATCATATTCCGTAGCGGGCAGTGGCACGAGATAAGTATCTTCTGTAACCTCTTTCGGAGACCACATCATATCCATGATGCCCCTGCGCTTATAGACATAGAACATTTGACCTTCACCAAAGAACTCACGGCGATACTCATTCACCATCTCTGCACGTGCCAGTTCCAACGAGGCGAATGGCTCATAGAGTTTAAACTCACATGATGTCATATATGTATCGTAGAGTTGTTGAGCCTCAGCTAAAGAATTAGATGTCTCGATAGCTATCAGATACATCTCCGACAAACGGATCATCGGGATGATTTGGGATTTAGTCATGAGCGTGTTCGTGGATACCCTGTATGGATCATACCAGTATTTCTTCAATGCCGGTGTTACCTCGCTGATGGAGTTCATGATGGTACGGTTCCACTCATACAGATATCGGTTGTGCGATGCGGTGGCTCCGGGGATGCTGGCATACAACTCCTCCAACCGGTCTTCGCGAAGGCCATATTTGCCGGGATTCATGAATCCTCCCGTGAAGATGTCCGAGGCTTGTCCGCCGACCAACAGTTGGGTGGCATAATCATTGATGTCATACTTGCTGAGGTAGAACAGACACTCTGAAGGTAATCCGTAGAAACCGCCTTTGAGATCTGTATCTCCACTGAGGGTGATAACGGGTGTCTCTGTTCCGGCACGCTTGGCGTTGATAATCTCCATAGCGATGGAATGAGCGGTGGCATTGTCACCGGTATAAAGTGCCATACGGGCATAGAGTGCTCGGACGGCCCAGTAGTTCAATCGTGACTGGCGGTAATAATACAACTCATTTACTCCGTCTGGTGCACTATTTAAGTAACTGTATGAATAATCCATGATAGGATCATTGTCCTTCAGCAGACTCTCAGCCTTTTCCAAATCACTTTTCAGGTTGGCCACATATGCGTTGAAATCGAAATACTGCGGCATCTCACTGATTTCCTTGGTGTAAGAATAAGGCAGTTTCACCTGTTTCGTCCCACCCTGCGGCAGTTGTCCGAACAGACGGAGCACATCCAACTGACAATAGGCACGGATGGCATAAGTCTCACCTAACATTACTTTCCGGGCTCTTTCATCACCCACGTTGGCGGCATTCTCCTCCAAGTTCGCCATCAGCACATTGGCAGAAGAGATGGTCTTGAACAGTCCTCCATACATGGTCTTGATGGCAGCTTGCGAATAATCCTGGTTATAATCATGCTCATTAAGATACACCATAGTCCAGTTATTACTTCCGACCAAGGTTCCGACATACCAGAGGCACGCAAGGTTCTCAATGTCTGTCATCGTCATTTTCTCACCGTAGATATTGCGACTGGCCATGGTCATGTAACAACCATCCAGCGCATCGCGGAAACCACGGTATTCCGTGTACTGATCTTGTTCCTTCACGATATTCTCACCTTTTACGTCAAGCCAGTCGTCACAAGAAGTGAACGTGCTCAGTGTAAGTGTGAGAAGAATAGCAGGAAGCAACCAGCCACATTTCTTATAAATATATATCGTATTCATAATTTCCAATTTTCAATTATCAATTATCAATTATCAATTATCAATTAAAACAACAGTTTCACACTTGCCTGGATGTTACGTGCGAACGGATAACTTGTACCGCGCTCCATCCTGATGCTGCCCCAGTGGAACAGACTGTTAGCATTAATTCCAAAGATAATACTCTGAAGCTTAAACGTATTCTCTAGATAAGCGTTGTGCAGCTTGTACTGCAGGCTGACACTCTGGAGCTCTAATACGTTATTGTCCATCACATAGCGGCTGGTGGCCTTCGTACTCTTGTCATTCAGTTTCTTGAAGAAGACCATGTCGCCGACCTCAAACCAACGGCTGGTAAACACACGCTCGTCCACGTTCTGACGGGTAATGGTGGTTAATGTCACCTCTACACGGTCACGAAGCGTCGCGTTGTACATCTGCCCGCCCCAGTAGTATCCGAAGGATGCGTTGAATGTCAGGTTCTTCCACTGCAGCATCGTATTCAGGTTACCACGGTATTTCGGATCTGTCGTTCCGCAATATACTTTGTTCGACTCCTTCCACACATCTGTGATGTTTCCATCGCGGTCGAGATAAATCTCTTCACCGGAGCCTGGGTCGATACCTAAGGAGCGAACGGCATAGATGGAGTTCTGGGGATAACCCTCATAGAACAGGTTCTGGATACCGCTGCCTGTCTCCTGATTCTCCTTCATGGCATCCGAGAGCATGTATGCCTCGGTCTGGGCCTTGATGGCATCCGAAAGTTTGGTAATCTTGTTCTTGTTATATACCAACTGTCCACCGATCAACCAATTAAACTGACGGGCACGGTCACGGATAACATAAGCCTGAAGAGATGCCTCCCAACCATTGTTCTTCACCTCACCGACATTAGCACGGTAGGAGGAGAATCCCATGGAGAGTGGAATATCCATCGAAGACAACAGATTGTTCGTGTTCTTGATATAATACTCGAAGGTTCCACGTACACGGTTGTCCCAGAGACCGAACTCTGTGCCGATGTTGAACTCCTTGGTGAGCTGCCAGGTCAGGTCCGGGTTTCCGAATCCTCCGAGGATGGCTCCCGACCTTGCCATATAACGGTTGTTGGTGGTATAGTCGTAATATGTATAGGCATCTGTCTGTAAGGCACCTGTAGCAGCACCTGTCTCACCATAGCTGGCTTTCAGACGGAGCATGTTGATGGTCTCGTTTCCTTTGAGGAAGGCTTCGTTATGCAGGTTCCATCCGATACCGCCACTGTAGAAAGAACTGTATTTTTTCCTGCTTCCGTAGGTGGAGTTACCATCCATACGATAGGAGAGATCCACATAGTATTTACCGCCATAGGTATAGTTAATGTTCCCTGTCAGACCGAACGAACGGCTCTTGGTATTGCTTCCGTAAGGTATTTCGTTCTGGGCATACATACGGGCATTACCGATCTTCGCCTGACTGGCATTGGTGATACCCTCGTAGGCATTGGTAAAGTCATCATAGTTACTTTGGCGCATCGACCAGTTAGCACCCACATAAAGGGAATGGACTTCCTGGAATACCTTGTTGTAACTGAGCGTCACGTCAGCATTGTACGACAGTGTTTTGCCGTTGGTATAACGGTAGTAACCTCGTCGTGCGAAACCGTCACCGCTACTGTATAAGTCTTTGACATCCTCTCGCTCATAGTAAGGATCATCGGCCGTGCGGAAATAGTCGTATTCTGCATCGTGCCTGGTGATACCGAACTGTCCGCGCAATGTCAGTTCGGGCAGGATGTTCCAGTCAACGGCAAAGTTGTTAGTCAACTCCAGATAGTTACTCTTGTCAAAACCGCCCAATAAAGCTCTGTAGAGCGGATTCTCGATAATGTCCGGATAGTTGTAGAAAATAGGGAATGTCTTACGTATCACATCCTCCCTGTCGTAAGGAGAGTTATAGGGTTGCTGCTTCACGTAATCACTGAAAGTGCCGTAGGGACTCTCATTTGAACCGTTAATGCCTACTGCGGTATAATTACGGAAAGTCAGGTTCTTATATTTATATAATAAGGTGATGCCACCATTAAATACCTGACGTTTACTGCCTTTCATCGCACCTTCCGTATCCTTGTACTGTGCATCGGCACTCCAGCGGAATTCTTTGCTACCGCCCTCCAGTCGGAGGTTGTAGCGTTGTCCTACACCGGTACGCAAAGGCTTTGCCAGCCAGTCCACATCAAGGCCTTCCATGATATCGTGAAGACGGTCATTGTAGAGATTGAAGAAGTTCAAGTCGAAGGAACTGATATTGATATTCATCTCATAGGGCCTGTTGTAGATACCTGCTTTACGCTCCAGCTCCAGTTTATCAGCTGCATTCAGCAGATGGTAGCTGGTCAGGTCGGGAACTTCCAATGTCAGACCGGCCTCAAAATTCACCTTCAGCTTTCCTGCTTCCGGCTGTCTTGATACCACGACAATAACACCGTTTGCACCACGCGAACCGTAGATAGCTGTGGCAGCGGCATCTTTCAGGATATTGATACTCTCGATCTCCTCATCGTTGTAGTCCATCAATTTCGTGAGGGAGATCTCAAAACCGTCCATGATGATCAGCGGCGTGTTAGGGTTGCTGGCCTCACCGGCATTGAACTCCTCCACGCTCAACGGCAGACTGGAGTTACCACGGATATTGATGTTCGGCAGGTTGTTAGGGTTAGAACCGTTGAGATTGTCGATAGAGAAATTAATGCTCGCATCCACATTCTTCAGGGTCTGCAAGAGGTTCTGACCACGGAACTGCTCCAACTGTTCTTTCTCAATGGTACTGACAGAACCGGTATAGCTCTCACGTGCCTTGCGGAAGATACCTGTCACCACCACATCCTGCAGCATCTGGGCATCTTCGTCCATCACGATGCGGGAAACATCCTTAATGGGTACAAGTATCGACTTCATACCTACATACGATACCTGTACCTGTTCATTTCCAGATAGCGGATGATCGAGTGTGAACCGACCGTCCATGTCTGTTACTGCCACAACGTTTGTCCCCGGTATACGCAACTGGGCGCCAATCACCGGTTCTCCATTTTTGTCTGTCACACGCCCGTTTACTGATTGTTTCTGTTGATTAGCGGCAGTTTTCCCTTTTTGTCCTTTCGGATTGATATTTACGAACTTTCCATCAACAGAATACTCCAGTGGCGTGTCACGAAGAACATACTTCACCACGTCAAAGAAGGCAGCGTTAGTCACTTTCCCGTTTACTTTATAAGGAGTAACATCCTCATAGATAAACAAGAACCTGTAGCTGGATGAGTTTTCCAGTCGAACCAATACATTAGCAAGTGGCTCGTTTTTGAAAGTCATCGTCAGCTTACCATCATTGTTTTGTGCATGTGCAGCAAAAGGCAATGCACAAAACAGCATGAGCAACATTAGTATTCGAGTTCTTTGCATAACAATTATATATAGGTTAAAATCATATAAACTCATAAAGATCACATTCTTTCTCTATTAAATCAACGCTGGCAAAAGAAAACAGGTTACGATATTCTTGTTTTTTTCAAAATATCTTTGTGATTTAATGATAAAACATTACATTTGCATTCGGCTAGCATGTCTGTTGAGGCTGTCAGATGATTCGTATCAGTACACGCTATTGTTGAAAAGGAATAAGAATAAAAGTGATGAGTAGGGAAAACGTTCCTGATATCCATTTCGATACGCTATATCGGAATTATTACGAGCAACTCTTCCGTTTCGCCTTTCAGTTTGTGAGAGACGAGGAGGAATGCTATGATATCGTATCAGGGGCATTTGAAAAACTGTGGCTTCATCTCTCGCAGAAACCGATGGACAATGTTGCGGCTTACCTTTTCACAGTTGTCAGGAACAGGAGCATCGATGCTTTACGTCGTCAGAAAAGACAGGAGAAATATGTGGCTTTCACAGAGTTGTTGATGACGGAGTATGTTGAGGAGCAGGAATATGAGAATGATAATTACAACAAACTACTGATAGATAGAGTATTAGAGACGCTGCCTTCTCCTCCTACCCGTGAGATCCTCGTGGCTTGTTATCTCGAAGAGAAGAAATACAGGGAGGTCGCTGAAGAGATGGGTATCACCGTGGCTACAGTGAAGAAACATATGGTGAGGGCCTTGAAAATTATCCGCACGCTGAAAGATTCTATCCGCAAAGCGTAACCTGTTTTATTTCTCCGTCGTTATTATTAATAGAAGAGCTAAAGCAAATGGAAGATATAAGAGAAGAACTACAACAACAGGCACTTGAAATCATGGATCAGTTGCCTGATATCACTGACGAGCAGATGGAAGCTTTGCGAGCTAATAGTGAACTTCGTCGGCTTTGTCGTGAGTTGTTGGCTCTTAAGGGAGACTTATATCTTCATGAGCACCCGATCATGAAGGAAGAACGTGTGGCGATGTTCCAGGAGAAGGAGGAAGAGGAGCACTCCTTTGGAAAGACGTTTTTCCGTTGGTTGTTGCCCCTTGCCGCTGTTGCCGCTGCTATTGCTTTCTTCTTTGTCTTTTTCCAGAAGAATGATGTGGATGTCCCGCAAGGACGAGTCTATACGGCATCTACAGAAGGTAGTCAGAAGGTAGAGATGATCGTGGGTAAGGAGCAGATGACGCTGACGAAGAAAGAACAGGAATCGGAGCAGAAGATCACCATGAATGATTATCGGGAGATATTGTCTCATGTTGATCCTACTGAGAAAGTTGCCTTGAGGGTTCCTGCGGGACAATCATCGGATATCACCCTCTCAGATGGGAGTGTCATCAGCTTGCATCCGGGCAGCCGACTTGCTTTTCCCGTAGCGTTTACTTCTACTGAGCGTGTGGTGAAGTTGGAGGGTGAGGCATATTTTAATGTGGTACACGACAGCAAACGTCCTTTTATCGTTATGACCGATCTGACGGAGACTACAGTCTTAGGAACGGAGTTTAATGTGGATACGCGTGACGGTTCTTCTACGGTCATCACGTTGGTGAAGGGTCGTGTACAGGTAAAGAACAAAAAACAGAACAACAAGGTGGTGTTGGAACCAGGTATGCAAACCGTGGCAAAGGAGGATGGGTTCTCACCATTGTCACAGGTTGACACCACACCTTATTCTTATTGGGCAGAGGGATATCTGTTTTATGACCAGGCAGAGTTGCAGGATATCATGCGCAAGATCGGATTGATGTATAATATGACGGTGGAGTTCCGAAATACCGATATTATGCAGTTGAAGATGCGTTTCTTTGCCGAGCGTAAGAATGGTTTGGATGCGGTGATCAGTCGTCTTAATTCCTTGCATCGCATCCATGTGACACGCAGTGGCAACACATTGTATGTTGACTAACTATTAATTATTATCTATTAATTAGGCAATAATATAGTATTTGGCATGGGTATGTACTTAATCGCTGCATAACCGCAACGCGGTTACCGCTCAATAGCCGTGGGTCGGAACGACCTACGGTTTGTGGATATATCATACAATCGACCCCAAAGGGGTCGCCCAGCAATATCAATCAAATGTATCGTTCATCATAGTCAATATGGAGTGTCTTCAGAATAGAAACTATTTCATCATGTGTTGAAATCTTTTTGTGATGTTCCTTTTGGTTTGTGATGTAATGAATAACCTTTTCTTTTTCTATTTCACTACAGGTAAAGGCGCCGTAGCTTCGTTCCCAGGATTCAAACCTTGGGTATTTTTCTACGTTGTTGCGCATATAGTTTCCGCAGGAAATTTTAAGATCATGAACAAATGACGCGACGCTAATTGTTGCCGGTAGCCCAATGAGTATATGGATATGATCGGGCATACCTTTAATTCTGTATAATACGTATTGGCGGTTCCTGCAAAAACCATAAATATACATGTAAAGGTCACGTTCATATTTCTCAGTAATAACAAGTGCGTTATTATGAGGTCGGAAGACAATGTGATAGATTAATTTTGTGTATGCCATAATAATTAGTTAAAGATGGGGCACGCCTTCAGCGTGCTTATTTATTATTGATACGTTCTCCGCAGGTCGATGACCTGCGGCTACTGAGCGTTGACGCTTTCAGCGTCATATGTCAAATCCTATATTATTTCCATTAACTAACATCGTTCGGATATTCTCTAAGATTTCGATTAACTCTTCTTGGGTCTCTGCACGCAACAGGGCGATGCGTGTCTTGCGGAAGTCGGGTATTCCCTTGAAGATCGGACTTGCTGCGAGGTGTCTGCGGGTATGAAGGATAGCCCGCAGTTCGTTACGGGGATCATCCGGTCCATGTTCTTCAGCAATATGCTTTAGATTGATTTCTAATTGCTCTTTCAGGATGTCAATCTTATAGTTGATGTCTAAGGCGGGGTCGACAGGTTTTCCGTCAAGATAATCACGTATCTCTTTGAAGATCCAGGGTCGACCGAAGGTGGCCCTGCCGATCATCACGGCATCGACACCATAGCGTTCGAAAGCCAGACGAGCCTGTTCTGGTGTGGTGATATCACCATTGCCGATAATCGGTATGGTGATGCGCGGATTGTTTTTCACTTCCCCGATCAGTGTCCAGTCGGCTTCACCGGTGTACATCTGTGAACGAGTGCGGCCATGGATGGTGAGGGCCTGAATACCACAGTCTTGCAACTGTTCTGCCAATTGTGTGATAATCAGTTGTTCTTTATTCCAACCCAAACGCGTTTTTACGGTTACGGGGGTATTGACGGCTTTCACCACATCACGGGTGATATCCAACAGTAAGGGAATGTTTTGCAGCATGCCGGCACCAGCACCTTTGCCAGCTACCTTCTTCACCGGACAACCGAAGTTAAGATCGATGACATCGGGATGGGCTTCGGATTCCACGATCTTTGCTGCCTCTACCATCTGTGGGACATCCCGACCATATATCTGAATACCCACAGGGCGCTCCTCATCGGCAATTGTCAGTTTGTTGACAGTGCTCTTTACTGACCGGACGAGGGCTTCGGCAGAAACAAACTCTGTATATACCATGGATGCGCCGAAGCGTTTACACAACTTACGGAACCCAATATCAGTCACGTCTTCCATCGGCGCGAGGAAGAGCGGACGGTCTTCAAATATTATATTTCCTATATTCATTTTTGTTATTATTTAAGTTTCGCAAGCTCAACTTCGTTAGACATTAAAAGGGAGTTATCGCTTCGCTTAGAAGTTAGCCGCTTGCAGCGGCGGAAGTAAAAAGGACATTACACTTCGAAAAATGATGGGGAGATACTATCACAAGCAGAACATTTGTCACTTTAACTCCCCTTTAACTCCCCTTTAACTCCCCTTTAACTCCCTTTTAACTCCCTTTTAACAGAACTTGCGAAAGATGAGATATTATTCTTCACTCTTCACTCTTCATTCTTCACTTAATAAGATGGTACTTCCCACCGACCATCGAACGGATGATTCCTTTCATCTCCAGTTCGAAGAGGAGGGCGGAGAGTCGGGAGATAGGGGTGTTGGAGGTGACTGTAAGACGGTTGATCTGCTGATCATTATCGGAAGCAAGCGCAGAGACCACCTGTTGTTCCTCCGTGGTGAGGTTCGGGAAAAGCTGTCGCTCGATACCCGCATGTTGTGCCTGCTGCAGTTGTACATCATCCTGCCATCCCATGGCCTCGACAAAGTCGTGTGCATTCGTGATAAGCGATGCCACATGTTCCCTGATCAGTTTGTTACAACCTTCTGAGTATGTTGCTCCCACAGCTCCTGGGAAGGCGAAGGTCTCACGGTTATAGTCACGTGACAACCGTGCGGTAATCATACCACCACCATGGGCAGCACTCTCCACAAGGATTGTGCAGTCGGCCATTCCTGCAACGATTCTGTTGCGTCTGACGAAATTCACCTTGTCGGCATTTGTCATGGTGAAGAACTCCGTCAGTAATCCTCCTTGATGAAGCATCGCATCTGCTGTGGACTTATGTCGTGGCGGATAGAGATAATCGAGGCCGTGTGCCAACACCGCAATGGTATCATAACCATTCTGAAGGGCTGCCCGATGTGCCGTGATATCCACTCCGTAAGCCATGCCACTGACGATAAGCGCCTGAGGACATTGCTGACGTAATTCCTGGACAAACCGTTGGATCAGGTCCTGCCCGTAAGTGGTGCAACGACGTGTGCCGACAATACTGATGACTCGCTTGGCATTCAGCGGTGCATTCCCTTTATAGAAGAGCAGGAGCGGTGCATCATCACATTCTTTGAGTCGTTGTGGATAGTTACTGTCGTGAAGTGGGATGGGAAGAATATCGTTCTTCATGTCATACTCCAACTCTGTCTCTGCTCTCTTTAAGGCTTCATCGACACCCTTCAGTCCTTCTATCAACCGTGGTGAGGCATCTGGGATGATATCCCGCAGGTGATGACGATTCTCGATCACTGCGGTGGCACTGCCCAGTTGGTCGTACAACTGTCGTAATCCGGCCAGATGGAAGTAGTTGATGTGCGTAAGGGCAAGGATGTTCAGTATTTCCTGCATGTTCATGGTTGAAGATATTTCTCAAAAGCCTTGTCATACTCCTCGCTCCTTCCCAGTCGTCCGTTAATCAGACAAACCAGTTCGATCTTCCCCCTGAAAGATAGTTTCTCGTCGCTGGCGCGGTAGATATCCTGGTAGAAGACATACTTGATGCCTTCTTTCTCCAGATACAGTCGGGAATAGAACTCGTCATCGCATTGCAGCGGTGTCTTGAACTGTAAGGTCATCCGAGCTACCACCGCATCGATTCCTTTCCTGTGCATCTCGGCAAAGCTCAGTCCGCACTGTTTCAAAAACAGATGACGGGTGTGCTCTGTATAATGCAGGTAATTGGCATTGTTGACGATGCCCTCAATGTCGCACTCATAGTCGCGTACCTGCATCCTTGTCTCAAAGATATATTTCTTGTTCATATTCTTAATTTTATTCCAGGGCGGCCCTGGGATGATTTGTCGCCTCTTCGAGGCATTCATCTCTATATACTCTAAACCCTAA
>JAFZPF010000161.1 GCA_017550455.1 Prevotella sp.
CGTGAGAGTATGTACATCGTCAATGAGCGTGTTGCCAAATATTTCGAGGATATCCTCCATAATCATGTTGACGGACTGGCTATCGGCATGCAGTATCTGCGAAGCAGAGGGTTCCGTGATGATACCATCAAGAAATTCCGGTTAGGCTATGACCTCTCTCAGGGTGAGACACTTCCAAATCTCTTGCTCAAAGAAGGATACAAGGAGAAATACCTGTTGACGGATGAGAATACAGGAGTGGGCACCGGTATCTGTTACAAACGGGAGCGTGACGGTCAACTGATCGACCGTTTTGCCGGCAGGGTGGTTTTTCCCTGGATAGGACTGAATGGTAAGGTTGTGGGATTCAATGCCCGAAAGCTTGACCAGGCGACGAAGGGTGTACAACAGAAATATGTCAACTCCCCTGCATCCACCCTTTATCATAAGGACAGGGAGTTATACGGCATTTATCAGGCAAAGAAAGCGATCTATAAGGAAGGATGTGTCTTCATCGTGGAAGGGCAGACGGATGTGATTGCCATGCATCAGTGTGGTATCGAGAATGTTGTGGCTGGTTCGGGAACCGCTTTCAGTGTTCATCAGACACGTACACTCCGTCGTTTTACGAATAATATCATCCTTATCTATGATAATGATGATGCCGGCAAGCATGCAGCTATGGAACGTATCGACATGATGCTTCCGGAGGGTATCAACCTCAAACTGCTGTTCCTTCCCGAAGGTGAGGACCCCGACAGTTTTGCCCGTAAGCATACGGCAGCCGATTTCAAGCAATATATCGAGGAGCACCAGACCGACTGTATCCATTTCAAGTGCGACTTCCTGTTAAAGGGCGTTACCGACCCTATCAAAAGGTCGGAAGCCATCAACTCTATCATCAAGAGTCTGTCGCTGATACCCGATCAGATCGTACGTGCCACCTACGTCACTGACTGTGCCTACCGTTTGGGACTGAATGAGGCAACGCTCATCTCAACGATGAATAAGATGATCCGCCAGAACAGGGACAGTAATCAAAACCGCGGTCAGTCACCGGCAGCCGCTCCACAAACAACCGTATCTGCTGCAGTCCAGCGCATACCGGTACAGCAACCGCCTCTTACCATGGCTACCGTCAACCAGCAGGGTGACCAGATAGAGACGATGATTATCCAAATGATTATCCGTCATGGTGAGGAGATCATCTTTGAAAACGTGGAGACAGATGATGGCGGACAAATCGATATGAATGCGGCAGAGTATGTGGATTATGATCTTGGTTCTGACAACCTCTCTTTTCATAACCCACTTTACAACCGTGTTCTCAGGGAAGCCGTGGAACATTCCCGTGACGAAGGCTTTAAGGCTGCTGATTACTTCACACGTCATCCTGATGTGGAGATCAGTATGCTGGCAGCCCAACTCACGACCGATAGGGTACAGATCAGCAAGAGCCTGCAGAAGACGCCGGAGGAGGGTGATACCCGCATAAGGTTGGAACACCTGGTATTGGATTTCCGTTTCAATTATGTGGTGGAACAATTGAAGAAGTTACGTGCAAAACTGCTCCAACCCGGTTTGTCTTCAGAGGAGATGAAAGAACTGATCACGCAGATTAATGATATGCAGATGCTACGTAACAAAATGGCTCGGAAGTTAGGACGCAACGATATCATTGCATCGTAAAGGATAATTTTCAATTAGATATAAATAATAAGGTGTTCACCCACCACCATTAAAAAAGGTATTATGTATTACGTAAAGAAAACATTAGAGATATCTGCCGCTCACCGACTGCAGTTGGATTATGAGAGTAAGTGCAATAACCTGCATGGGCACAACTGGGTAATAACGATCTACTGTAAGTCGAAAGAACTCGACCGTAATGGGATGGTCGTCGATTTCACCCGTATTAAGAGACTGGTGAAGGGGCAGTTGGATCACAAACTACTCAATGATGTACTGCCTTGTCAGCCTACGGCAGAGAATATCGCCCGCTGGCTGACAGAACAGATCCCGAACTGTTATCGTGCCGATGTGCAGGAGAGTGAGGGGAATATGGCAAGCTATGAGGTTGATGAATAAAAGCAACAGTATGAACAGCAAGAATGATATCAGGCACTACCGCGTGAATGAGATCTTTTACTCCCTGCAGGGAGAGGGATTCCATACGGGTAAGGCTGCTGTCTTCGTTCGCTTTTCCGGTTGTAATCTCCGTTGTTCATTCTGCGATACTGATTTTACTGCTTATCGTGAGATGACCGGTGAAGAGATCATCCACCGAATCAAAGACTACCCCGGTCGTTTTGTCGTTCTTACGGGTGGCGAACCCACCTTACAGGTGGATGATGCTCTGCTCGCATTGTTTCATGAGCATGGTTATATGGTGGCCATGGAGACAAATGGTACACGTCAGTGGCCGGAAACACTCGACTGGAGTACGGTATCCCCTAAAGAGCATGTTGTGGTAACCTGGTGTAACGAACTGAAAGTGGTGTTTCAGCAACAGCCTGAGACGGTGCTTGAGCATCTCAGGCAGCAGATAAGTGCGGAGCATTACTTCCTGCAACCTTGTGACACGGGGGATGCAGAGGAAAACAAGAGGATCGTGGCGGCATGTGTGGAGTATATTAAGAGGCATCCACAATGGCGCTTATCATTGCAGACACATAAGATTACGGGCATAAAATAATCGCAGATGATCTATATCCACTGGCTCATATTGCTTGTCTATGTCGTGGCTGTCATCGTCACCATGCTCACCGTGGTGTTGGACAAACGTCAGCCGGCCAAGACCATGGCATGGTTGCTGGTGCTTATCTTCCTGCCCGTCATCGGTATTATCCTTTATTTCTTCTTCGGACAGAACACCCGTAAAGAGAGGCTGATCTCACAAAACAGTATGGATCAGCTCACAAAACGTTCCATGCTGGAGTTTGCCGAACAAGAGAACCTTCATCTGCCGGAGGAGTACGACTCCCTGATAAAGCTCTTTACAGCCCAGAGCTGGGCATTGCCTTTTAAGGATAACCAAGTGGATATCTTCACCGACGGTTATCATTTCTTCCATGCCCTCTTGCAGGACATCAGCAAGGCAAAGAAACATATCCATCTCGACACCTATATCTTCAATGATGATGCTTTGGGATATATGGTGGCGGATGCCCTGATAGCAAAGGCCAAGGAGGGTGTGGAAGTGCGTGTTATTTATGATGCTGTGGGGTGCTGGACTGTCAGTCATGCTTTCTTCGAGCGTATGCGTGACGAAGGGATAGAAGTCCATGCCTTCATGCCCGTTAAGTTTCCTGCCTTTACGGGAAAGGTTAACTACCGCAATCACAGAAAGATCTGTATCATCGATGGATTGGTAGGATATATCGGCGGTATGAACATCGCCACGCGGTATATTCAGGGAAAGACAAAGCGAATACCGTTGAAACTGTCTGCACAGGGATTTATCTATAAGTATATCCGTTGGCGTGACACCCATCTGCGTATCCGGGGCGGTTCGGTATATGGTATCCAACGCGCATTCCTGGTTGACTGGTATTTCGTCGATCGTACACTGATCTCCAGTCGGCGGTATTATCCGGAGTATGATGAAACGAAGAAAAACGACTGTCTGATACAGATCGTTACCAGTAGTCCGATATCCCCTTGGCCGGATATCATGCAGGGGTATGTGCGCATCCTCTTGCAAGCCAAGAAATATGTGTATATCGAGACACCATATTTCCTTCCTACCGAACCGGTGCTCTTTGCCATGAAGACAGCTGCTTTAGGTGGTGTTGATGTGCAACTGATGATTCCTGCCAAGACTGATGCCCGTCTGGTGGAGTGGGCCAGTAAGAGTTATCTGGAAGAGATACTGGAAGCAGGTGTGAAGGTGCTGCTCTATCAGGAAGGGTTCAATCACAGTAAGTTGCTGGTGAGCGATGACATGCTCTCTACCTGTGGCTCAACGAATATTGATTTCCGCAGTTTTGAAAATAATTTCGAGGGGAATGCGTTTATCTACGATGCAGAGGTGGCTCAGCGGATGAAAGCGGTATTCTTGGAAGACGCGCAGTATTGCAGGTTACTGGATGAGAATACCGTCAATGAGCGTCGCTCTTTCTTCAAACGGTTGTGGGAGAGTGTCATCCGACTCTTCTCACCATTATTATAGTAGGATCGGGGGGGATAGCTAAGGATTCTTCACTTTTCACTTTTCACTCTTCACTTAAAAAGAGTGAAGTTTACCGAGCCATATTTCCGATGTTCCACAAAGTGGGGATGTTCACTGAAATCATACTGTGCCCCATGTTCAAATACAAAGATACCTTCCTCGCTGAGTAACTCTTTCTCAAAAATAAGATCCGGAATCTGTGGCAGTTCCGCCAACTGATAGGGAGGGTCTGCAAAGACAAAATCGTATTTCTGTGAACAACTCTTGATATACCTGAAGACATCACCACGTATCACTACACTGTTGTCGGCTCCCAACTTCTGGATACACTGACGGATAAACGCATGATGGTCACGGTCTTTCTCAATGCTCACCACCTGTCGACAGCCTCTCGACAACAACTCCAGTGAGATGCTCCCAGTGCCGGCGAAGAGATCCAGGGCTGTGGCATCTTCAAAGTCAATATAACTGTTCAGCACATTGAAGATATTCTCTTTGGCAAAGTCTGTGGTGGGTCTTGCCTTGAAGGTGTGGGGGATATCAAAACGTCGCCCTTTGTAAATACCTGTGATGATTCGCATAGGGAATGGTTATCGGTTAAGGAAAAGGGTGATCATATCATAAGGCAAACCTTTCACCTGTGTCAGCGGTGCTCTGTTGAACTCTGCCGAGGGATTCACCGTATATGCCTTACGCAGATATTTCTGCAGGTTCTCAATAAGGGTAGGTTCTTCAGGTAAGTTGCCACAAAGGTATAACTCATCTTTGTGCTGGTCCATTCCCAGTTGTTTCCAAACATACAACAGGAAATAAACGGCATCCTGCGGATTGTTGGTATCATAACGGTTGTAAAACCTAAACCTATTCTGTGCAAAGGAGAAGATATCCAGTTGCTTGTCGTGGAAATACCCGAAGAGTTTTCGGTTAGAGCCCGTAAAACTCCTGCGGTGGAAATGCTTCCATACCGATGCACATACATGGGTATATCGCACATCCGGGAAATGATCCTCTATCACCTGCTGAATGTCTTTGTTTAAGCTATACAGCATCACGGCATTGAGTGATGGTAATACCGTGGAGAAGATCTTGTCTCCCTGATGATGGGTGAAAGCATGATGATAAAGGATTTCTTGATCTTCCTGCTGATATTCATCAAGTGGGATGAGAAGCACCTCGGTGTCTATGACCACCATCACACGATCCCACTGGCGTGCCAGCAGATCTACATTACGAAATGCCTCACGGAGGTTTGCAGCCATCGAGATACCACTCTTTACCGTATAGGGCTCAAAAAGGAAGGTGGTCTCTGTTCCCGGTTGTACCGCTGCAAACGACAACGACTGACGACTGATACGTATCACCAGTCGTGTACGGTGGTTCATCGTGATCACCCGTGCATTTTCTTGCATGTTATTATTCCCAGTTTCCTGCATTATCATTAGGTGTTGTGAGGTCGCCGATCTTCATTCCAGGGAATCTTCCCGCTCTGATAGCTTCCTCGGTAATACGTCTTATCTCACTCTTGTTCAGCCCCTTCAGGAAAACCCTGTAATCGGCCGAACATTCCATCAATGGTATCTGCTTACCTGATTTCGTTTGAAACATCCCTGTTGCCATCTGATAACGTTCATGACCGGCATAAGGGATATACTGAAGAGTGTCGGGTAGGAGCCCATCCTGAATCAGTTTTGTAAATGAATTGGCATATTCACCGTGACGCTGGCAATACCGCTCCTGTGCTTGTCTGATGGCGATCAGGCTGCTTTTCACGGCTTGTTCCCGTATTGCCCGCTCCTTACTGAAACGTATGGGAGTCAAGACAATATGGATACACACGAGAGCCAGCAACACTGCTGTCAGTGCAAGGATGATATTGTTGATATGCTTGGTTTTATTACCTTTCATCAGATGATTCTTCATTCACTTTTGCAAAAGTACGAAAAAAACTGAGTATGAGAGAAGATTTTATGTTTAAATCTTTTCCCAAACGTAAAGAATTCTCAATAACAGGTAAAAGAATTGTGAAAGAAAACTGTTTGTTTCTTTGTTGTTGTGAAGTAAAAAATGTATTTTTGCATGATGATGACAGACGGGGTAATACAACAGATAAAGACTTCTCTCGGTATGACGCTGACAACAGAGCAGGAATATGCCTTGGCAGTGTTCCGACAGTTTATGGGTTCTGTCAACCAACAGTCGGTGATGATACTGCGGGGAAGTGCCGGTACGGGAAAGACCACGTTGGCAAGTGCTATCGTGAGAACGCTTCATCGCATGCGCCGGAAGGTAGTGTTGCTGGCTCCTACCGGGCGTGCCGCTAAGGTGTTTGCCCTGAACAGTGGGCATGAGGCATTTACGATTCACAGAAAGATTTATCGTCAGCGCTCCGTTGCCATTGATGATCGTTTCAACCTGAATAACAACATGCAGCAAGACACGTTGTTTTTCGTTGATGAGGCTTCGATGATTTCCAATTCTGGACTGGGCGAGTCCATCTTCGGCAGTGGTCGGCTTTTGGATGATCTGTTGCAGTATGTCTATAACGGAAGGAATTGCCGACTGGTGCTCTTGGGTGACAAAGCACAGTTGCCGCCGGTGGGAGAGGAAGAGTCGCCGGCACTTATCGGCTCGTATCTGTCTCGCTATGGCTTGCAGGTGTTTGAGTGTGACATGAATGAGGTATTACGACAACATACCGACAGTGGCATCCTCTTCAATGCAACACGTATACGACAGTTGATCACACATGATGAACTGACACAGTTACCCTTGATCCGATTCCATGGTTTTGCCGATATCCAGGTGGTAATGGGTAACGAATTGGTGGAATACTTGTCGAACAGTTATCAAAGAGTGGGCCTTGATGAGACCATGGTAATCGTGCGCAGTAATAAGCGAGCCATCATCTACAACCAAGGAATACGGGGAATGATTCTCGACAGGGAGGAAGAACTGTCAAGGGGTGACTTGCTGATGGTGGTGAAAAACCATTATCTGTCATCTGCAGAAGCACCTGTAGAGGAAGAGCCTACAGACAAAGAGGGTAACACCAGGGAAGAACCGCGTTTCGGACAGATCGGCTCGTTTATCGCCAATGGTGACCGTGCGAAGGTAGAACGAGTGAGGAATATCCGGGAATTGTACGGTTTTCACTTTGCGGATGTGACCCTTTCTTTTCCCGACTATGATGACTATGAGTTGCAGACGGTAGTGAACCTCGATACGCTGACGGCAGAATCGCCTGCCCTTACAAAAGAGCAGCAGGAACAACTCTATCAGCGTATCATGGAAGACTATGGCGATCTCTCTCAGAAGAAAGAACGGATGAAAGCATTGCGTGAGGATGATTACTACAATGCAGTGCAGGTGAAATATGCCTATGCCGTTACCTGTCATAAGGCGCAAGGCGGACAATGGGAACATATCTATCTCGATCAGGGATATATGAGTGATGAGATGCTCACACCCGACTATATCCACTGGTTATATACGGCATTTACTCGTGCCAGGGAGAAACTTTTTTTAGTAAATTGGCCAAAGACACAAATAGATAATAGTTAATAATTAATAGTTAATAGATAATAGTTATAATTTTCCATTTATATGATCGAGGCATTATTATTTATTATAGGATTGCTCTTGGGAGCCGCCATTCTTTTCTTGATAAGTCAAAAAAGGATTGCCCTGTTGGTGAAAGAGCGAAACCATCTGTTCAGTGAAGCTGCTGTAAGAAGCAGTGAGGTGAGCATGTTGAAAGACCATATGACAGAGGAGCGTCGCCATATGGAGGAGATGCAGCAGAAGAATGACGAACAGTTTGCTCAGCGGCTGAGTCTGGTTCAGGAACAGTTGAAGAGCACGACAGAGATTCTTCTGCGACAGCGTTCGGAAGAGTTGGATAAGACGAACATGACCCAGATGAGCACGATTCTGACGCCTTTACGTGAGGTGATCAAAGAGATGAAAAACTCGATGGACGACAATAAGGAATCGTTTACCAGAAGTACTTCCGCTCTTGGGGAACAGCTCCGGCAGATGATGGCTGTGACTTCTTCATTAGGCAATGAGGCTGAGAAACTGTCTAAGGCCCTACAGGCTGGCCCTAAGGTACAGGGAGATTTCGGTGAGATGAAACTGCGTGATCTCTTGGATAAGTTTGGTTTTACGTTAGGATTGGAGTATGATGTGCAGTATGTGATGCGTGATGCGAAGGGAAAGATGATTCGCAATGACGATACCAACGACACGATGCGCCCTGATGTGGTGCTCCACTATCCCGAAGAGAAAGATGTGATTATCGATGCGAAGGCATCACTGACAGCATTCATCGGATATGTCAATGCAACATCAGAGGAGGAGCGGAAACAATATCTGGATGAACATGTGAAAAGTGTACGCAAGCATATCAATGAGTTGGCAGACAAGCAATATTACCGTTATAATATGGATGGCAGGAAGACACTCGACTTCGTGATCATGTTCATTCCTAATGAGACGGCTATGCAGGCAGCACTCTATAAGGATCCCGATCTGTGGAGCTATGCTTTCAACAAACGGGTGTTTGTGACCAGTGAACAGAATCTCTATGCGGTGTTACGTATGTTGGAGATTGCATGGATACAGCGAAGACAAACAGAGAACCAAGAAAAAGTATTCGGACTGGCTAATACCATGATTGATAGAGTGGGTGATTTCGTCAGTCGATTCGAAGATTTAGGTTCAAAACTCGAACAGTTACAGAAGTCGTACGACAGTGCACACACCAAACTAACGGGCAACCAAAGTATGTTGGTACCCGCTCGTAAATTGGTGACTATGGGTGCAAAAGAAAACCCGAAACATCCTTTACCGGGGATAGAAAAGAATGAAGAGTGAAAAAACTATTCACCCTTCACCCTACCTTTTATACTATTCACTATTTAAACGGTCTTATGGAGATACCGCCGAGCAATGCCGCTTTCTGTGTAAAGGGGTTGGCATTGAACTCCAAGAAGATGGGTATATCTACCTTGCTGCTCTTTACTTGTATCACCTTGGTGGCACGTAAAGATGCTAATGAGCAACCAAATCCGTCGGCATAGAGGAACTGATCAAGAAAATCGCCATCCGTGCCATTACCTCTCCAGCCGGCACTCTCCATCGGTGTAATACCTGCTTTTGCCAAAAAATCTGTCTTTGCAATGCTGAAGGGTATGGACAACTCGATATAGGTAGAGTAGGCACGGTCGCCATTGAGTTTGAAGTCATTACCCATGAAGATGCAGTAACCCTGCAGACTGAAGTATTTACAACTGAAGCCGAGGTTTCCTTCAAAACGATGACCGGTGGTCTTCTCCTCATAAGTGAAATAACGGCCGTATTTGTCAGAACCTGATTTAAAATTATCTGACACACCAATATTCAGTCCAAAGGGTGCTTGGTAACCCAAGGAGATATCGATACGGTTGATATCACCTTCACTGAAACCGGTACTGCCGAAGCCCGACAGATAGAATCCCTGATATTTGATGCTGCCCTGCGGCTGAATACTGATCTTACCATAATCCTGACCACGCCACATGTGACGGGTAACCAAGTCTAACTGCACATCGGTTTCAACTCTCTTCTGTGCATTTGTCAGCAATGGACAACAGAGGAAAACAAATGCAATGATAGTAAAGAATGCTCTCTTCATATTATTTAATGATTACTTTTTTCTTATTGACGATATATAAACCTTTGGTGGGATGCTTTACCACACGCCCCTGCAAATCATAGTAAACAGGTTCCTTCTCTTGAACATCTTCCTTAACACCTTCTATGGCAGTGGAAGGTGACATGACTGTAGATACCGTAAAAGTGATGGGATCTTGCCAGGAGTCAGTCTTGGTCTTATCCTTATACACGCTCAGGGTGTAGGTATTGCCATCCGTCAAGGTACTGGTGTATGTAACGGTCTGCGTCTTACCGGCTGCTACCGTATAACTCCTGTCCCATGCTCCATTTTTATCAGGACCTTTTATTGTCGTATAGAGCGCAACTTGCTGTTCGCTGTCAGTATTATTGAATATCATCAGTTGTGCCCGAAAAGCTGTGGTTGTCATATAGTTGACGCCGTTTACCGTATTCATATTCAGGGGAGTAAGTTTAACATACACTTGCTTCTCAGCCTCGGTAAACGTCACTGTTCCCTCGCCAATCTTATTCTCACCATTACTATCTGTGCAAATCCAGAAGCGGAAGGTACCGCCAGCCGTGGGAGTGAAGAAGAAAGAAATATCACTCTGCTTACCGGGGCTTATCGTAGAACCTGTACGGGCCATGTATGTGCTGGTACCTTCTATAAATAGATAGAGGTGATCATAGAATTCTTTATCACCCGAATTATCTATTGTTACAGACAATTCCTGTGGCAAGCCGCTTTTACCATCGGATAACAGCGTATACCTTTCAAAGGATAAGATACTGCTTGGAACAGTAATACTGATTTCCCCATTTTTCACGACAACGGTGAAATAGTATGCATTGCTTAACAACCACGTTGTTGATGATGACTCTTTGCTGACTACATATATATAATAAGTGCCGTCGGCAAGGTTGGCATTAGAAAGATCATATTTAAAGCCACTATATCCTTGACCGGCTTTCAAATCTCTGTTTGTATAGGAGTAAAGAATATTATAATCTCCATTCTCTGTCTTGGTGGCATAACCTAAGTCGAAGACATGTTGTTCCCCCGTACGATTCCAAATATTACATATGATGGTTGTTCCACTTGAGGAAAGGTTTACAGCCGTCATCTTGAAGAAGGAAGTATATGGATTCCCGGTAGGTGGCTGTGCACCTACTATCGCATAGTTGGAGGCAGAGTATCCGTCGCGTGTTGAACTGGCACCTGAGCCGCTGTTATCATGAGGATTGAGTACAGACAATAGGAAACAGCCATCACTCGAACCGCCCCATCCCCAGTTGATATGGAAATAGTCATCGGTATCGTAGCCATCACAGATGAAGGAATGACCGCCACCGCTTGAACTGCCACTAAGCACGACAGGACGTTTCTCTGCCAGTTCATGATAAACCATCTCATTCCATTCCTCTATTGTATAACCAGCTCTGTTCTCCGTCCGGGTGCCTTCGTCATAATCGAAATATCGTTTTAGTGCCCCCGACATATCGCTCGTCGAGGCACTAGAAGCACTTGGACTATACTGCATCTCCACACTCTGTCCGCAGTAACGCATCAACTGTGCCACGGCCTTTGCCGAAGCATCGGTTTCTGTTTCGTTGCTATAGGTGTCTTTCATGTTTGCCCAGTCGAAGACGACACCGGGTAAGGATGGAAGAGTGCCTACTGTTTTTTTGGAATACTCTTTAGTACTCTCATAACTTGGAATCGTCTGGCATGTAGTCTTTGGCCACTCATGGTATTTCATCAACTGCGCCATGGCAGTTGCTACACAGCCTGTCAGACAGTACAAATTACTGATGGTAGGACATTGGTAATTATACGCATTACCACTTGTGGAGCCTTGTCTCCATTTAGTTGTAATCATCGGGGCAATAGACTCGCGTGTCGCCTTGGCATTCTCAGCACCCTCGCCCTTTTCCTGTTGTACAGCCTGAATCTCTGCCGCCATACCTTCCAGCCATCCACGCATATTGTCGGGTATCTCCTGCATGTCGAACGAACCGCTGTCGGCATATCCCAAGACGGCAGGCACCCTGTCATCGGCGGCAGCAATGACAAAGCCGCCGCCTTGGATATTAAAGACAAAATAGGCATCAGCCACTTCCGCGGCTTTCTCCATGACAATCTCTTTGTTGCGTTGGGTAATCGCACGGATACCCTTGGCACCCTTCTTCGACTGAGAACTGAGGAATGCCTTCACATTTTGTACAGCCTGCTGCTGATCAATCGGATCAGCCCAGGCATGTACTGTCATAAGAATCAGCAGAATGCTGATAACCTTTCTTGTCATAGCCCTAAACTCTAAACCAATCAAGCAAAGATAAACGTACGGAGTACCCAATAGGAGAACATACCGCAGAGATATCCTACGAAGGCGATCCAAGTGATGCGCTTGAGATACCATCCGAAGGTGATCTTCTCCAGACCCATGACCACGACACCGGCAGCAGAACCGATAATCAGCATAGAACCTCCTACGCCGGCACAGTATGCGAGCAACTGCCAGAAGATACCATCGACAGCCATGTCACCGACAGCAGCTACAGGATACATACCCATCGCACCTGCTACCAACGGTACATTATCAACAATGGATGAGAGCACACCAATGATACCTGTTACCAGATAGTGGTTGCCGTGAGAGATCTGGTCTAACGACTCTCCTAAGGCGGTGAGCACACCGATATGCTCCAGACAGGATACTGCCATCAGGATACCTAAGAAGAAGAGGATGGTAGAGAGGTCGATGCGGGTGAGCAGTTCAGTAACGCGCTTAGCCATCGTATCTTCCTCATCAGTAGAACGGTGGAAAATCTCTGTCACGGTCCATAGGATACCTAATACCAAGAGGATACCCATGAACGGAGGCAGGTTGGTAAGACTGCGGAAGATAGGCACGAAGCACAAGCCGCCGACACCCAACCAGAAGATGATATTACGCTGTGTCTTGGTGAAAGCACTCACATCAGCAACTGGCAGGTTCTGCTCCTTGGGGAACTTTCCTTGCAGGCTGTATGACAAGATCAGTGCCGGGATCACCATAGAGACGAGCGAGGGGATGAAGATCTCCGTGATCACACCCTGTGTGGTGATAACACCCTTGATCCACAGCATGATAGTGGTCACGTCACCGATAGGTGAGAAAGCACCACCACTGTTGGCAGCGATGATCACCAAAGCGGCATACAGCAGACGTTCTTTCCTTTCCTGTACCAACTTACGGAGCACCATGATCATCACGATACTGGTGGTAAGGTTATCCAGGATAGCGGAAAGGAAGAATGACATGAAGGCAATACGCCACATGAGTTTTCTCTTGCTTCGCGTCTTGATCGTGTCGCGCACGAAGTTGAAACCACCGTTGCTATCGACAATCTCAACAATCGTCATCGCTCCCATCAGGAAGAAGAGCGTCTCTCCGGTCTCTCCAAGACTCATCTTGATCTTCTCACCAACCTCTGCTATGACATTATCCGCAGTGATATAACTCTCGGGCGACATCATAAACAGTGACCAGCATACTACACACATCAGCAGGGCAATGGCTGCCTTGTTGATTTCTGTTACACTCTCTATGGCAATAAAGAAATAGCCGATAATAAATACTACAATTATAGCTAAGGTTAAACTAGACATAAGGTTTTATTTTTATTTTATGCAAAGATACGAAAAATCTGAGTAAGTGAGAAGAAAATAAGTTTATTTATTTTCTCGAGCGTGAAGATTTTATTTATTAAGCGAGCAAAATACAAAATAAAACACATTTTATTTTTATTTTCGAGCGTGAGTATTTTCGGCGTAGCCAAAGATGTGGTTTAGCGAGCAAAATACAAAATAAAGGGCAATAATATAGCAGATGGCACATGCATGTACTTAATAACCGCAACGCGGTTACCGCTCAATAGCCGTGGGTCGGAAGACCTACGGACAAGGTGTTGTAACAATCATCCAACCCTAAAGGGGTTGCCCATCAATATTGATGGGGCACACTTTCAGCGTGCATATTCGTTGTTGCTACATTCTCCGCAGGTCGTTGACCTGCGGCTACTGAGCGTTGACGCTTACAGCGTCATGTGCCAACTGCAATATCATTACCAAATAAAAATAACTAAAAACCAAAGGGGGCAAAGAAAAAATTCAATAATGTGTTGGATATTTTTAATTTATTGGTTATATTTGCGAACTAATAACGAAAAAACAAATCACATTATAAAATGAAAAGATTATTTCTATTAGCAACATTCGTGGCGTTCGTCTCTGTATCGTGGGCCATAGACAGGAAAGAGACCTTGTTGAATGATCAGTGGGAGGTGTTTCCCCATTACGACGTGAGTAAACGTCCACCCAGACAAAAGGTAACGTTGCCACATACATGGAACCTCAACGATGTGTATGACGGAATGAAATACGACCGTTCTACCTATGTATATGAGCGTCCATTCACAAAAGATGCTTCGCTGAAAGGAAAACGGGTGTTCCTGAAGTTTGATGCCGTGAACACCTATGCGGATATTTATGTGAACCAACATTTTGTGGGCTGTCATAAGGGAGGATACACCGCCTTCTGTTTTGAGATCACGAAGTTTCTGCAGGATGGCGACAACAAACTGAGTGTCATTGCCAGTAACGCATACCGAACAGACTGTGCACCCCTCTCGGGTGATTTTAATGTTTACGGAGGTATTATCCGTCCGGTTCACCTGATTGTCACCGGTGAGGATTGTATCTCCCCACTGGATCATGCTTCTTCAGGTGTCTATATCCATCAGGAGAAAATCACAGCCCAACAGGCTATATTCACAGTAGAGACTATTCTGTCGTTAACCTCCGGGAAAAAGGGATATGCCCTTCGCACACAGTTGTTGGATGCTGAAGGTAATAAGGTTACTGAGCAGGAGGTCCCGGTGGCAAGTGCCGAAATGCGACAGGCATTCAACCTGCGGAATCCTCACTTATGGAATGGAAGGAAAGATCCTTATCAGTACACGGTGCGCGTAGAGTTGCTGCAAGGGGGGCAGGTTATCGATAAGGTGGAAGAGCAGACGGGTTTCCGATTCTTCCATGTGGATGTTGACAAAGGCTTCTTCCTGAATGGCGTAGCCCTTGATCTTCATGGTGTCTGTCGTCATGAGGAAACCTTCGGAACAGCCACTCTTCTTAATGAGAAGGCTTTGGAGGAGGATGCGAAGATTATCTACGACTTAGGATCCACGGGTGTCCGTTATGTGCATTATCCTCATTCAAAACATGATGTCGTTCAGTATGATCGCAACGGTATCGTCTTATGGTATGAGCTGAATCTTGCAGGCCCCGGCGGTTATGCCTCTCCCGGTTATGTGAAGAATCCTGAGTTTGAAGCCAGCGTGATGCAGAATCTCGAGGAGATGATCAAGCAGAATTACAACTCGCCGGCTATCTGTTTCTGGAGTCTGTGTAACGAGCTCTCCTTTAAATACGATGAGCCCGCTACCTTCCTCAAACAACTGAATGCCAAGGCGAAAGAACTGGATCCGCAGCGTCTCACTACCTTTGCTATCTGTTATGATCAGGATAAGTTCCAGGGTATCACGGATGTGCTCGGCTGGAATAAGTATTTCGGCTGGTATAACAGCCAGGGAGGTATCGGTGAGTTTATGGATCAGGCGAAGATCGATGCTGCCGGACAACCGCTCGGTGTTTGTGAATATGGGGCAGCGGGCAGTTACAACCAGCATGGTTATGAGAAGATAGTCAGCAATAAGATCCACTTGGAGGAATATCAGGCACGTGTGCATGAAGACAACTGGATGCA
>JAFZPF010000162.1 GCA_017550455.1 Prevotella sp.
CGATTGCTGTCATAATAGCTCTTGTACAAATCTCCCAAACCATAATAACTATTTCGGCGCTGACTCTTGATGGTATTGATCGCCTTATTGACATCGTAGTACGACATACGGACGAGATCGAACCAATAGTCACCCTCGAGAGCCAACTCCAGACGACGCTCCTTCAGCACTTGGTCGAGTGTCACGCTGGTAGGCATATCAAAACCGGAAACCGCACGATGACGCACTGCATAGAAAGCCTCCAAGGCCGTGGGATCCGTGGTAGAACCGTTATTGCCAATCATAGCCTCAACGTAGATCAGGTACACATCAGCAAGACGCAAGACGTGAGTAGCCAGCGAACTGGTCTGCTTTGCGGCACTGATACCGAATGTCTTGATATGGTCACTGTTGTTACCATACTGATGCTTAGCGATATTGGCTCCGGTACCAGACTGAAGTCCGTCATTAGAGCCTGGCGCATATTCCTTGTCATAAAGGAAACGGAGATAGTCAAAACCACCCTTATCCTGCCACCAGTAGCTGTATACATCACCAGCCATCATCATGGTAGCCTTACGGCGCTTGTCCACGTCGGCGCGCTGCTCAGGATTATCCAAAGGAGAAACACCAAAGGCATCCTGCAAGTCTGTGGAAGGTGCTGTCCAGTCACCCCAACTCATAAACTCATCGAAACCTGACATAGCCAACTCAGACATCAGACAGTTACCACAGGTGTAATTAGCCTGTTCTGCCGACCAGCGCCATCCGAAGAGGCTCTCCTCACACTTGTTGTTCTCACCCTTGAAGATATCCTCGTAGTTAGCCATCAGTTTCTTTCCGGAATTCTGAATCACATCCTTCGCATACGATGCCGCTTTGGCCAAGTCATCAGCATTACGCTGTCCGTTACCACCGGCATTAACACCTGACTTTGTCAGATAGACCTTTGCCAAGAGACCCTTGGCTGCCCAACGGTCGATACGACCGGGATCATTGCTTTCAGGAAGCAGTTCGATGGCTTTCTCCAGTGTCATGACAATATACTCATAGACATCAGCCTTCTTCACCTTCACCTTATCGTGATAGTTACCAGCAGCAATCTCTGAACTATTATCATGAACGATAGGTACATCACCGAAGATTCTTACGAGATAGAAGTAAGCCATGGCTTTCCATGCCAGACACTCACCCATCGCCGCATTCTTCACTACATCAGAAGCATTGGCTGTCTTCAGTCGGTTATAGATGGTGTTTGCCTGAGCATTGACAGCCCAAAGAGATTTTGATGTAGACTTGATATCATCATCACTACCGTTGACGGTAAAGGTAAGGTAAGGACTGCCTCCCATATAGAGGTTACCTGACATCACCTCAGGAATCTTATAATAGCCGCGGCTCAAGAAATCATACCAAGGCGAGTTGTAGAGTGTGTTTGTACTCGCTTTCGTCTGAGCATCATTCTGGAAATAGTTACTGTCGTTGTAACCATCTTCGTTCGGACGATCCAAGAAATCCTCACAGGAAGTGAGTCCCAGACCCATCATGAAGCAGAATGCAATATATTTTATATTCGAAAGTTTCATATTCCTTATAATTTAAGCGTTTTAGAAAGACATATTGATTCCGAATGAATAGGTAGTCGGTGAGGGATAACGTCCATAGTCAACGCCATATACGTTGGGTCCCATAGTGCTCACACCAATCTCAGGATCATAGCCAGAATAGCCGGTAAACGTAACCAGGTTCTGGATGTTGCAATACAGACGGAGGTTATCCAGCTTCAACTTAGAGATCACCTTCTTGGGGAAGGTATAACCTAAAGAAATATTCTTGATACGCAGATAAGTACCATCTTCAATATATCGGTCGCTGATACGGTCGTTGTCGTTCGGATCACCGATAATAGCTCTTGGAGTCTTCGTATTGGGATTAGACACACGTACATTGTTAATATCCCAATACCAAGAGGTACCATCCGTAGCAGAACCGGCGTTGATAGGCTCGAGTCGCGCACGGTCGCCGACATCCACGTGCTGGTTAGTCCATGCACTGCTCATCGTCGTCAATCCACGCTTGGTCAGGTTCAATATCTTGTTACCATAAGTACCATTGATGAAGATACTCAGGTCAAAATTCTTATATCTGAATGTGTTGGTCCAACCGTAAGTGAACTTCGGCATCGGAGAACCGATATTGGTGCGGTCGTTCTCATTGATGATACCGTCACCATTGATATCCTTGTACTTGATATCACCAGGCCATACGGTCTGTGCACTGTTGAAAACGCCATCCGTTGGATAAGAATTCACAGGTTTCGGAGAGGTCTCAATATCCTCCAGATCCTTATATATTCCATCGGTCACATAACCATAGAAGCTATACAGACTCTCACCAATATCAGAAAGGCTTACCAAGGTAGAGCCCCACTGCGCATAACCCATAATAGCCGCACTGGCTGTTCCGTTAAGAGCCATCAGTTTATTCTTGTTGAACGAGATCTGTGCCTCGCTGTCCCACTCAAACTTTCCGACGATCGGGTGTGTGGAGAGTGTAATCTCAAGACCCGTATTGCGGATATGACCATAGTTACCCATCGGAGCCTTCAGTTTTGAGTTATCATTACCCTGTGTACCCATGTATGAGGCCATCTGCAACTCCATCAACATGTCTTTCGACTCTTTCTGATACCAGTCGACAGTCAGGTTGATACGATCATGTAAGAAACCGATATCGAGACCGACATCAAACTGCTCTTGCTTCTCCCATTTCACATCCAGGTTAGGAATATTTTGCGGACGGTAACCTGTGCCTAAGTCAGAGAACACCTGCTGCATCGTCACACCCCATACGTATGAGTTGATGTTCGCATTACCCGTCTGTCCCCAACCAACACGCAACTTACCGTTGCTGATAATCTTACCTAAGGCAGACTGCTCAAAGAACTTCTCATTGGTGAAACGCCAGCTGGCTGCCAAAGAGTGGAAACCTGCCCACCGCTTGTTGGGTCCGAAATTGGAACTACCATCATAACGATAGGTATAGGTGGCGTTATAGCGATTGTCGTAGCTGTACGTCCAACGGGTGAAGAATGAAGCCATGGCACTGCTTCCATAACCTAAGTTGATATTGGGCGTGTTCTGACCGAGTTTAGGATTATGTACGGCATCAGATGGCAGGTTGCTGTTTGCCACACGCTCGTAATCCCATTTGCTTTCCCAGCACTCCTGTCCTACCATCGCTGTCATAGAATGTTTCTCAGCGAAGGTATTGCTATAGGTAACATAGTTCTTCAACTGCCAGTAGGTGCTGTTGTTCTTCTGCCATGTGCTCTCGTTTGTTTCCTTCCAGTTGGGCATATCGATCGTATTGTAGAATCCCTCAGCCTTGCTGTAACTGATATCGTATCCTAACTCAGCATGCCATATCAGGTTCTTCAGAGGAGTGATATCAGCATAGATATTTCCAGAGAGTTTCTTACGGTTAAGCTTATTGCTCTGCTCCATGGCCTTGGCGATAGGATTATGAATGCTATAGTTCGCACGTGCGAAAGAAGCATAGCCACCGGTAATATCATAGATAGGTGCCTCAGGAATAGATGTCAGAGCGAAGTTCACGATACCCTCTGCACCATCTGTCAGTTTCAAGTCATCGTTAGAATCGGAGAAGGTGGCGTTCAATCCCAGTTTCAGCCATTTCTTCAACTGAGCATCCAGATTGGTACGTATGGACAAACGGTTGAAGTTTGATCCGATGATTGTACCTTCCTGATCCATATATCCCGCAGACACATAATACTTGATGGCATCAGTACCACCTTGTGCGGAAATCTGATGCTGGTGTTGGAAAGCTGTCTGGAAGATGGCATCCTGCCAGTTGGTACCCTTACCTAAGAGAGAGATATCACTATAGTAAGGATCTTCTTTCAGTCCACCGATACCATACTTAACGAAGTCATTATAATAATCGGCGAACTCACGCAGATTCATCATGTCAAGACGCTTGGTCTGACGGCTCCATGCTGTCATACCGTCATAAGAGAACTTTGCCTCTCCTGCCTTACCATGCTTGGTGGTGATCAACACGACACCATTAGCACCTTGCGCACCATAGATAGCTGTGGCAGAAGCATCTTTCAAGATCTCCATGCTGACGATATCAGCGGGGTTGATTGTTGACAGTGGAGATACAGATGAAGCACTACCGTTATCAAGTCTGCTACCAAAGCCCAGTCCTTGACCACTGGTACTTCCCGACTGTACGATCACGCCATCGATCACATACAGAGGTTCTGCATTTGAGTTGATGGTGGCTTGTCCACGAACACGAATAGAAGAGGCTGAACCAGGAGCTCCTGACGTCGAGACGGCTGACACACCAGCGGCACGACCTTGAAGCGACTGATCAAGAGAGGTGATGATAGAACCCTTCATGGCATCCTCACCTAAGGAGACGCTGGATCCTGAGATATCACTCTTCTTCATGGTACCATAACCTACGACCACCACCTCATCGAGTACTTTCTTATCCTCTTCGATGAAAATCTCGTAATGGTTCTCACTACCGATCTTAACCTCTTTTGAGATGTAGCCGATGTAACTGACAACGATGGTAGCACCCGGACTGACACTGAGCGTGAATTTACCGTCAAAGTCGGTGGCCACACCGTTCGACGTACCTTTCACGACAACACTTGCACCGATAACCGGTCCCATGGCATCGCTGACAACACCTGTGATTTTCTTTTCCTGCTGTACATCATTAGGTAAAGGACTCATGCCCTCCCCCGTCACAGCAAGAACCTGCGGCGAAAAGCTCAGCATCATGACCAAGCACAATGCCGCCAACATGGTTGTTTTTCTGCAATTAAACTTCATAGGGTCTGTTGTTAGAATTATTGATTAATATTATAGTTTCTTGGTAATAGTTGTTTTCACGGGGTAAAATTAGTGATTTATTTATTATCACAATTACATTTATATATTAATTATTGACACTTTTTTGATAAATTGCTATTTTATTTCAAAAACACGTGATGCATAATCCTCCCAAAGAGGGATTTCTATACCAACATCCATCAAGAACCGACCGGTAAACTGTTTCCCATCAAGGGAACAAGCCTTTTGATTAACCCTGATATTCCGTTCATGAAGCGTATAGGTCTTCGCAGGGTTGAGTCCTGCAAGACGAAGTCGGGGCAGGGGCTGATCACAGTAGTTGACTGTCTTATATACAAACAGCACGGCCTGATCCTTGGGATCATCAACATACATCAGACTCGATACTCCCTTGTTCTCATAAGGAGAGATAAGACGATAGAGATTACCCGTCTGAACAATGGGGCGCAGATGCTTGTAGTCGGCAAAGCATGTCGTACACTGCTGACGCTCCTCGTCTGTCATATCCTTAGGTTGCAGTTCGATGCCTAACCGACCGCTCATGGCCACGTCACAACGGAACTTAACAGGAATGACACGTAAACCGGTATTCCAATAAGGCACATGGTTGATATGCTGCGCCATGGCATTGGCAGGGAAAAACAAGCTAGTGCCATATTGTATATACACCCTTTGAAGGGCATCTGTATTGTCACTCACCCAGAACTCATCGAAATAGGGCAGCAGTCCGTAGTTGGCACGTCCACCTCCCGAGGCACAATCCTGAATAACGAGGTCGGGATATTTCTCCCGGATACGCTTTAGGGTCTTGATAAGACCGCGATGATACTCAATAGAAAGGTTGTTCTGTTTAGACTTTGGGAGATACAGCGAACCGTAGTTCTGTATACTGGCATTGGCATCCCACTTGATATAGGATATCTCGGGATATTGTGTCATCAGGTCATCAACGACCTTGAAGACAAAGTCCTGCACCTTAGGATTAGCCATGTCGAGTACGATCTGCGTACCTCCACGACCCAACTTCAGTTCTCTTCCCTTTGTCTGCAGTACCCAGTCGGGATGCTGCTCATACAGTTCACTGGTGGTGTTGCTCATCTCTGGTTCTATCCAGATGCCGAACTTAATTTTTCGTTGGCGGGCAGCATCAGTAAGTGCCTTGATGCCGTTGGGCAGTTTATTCTTGTCTACCACCCAGTCACCTAAAGAAGAGTCATCCTTCTTACGAGGATATTTGTCACCAAACCATCCGTCATCCATCACAAACAGTTCACCACCGAAGGCAGCGATATCATCCATCATCTTGATGATCTTCTCTTCCGTGATATCCAGATAGATACCTTCCCAGGAGTTGAGCAGGATATCACCAGTCTTCATTCCTCTGTGCAGCATTCCCTCTTTACGTGCCCAATTGTGGAAGATACGACTCACGCCGCCCATTCCATCATGACTATAGGCCAAGGCCAGATGCGGTGTCTCGAATACCTCTTTCGGTTCGAGCACATATTCCGATGACAGTGGGTCTATGCCTGCATAGACATGATGTTCCTTATGACTGAGAGTATTGACACGCAGTTCGAAGTTACCACTCCAACAGAGTGCCAGTCCGATGGTACGTCCTGTCTGTTCTTGCGGTTTACCATCAAGCGACAGCATGATCTCCGGTGCATCCAGATGCGAATTACGCGCACCGTCACTGTTGCGTATCGTCTTCATGCCCAATGTCAGCGGCTCCATGGTTGGCTCGGCCTCTGCTGCCCAGTTACCATGCAGGTGTGTGATCCACACATCACCCTGTCGCAGGGTAAGATGTCCGGAATCAAAGCGCTTCAAGGTAATAGCCTTTTTTTCCTGGTGGACAATCTCCGTCCATGTCTCAATGACATCCACGTTCTTGTATGCCTTATAATACACCTTCACGGTTACA
>JAFZPF010000163.1 GCA_017550455.1 Prevotella sp.
GGAAATAGCAGATACGACAGCCTCTAATGCTCCTCAGTCGGCTACCGTGATGCAGGGTCTTCCAGATGGTTTCAAGGAGGGCCCCTTTGTCTTCAAACGTGACAATTACTATTATCTTACTTTTCCGTGGGTAAGGAAAGAGAATGGTACAGAGACATTGGCTTATGCCATGTCGAAGAATCCCCTTGGTCCCTGGGACTTCAAAGGTATTATCATGGCAGAACATGATAATACCTGTTGGACCAATCATCACAGTATTCTTCAGTATAAGGGTCAGTGGTATATTTTCTATCATCGCAACGACTTTTCGCCAAAGATGGATAAGCGTCGTTCCGCTCGTATAGAGAAACTGTTTTTCAATCAAGACGGGACCATTCAGGAAGTGAAACAAACCATGAGGGGAGTCGGCATCAATGAAGCCACGGAGAAGATAGAGGTTGATAGATACAGTGCTGCCGATAAAGGAGTGACAACGGAGTATGTTGACACCACCAACTATTTTAGTGGCTGGTATGCGAATCTTCCACAAAAAGGCAGTTGGATAAAATACGTCGATGTTGACTTCAATAGCATTCATGATGGTTATTTGGTTATACATGTCAGTGCTGAGACCAACACAACCTTGTTTGTCCGTGAAAAAAATGAAAAAGGAAAGATCATGGCAAGAGTAAAGGTTGTCGTGGAAAACGAGAATGGACCATTCCGCCGAGATATAAGAGGTCAATGGATAACGTTGACCGCTCCGTTGGAATATACTCCTAAAGGTATTACGGATCTTTGTATCACCTGTGAAGATAAATCCGTTAATGTGGATTGGCTGCAGTTCAAAAACCGTCCCAAATACTTCTCTCCATCTTCCAGATCTGTCGCACAACCAGATGAGGAGGGGTTTATACGTCGTTGGATGTTACTTGAACCCATTGACAAACCTAATCGTTCTAATACTGTTTTCACCGACACCTATTTACGTGAGCATTTCTACAGGAATTATTTCAAAGACCAGTTCTCCATCCTTCCTGCTGACGGACAGCGTGTGAAAGCGGATAAACAGACCTTAACGTGGCATGCACTGGACAGTGAGAATTATCATGTAAAACTGTTCAGGTTTGCTGATGGCCTTAACAAACAAATCTATGGTGTTCTCTTCTGGGCAGTCACCGTCATTGAATGTCCGGAAGATATCGACAATGTCCGTCTGGCTGTAGGTTCGAATTCCGCATCCATGTGGTGGCTCAATGGTGAGGAGGTTCTGTTATTATCGGGTGATCGCCGAATGGTGAAAGATGATGGGATGTCACGTCGTCTGACACTAAAGAAAGGTCGCAATATTCTCAGGGGTGCTGTTATCAATGGTCCGGGCATGAGTGATTTCTGTGTCCGCTTTCTGAATGAAAAGGGAGATCCTGTCAGGAACTTCACTATAAATCCATCTAAATGAACATATGATGAATAAATTATATTTTTCGCTGAAAGGTCTGTGTGTCTTTGTTTTATGGGCATGTACTTGTTCTGCATACGCTCAGATCGGGAAACCATATATCCACGATCCGTCAACCCTAGCAGAATGTGATGGTAAGTATTACACCTTCGGGACTGGTGGCGGTGGTCTCATCTCAGAAGATGGATGGACATGGCATGACGGTGCGGTACGTCCTGGAGGAGGTGCGGCTCCCGACGTGTTGAAAATAGGAGATAGATACCTTGTTATATATGGAGCTACCGGTGGAGGACTTGGCGGTGGACACAATGGACGTATACTGACGATGTGGAACAAGACACTGGATCCGAAATCGCCAGACTTTCAATACACGAAAGCTGTTGAAGTATGTTCTTCCGACGGAATGGAAGACAATGATGCCATAGACCCGGGACTTCTTCTGGATCCTACGACAGGTCGTCTGTGGGTGAGTTACGGCACTTATTTCGGTACGATCCGCCTTATAGAACTGGATCCGGCTACCGGAGAACGTGTTAAGGGTAATCAAGAGAAGGACATTGCCATTGACTGTGAGGCCAGTGATCTCATCTATCGTAATGGTTGGTATTATCTGTTGGGAACCCATGGTACCTGTTGTGATGGTGTCAATTCCACCTACAATATTGTTGTAGGCCGTTCAAAGAGCGTGACAGGGCCCTATATGGATAATGTTGACAGGGATATGTATCACGGCGGTGGTAAGATGGTCATTGCAGCCGGTGATCGTGTTTGTGGTCCGGGGCACTTCGGACGTACTGTCATAGACGAAGGTGTTGAGATCATGTCGTGTCATTATGAAGCGGATTTTGATCAGGGTGGACGTAGTGTGCTCGGTATAAGACCATTGCTTTGGAAAAATGACTGGCCTGTTGCCGGTGACCGTTTCAAAGGGGGTACGTTTGAGATTGAGTCAGAACGTCGTGGTTATGCGCTGGAGCTGGCTGTCGATTTCATCCGCATGCAACAAGAACGACAGAGTTGGTTTAACCGTGAACAGATGGAAAAGCCGGTTAAGCCTATCAACAATCAGACACTGGAGGAAGTGATCGGGACATGGCCGAAAGACAACATTCCTGTTCGTATAGGTGACTATATGTTCCGTCCTCATCAGCGATGGAGTATTATACCGGTGCCTGAGAAAGGAGGATATCTGGGTGGTCCGTACTTTAAGATTGTGATCGAAGGTACAGAACGCGCGCTGGCCGCCACAGCCGACAAAGAGGTAACGACAGTACCATGCTATACCGGTGCCGATGAACAACTGTGGCGCATTGAACAACTTATTGACGGAACGTTCCGTATCATGCCGAAGATTATTCCCGGACAAGAGGGTCTCAATAAGCACCTGGTGCTGTATTCTGCTGGTGACAGTACTCCTACCTTGGCCGAATATGATTTCACTTCTGATAATTCCAAGTGGAATTTCCGCAATCATTAATAGGATCTTTTTGAGATTAGAAGTATTGAATATTAATATTAGTCATAAATCAAATGCGTAGAAAGAGTATCATATTATTGTTTGTTGCTTGTGTGACAAACACCTTGTATGCACAGAATCCATTTGTACAGACATGGTTTACTAGTGATCCGGCTCCTATGGTTCACGACGGCACGATGTATGTGTACACAGGACATGATGAGGATCATGCGGATTTTTTCTGGATGCAGGAGTGGCGAGTCTATTCCACACAGGATATGGTGAATTGGACAGACCACGGTTCACCATTGGCCCTTGAGAGTTTCTCGTGGGCAGATGACCGTGCCTGGGCAAGTCAATGCATTGAGCGTGACGGGAAGTTTTACTGGTACATCTGCGCTCATTCCAGGTTATCGAAAGGTATGGCTATCGGTGTGGCTGTAGGTGACACGCCCATAGGTCCCTTCCATGATGCCCTCGGAAAACCACTGTTTGAGAATGGTTCATGGGATCATATCGATCCTACTGTCTTTATCGATGATGATGGACAGGCGTGGCTGTATTGGGGGAATCCACGTGTATATTACCTAAAGCTGAACCGTGATATGATTTCTTATGAGGGGGAGGTAGGTATGTTATCGATGACAGAAGAAGGGTTCGGATCACCACCTATGAACGAAAGGGAGAAAGACAAACAATATAAAGATTCTTATGTGGAAGGTCCATGGATCATGAAAGCACCACCATCTGTTATACAGGGGAATAATAAGAAGTCTTCTCCTGACGATAAAGCTTATTATCTGCTCTATGCTGCCGGTGGTGTCCCTGAGCATATCTCCTATAGTACGGCTCCTTCGCCAACAGGGCCATGGAAGTATGCAGGACAGATCATGCCGCTTTCTGACACAGGGTCATTTACCAACCACTGTGGTATCGCTGATTATAAAGGGCATCATTATTTCTTTTATCACACAGGTAAACTTCCTGGTGGAGGAGGGTTTGGCAGAAGTGTTGCCGTGGAGGAATTCCAATACAACCCCGATGGATCATTTCCAACGATCATTCCTTCTGATGAAGGAGTGAAACCTGTCGGCACATTGAATCCCTTCCGGCGTATTGAAGCGGAGACCATGGCTTTTTCCAAAGGAATCAAAACAGAGCAGAATGCAAAGACCGGTGTTTATGTCTCTCAGATTCATCATGGTGATTACATCAAACTGCAGGCTGTTGACTTTGGCAACCAGATTCCCCGTACTTTCACGGTACGTGTGGCAAGTGCTTTGCGAGGGGGTGCCATAGAAGTGCATAGGGACAGTCTGCAGGGAGAGATGCTTGTCAGGGTGGATGTTCCCGGAACAGGTGGTTGGGAAGAGTGGCAGACCATAACGGAAGATATCCGTAGTGTGGTGACTGGCACCCATGACCTTTATCTTTCCTTTACAGGGCGCAAAGGACCGCAACTCTTCAATTTCGACTGGTGGGAGATGAGAGGCTTAGAACAGTGTAATATGCCCCTTTTCCAAACCAAGTTTACGGCAGACCCGTCTCCATTGGTCGTAGGAGACACCCTCTTCCTCTATACCTCACATGACGCATCGCCGGAAGACATCCCTGATCCCGACGAGAAGAGCTCAGCTGGTTTCTTCATGTACGACTGGTTGTTATGGTCAACCACCGACATGGTGAACTGGACAGAGCATGGTGCTGTGGCTTCTTTGAAGGATTTTGCATGGCGATCACGTGAGAACGGAGCCTGGGCTATACAGTGCGTTGAGCGTAACGGGAAGTATTATCTCTATGCCCCGCTGCATGGTCATGGCATCGGTGTCTTGGTGAGTGATTCGCCCTATGGTCCTTTCCACGATCCTTTAGGCGAACCTTTGGTATGGCAAAAAGAGCATTGGGACGATATTGACCCCACCGTGTTTGTCGATGACGATGGGCAGGCATATATGTATTGGGGAAATCCTAATACTTATTATGTGAAGCTGAATGAGGATATGATCTCCATAAAAGGGGAGATCGTAAAACTGGATTATCACATCGACAATTATCAGGAAGGACCCTGGTTTTACAAACGCAACGGTCATTATTACTTGTCTTATGCCACCACTTGCTGCCCGGAGGCCTTGGGGTATGCCATGAGTGACGCTCCGACAGGACCATGGAAGAGTATGGGTTATATCATGCGTCCTACCCATCGTGACCGCGGGAATCATCCGGGTATCACGGATTATAAAGGACATAGTTATATCTTCGGGCAGAATTATGACTTAATGCATCTGGAAACATTTGTTCACCACGAGCGCCGGTCTGTCAGTGTCGCTGAGATCAATTACCGTGCAGACGGCTCTATCGACGAGATACCCTATTGGTTGGATCAGCAACCCGTCAAACAACTGCATACACTCAATCCTTATCAACGGGTGGAAGCGGAGACCATGGCATGGGGATTCGGGTTGAAATCTGCTAAAATGGGAATAGCCAATACGGGCGTTGTTAAGGATATGTTACCATCCACCGGCTACAAAAATATGTATGTCACAGATATCGATGATGGAGAATATATCCGTCTCAGAGGAGTTGATTTTCAGGAAAAAGGAGCTAAACAGATGACCGTCTGTGCTGCTGCGACAGGCAGTTGCAATATAACGATTCGTCTGGACAGTGAAGAAGGACCAGTGATCGGAACCATCAAAGTAAAGCCAACAGGATCTGTCGATAACTACCGGTCATTCACGACAAAGGTGAAAAATGCCTATGGCGTACATGACCTGTATCTCTGCTTTGATCAATGCACGAAAGAAGTGCATCTGGATTGGTGGTCGTTTAAATAATCAACTACTCTGCCATACGTTGACAGATCTGAAAGAACATCATCCATAACAGAGTGTCTCCTGTATGCTTAGACAACTTCTCGCGCAACAGCTCTAAAAAACGGGCTTTGCGCTTTTTTGTGCCACTCAAAGAGAGATTCAGCTCACGGGCTATCTCCTCATTCTTCAATCCTTTTACATAGCTTAGTTCAAAAATATTCCTATATTCTTCGGGTAAAGAACCGATAACTTCATATAAGGTGTCGAGTGCCTCTTGTATCAGATATTGTTCATCCACTCCTAAATCAATGCGAAGCGCATTCTGTTCCTGATGGTATTTCTGTTTGTACGTGTTTTTTCGAAGGATGTTAACAGCCTCATTGTGTACACAAGCAAATAGATAGGACTTCAAATTAGAGGGTGAAATGAAATTCTCACGGTTACGCCAGGCACTGCATACTGCCTCCTGCACACAATCTTCCGCCATGTAAGAGTAATATGGAGATAACATCCTGTTGGCCATAGACAACAGACTGGGATAGACTTCCCGGTAGAAAGCATCTAAATTCCCATTGCAGAATTGTCGATATTTTTCGTTATCTATGATCATGGCTCTCTCAGAATATCTTGACAGGATATCAGGCTACAAAGATACTCTTTTTTTTAATAATAACTTGTTTTTTTAAAAAAATGCTACTGTTTGACGGTACTTTTTTGCAAATTAAACGAATAAGGAAATAAAAAATATTAAATGAAGATGAAAGAATTAAATGTAGATAAGCGTATTATCACGTTGATTTTGAAACATACACTGCAAATCATCAGCGAGTCGGAACAACAGGAACTTGATCTGTGGAGACAAGCTGATGCCCGACATGAAGCCGTTTTTGAGTACCTCAGCGAACTTGAGAACTTAGAAAAAGAGTATCGTTTCCGAAAAGAGATAGATGCCGAGCAATCTTTGGAGCGTATAAAAGAGAAATTATGGAACGAGGAGAAAGAAACGAAGGAGGTTCCATTACGCGCTCATCGTTTCACTACCTATCTCTACCGTGCTGCTGCCATTATCGTTCTGCTCATCGTGGGTGGTGCTTACTGGTATCATCGCGAGTACACCCGTGTCACTCCGCCAGAGATTAGTCAGGAGGTACAACTGGCTATGGAGCAGAGCCGTGAGCGTGGTGTACAAGCTGCAGAGATCATTACTTCCGGCATGCCCCATCAGCAGGTGATCACCGATGAGGAGCGAGCCCTCTATCATGTGGATGAGGATTTCGCGGAACAGTTGGAGGAAGCCAAACGTATCACCACCTATCATAACAAAGAGTATTGGGTGACACTCCCTGACGGCTCTTTGGTACACCTTAATTATGATAGTCGTCTGATCTATCCGGAGAAATTTGGCGACCGTCGGGATGTTATTCTCGAGGGTGAGGCTTACTTCATGGTTGCCCACGATAAGAGCAGGAAGTTTGTTGTGCATACGCCTCAGGGTGATGTGACCGTTCATGGCACAGAGTTTAATGTAAACACCCGTAATGAGAATGATGCTGTGAACATTGTATTAGTGAAAGGATCTGTAGGCTTTACACCTGCAGAAGGAAACGAAACGATGCTGGCACCGGGACATGAACTGTCTTATGGTAATCATCAGTTATCCATTCGTCCGACGGATATCGCTCCTTATACAGCATGGAATGCAGGAGAGTTTGTGTTTAGTGACTGGACCTTAGAGCGTATCATGAGTGTCATTGCCCGTTGGTATGGATTGGAAATAAGATTCATGAGCAAAGACTTAGGTGAGCGGAAGTATTCGGGTTCTTTGAGTCGCTATGAGGATTTGAAACCGACATTGGAAACCATAGAGATGGTAACAGGGTTAGATCTGAATGTAAATAATCAAAAATTATATATTAACCTAAACAAGTAATTTATGATGCAAACAAAACATCAAAAGCGATTCATCGGCTTGTTGTTGCTGTTGACAGTCATGTTGCTGATGCCAGGTAAAGCCCTTGCATCCATGCCTGCCGACACCAAGATGAGCATAGATGTTAAATCGACATCTGTAGAACAAGTGCTGAACGAAATCCATCGAAAGGCAAAGATAGACTTTTTCTACGATGCTAATCTGGCAAAAAACTGGCCAAAGATTACGCTGCGTGCCGTTAATAAGACAGCAGAGGAAATCATCGGTCAAGTGGCAAATCTTATTAATTGCACTTACAGTGTGAAGGGCAATATCGTGACAATCTCTCAGAAGCAACTAAGTGGTCGAGAACGTACAATCAAAGGATATGTGCGAGATGAGGATGGAGAATTGCTTGTCGGAGTACCTGTCTGTATCGGTGAAACACGTGTTTGTACGGTTACGGATGCTGACGGATTCTACACTTTTAAGATTCCTGTTGAGGCCACAACCCTGAAATTCTCCTATGTGGGACTTTCCAATGAGTATGTACAGATTGCTCAAGGTTACAGTGATGTTACCCGTGATGTAGTGATGCGTGGTGACACACAGTTAAAGGAAGTGGTGGTCAACGGTTATTATTCACAAGCAAAGAACAGTTTTACCGGTGCTGCCAAAACATATGACAAAGAACAGTTATTGGCAGGTTCTAATCAGAATATCCTTACGGCTCTGCAAAACGTGGATCCCTCATTTGTAAAAATCGAGAACAACAGCATGGGTAGTAACCCGAATAGTGTACCGGACTTCCAGATTCGCGGTTCAGGCAGCATCACGGGCATGAGCGACACTTACAAGGGTAACCCCAATATGCCTATATTCATCGTTGATGGCTTTGAGACATCGGCCGAGAAGGTGTTCGATATGGATCCTTACCGTGTTGAAACCATCACGCTGCTGAAAGATGCTGCTGCCACCGCTGTCTATGGCTCACGTGCTGCCAATGGCGTGGTGGTCATCACCACAACGATGCCTAAGACAGGTAAGATGGAGTTGAGCTACAATGCTGACGTAACTTTCTATATACCCGACCTGAGTGCTTATAACCTCTGTACACCTGAGCAGAAACTGGAGTTGGAAAAAATGGCTGGTCTATACGATGTCAGCTATCGCAGAATGTATAGCCAAGACAAAACCAGCGACCAATTATACTGCGACATGTCATACAATCGTCGATTGAGAAACATACTAGAAGGTGTGAACACCGACTGGCTAGCGCAACCACTCGACCAGGTCGCTATTGGACATAAGCATTCTGTCCGCCTTGAAGGAGGTTCTGACAATTTCCGCTATGCAATGGACTTGAATTATAACAACACACCAGGTGTGATGAAAAAGTCGGGACGCCAGCGTATGGGTATCGGATTGGAGTTACAATATATCTACAATAATATCACCTTCCGTGATCAACTTACATATTCAAACGTCACTTCAAATAATACTCCTTACGGTTCTTTCAGCAGCTATGCCATGCTGAATCCTTATCTTAGATTTAAGAACGATGACGGATCATATATCTATCAAGTGGATATTGATGACCGTTTCCAATCCTATCTTGACCCAGTACACAACCCGTTGTATAATAGTACACTAAACACTATTGATCAAACGGCCTACAATGATATGACAAACCTCTTTGGTATCGATTGGCATATTTTGGAAGGATTGAGGTTGAAAGGAAATTTCTCGTTTACTGTCCAAAATACTTCAAATGATATTTTCAAACCCGGTCGCCACACCGATTTTGCTGCCTTTACCGGTGACAATTTTGATCGAAGAGGCTCCTATATGGCATCACGCGGAGATGTGTTCAATTATGATGGTTCGTTGGTGCTCAGTTTTTTCCGGCAGATAGGTGTGCATGTTCTTAATGCGAATGCTGGTTGGAATATTCAACAGCATAAGTCAAAGGAGTTTACGGTTGTAGCCGAAGGATTCCCTAACGACAATCTCGACTATATTAGCTTTGCAAATCAGTACCAACAGGCTGGTGCACCCTCAGGTGACGAATATACTTCACGCCTTGTTGGTTTTCTTGGAAATATTAACTACAGTTTCGAAGAACGCTACTTAATAGACCTCTCTTTCCGTGAGGATGCATCTTCACGTTTCGGATCTGATAGTCGATGGGCACCGTTTTGGTCTGCAGGACTCGGATGGAACCTCCACAAGGAGCATTTCATGAAAGATGCGAAATGGCTGAATGAGTTAAAGCTGCGTGCTACCTATGGACTTACCGGTTCACAGGAGTATGATCCTTATCAGGCCATCACCACTTATCAGTATCTTACCGGCCAGCGCTATCACTATGGTGTGGGCGCCAAGCTGCTCGCCATGGGAAATGAGGAACTGACATGGCAGCGTACCAACGAGAAAAACTTTGGTGTTGACCTTGCACTGTTCAACAACCGTTTTGAGTTGTCGTACGACTACTATATCAAGACTTCCAAAGATGTGCTTACCGCAGTGACTCTGCCGCCATCACTCGGTTTTACCACTTATATGGCAAACCTCGGCGAGGTGGAGAATAAGGGATGGGAGCTCAGCGCCCGTGCCGTATTGCTGAAGAGTAATACCCATCAGCTGCACTGGAGCGTTTTCGGAAGTATGATCCATAACAAAAATAAGCTGCTGAAAATATCCAATGCTCTGAGAGCATATAACGATACTCAGGATGCTGCCATTACTGATGGCAAAAAAGGAGATCATGTTAGTGTACCCAAGGTACGTTTCGTTGAAGGCGAAAGTATTAATTCTATATGGGTAAACGAGTCCTTGGGAATCGACCCGCTGACAGGTCGTGAGCTCTTCCTCACCAAAGACGGAAGAAAAGTGAGTGACTGGTCGGCTAAGAACTACGTCATCGGTGGTTGCACAGACCCCAAGGTAGAAGGCACATTCGGCACGCTGTTTTCATGGAAGGGTCTGCAGTTGAGTGCCACTTTCCGTTATCGAATGGGTGGACAGATGTACAACCAGACACTTGTTGACAAAGTGCAGGATATTGACCCACGTTACAATGCTGATGCCCGTGCACTGACTGCTCGCTGGCAAAAGCCCGGTGATATTGTTCGTTTTGCAGCTTTTGCCCGTGACCCCGTTGTAGGTGTCCTTGATCCCAAAATTGCAACACGTCCTACTTCACGTTTTATTGAAGATTATAACTATTTGGAAATGAGCACTCTGAATCTCTCGTACGAGTTCGATAACAAGAACCTTAAGCGGTATGGCATACAGCGATTGAAACTGCTGTTCTATATGAATGATGTGTTTCATACTTCCACTGTCAAGATAGAACGTGGTACCAACTATCCATATGCACGTAACTTCAGTCTTGGCCTGCAAGCAAGGTTCTAAGGAAAGGTAAAAAAATGAGGAATTAGTAATTAAGAAAGATTATGAAAAGAGAATATATAGAAAAGGTGAGGAAAATAGAGATAAGCTTTATGTCCTTTTGCCTTTTAGCCCTATTAACAGTGCTTGTTTCTTGTGAGGACTGGCTTGATGTACGTCCCAAGTCACAAGTGAAAGAAGAGAACTTCTTCGATAGTGAAGATGGTTTCCGTGATGCTACCCTTGGCATCTATACTATTATGAGTAGCACGAGTCTCTATGGTGGCGAGGCAACAATGGCATTTTTAGATGTATTAGCACAACAGTATTCTTCTGTTGGGCAGAACTATAAACAGGCGATGCAATATAACTATGCTGATGATGGCTGCAAAACTCGTTTCGACAGAATGTGGACTACAGCTTACAACGGTGTGGCCAATTGCAACTATATTCTGAAAAACTTACAAGAAAAAGGACGCGTGATGCCCGACAGCTTGCGTCGTTTGGTACAAGGAGAGACAATGGCTGCACGCACCTATTTGCTATTCGACATGATTCGTGCTTATGCCCCTTCTTACAAAACGGGCATGGATAGCTTGGCGGTACCCTTGATACGCGAGGTTACAAACAGCCCAGTTACACCAACTACTGTGTCGGCATCTCTCGATGTGTTGATAAACGATCTGGAGGAGGCACGTGAACTAGTGAAAGACATTGATCCATTGGGACCGGCAAAAACCACCTACTCAGAACTGCCAGAGAGTCAATATTGGGCAGACGATTATTTAGCTGATGATGGTTTTTGGCTCTTTCGAACATCACGATTCAATTACTATGGCATGACAGCTCTACTGGCTCGTATTTGTTTATATAAGGAAGATATGAGCAGAGCACTGCTTTATGCACAAGAGGTGATCAACAGTGGAAAGTTTGAGCTAATTAACGACAAAATCATGTCAGATGAACAACTAAGTTTTCCCTCTGTTGCAGAGTGTATGGCACATCATGAATATATCACATCATTATACATTTACGACTTGAAGAGGAGTCACAACGATCTCTATTATCTCGACGCACAGGCAGCACTCACCATCAGTAATGACCGAAAGACCGAGATATTTGGTGGATATGGTCTCGATTTCGACTTTCGTGTCAAGCGGCTATTCTCGATTCCGAGTGGAAATGCCAAGGAATATATCAATAAGTATATGACTGGAACACAGATCCCCTTATTGAAGCTGGGCGAGATGTATTTAATAGCAGCCGAGGCTTCTGGCGATATTGAATATCTAAAAACTTTCCGTCGTATGCGTGGATATAATAGCAACCCCCTCCCTGATGGTGAAGACCTCACAGCTGAATTGCAAAAAGAGTATCAACGGGAGTTTATAGGGGAAGGACAACTTTTTTTCTATTACAAACGTAGAAATATTTATCAGATTCCCAACACCCTTGTACCTACTACGCAGGATATCTATGTTTTCCCTCTGCCCGATCAGGAGATAGAGTTCGGATATAGCAACAGCAACTAATTGTTTATCATTAAATATGCAACCATTATGAGATTAATAAAAAACATATATACAATTATCGAGGTGGCAGCCATGTTACTAGCAGTCAACCTTATATATTCGTGTGAAGAGAATGATCCCAAAGGATTCAATGGTGAAGATGCAGTCTATTTCCAAACTGATGCCAACAATTGGGCAATTACTAATGACAGCATCAATTATTCTTTTGCTGGGAAAAATGTAGATACTGCTGTGGTGAACTTATTGGTCGATTTGATGGGAAATCCTTCAGATCACGATCGCATGGTGAAAATCCACATTAACGAAAGCCTTAGCACTGCCCAAGCGGGTGTTCACTATGAACCATTGAAAACAGAATATATACTGAAAGCGGGCGAAATGCAGACCGTGATACCTATCGTTGTATATAACAAAGATCCTCAGCTTGAGCAGAAAGCTGTGGTGCTCTCCATTGCCCTGGATGAGACTAATGAACTGAAACTGGGCATCACTAACCGTACACAGGTATTTTTGCTCATCTCCAATATCTTGATGCAACCTACCTATTGGAAAGAAAGCCGTTTGGACAATCAGTTCGGACCCTACACCCGTGGCAAGCACGAACTCATTATCAAGTTGCTTGGCAGAGATTTTCCTGCAACAGCCGCAGAATATAAAGCCGAGTCGACTTACTGGAAGAATGCTCGTGCTTACATAAACAACTATCTTAAGGATAATTATCCAGTTACGGATCGCGAAGGCAATGTAATAGAGCCTTGGCAATAAAAAAGATAAAATATTTTAGACAGAAGACTATGATAAAAAGGATATTTTTTACAGCTGTATCGTTCTTTGTGATACTCTCCATGTTCATTGGCATTGCCTCATGTGCTGGTGATGACGGTAACTACGATTACGTACAGACCAACGAAGTGAGTATTTCTGGCATGGAAAGCAGCTACAATGTAGAGCAGTTTGCCAACTTGATAATAACCCCCAATCTGATATCATCTGGCAATTTTGATGTGAACGACTATGAGTATCTTTGGTACATCTATATGATTAAAGGAACTGATGATCCAGATACACTCTCACACGAGCGTAACCTAAATGCGGTTATTAATGGGTCTCCAGGTGATTACAATCTTGTCTATCAGGTTAAAGACAAACAGACAGGCTTGTTCTATATGCAGTGCAGCAATGTACATGTGGTGAATTCATTTTCAAAAGGATTGGCTGTGCTGAGTAATGTAGATGGATATGCCAATGTGGCCTTTATTAACGTGATTGATAAAGTAATAGAGAATATCTTTGAAAGTGTCAATGGTTATAAAGCAGGACGCAATGCCAAAGGAATTTTCTATTCTGGGAATGAAGGCGTGCAAAAGATGATAGTCATCTCCACGGATGAAGGAAGTATTGCCTGTGATCCCATTGATTTCCGTATGATGATGGATTATAGCGATATGTTCTTTTTCCCCAGTAAGCCAGGTGTTATGGAATGCCTGTGCAAGAATAAGTGGGGAATGGATGAGGTTGCCATTGTTGACGGAGGTGTATTCGTAAGATCAATAATGTTTACTGATAGTAGATTCCCTAAGTTTGATACCAAGGTAGGTGGGGCTTACAAGATTGCCCCCTTCTCTTTTTACGAAGACAACGATAAGTATTTCTATGATGAATTGTCACGCAGTTTTTTGTACTACAATTATAGCAAGTTGTCACCAGTTATTGCTTCCGATAGTCCCCTGTTCAATCCTGCCGACATGAAGATGGACATGCTCTGGGGGCGCAATTTCGTGTTATCAAGTGAGAGCTGCATACGCGCCGTGATGCAAGACAATAGTGGTAACCGTTTCTTGATAGGTGGTGTGAAAGACTTATCCTATGATTTCGTAACTTACGAGTCGTTCTATCGTATCCTCCCAACTCATAAGCAGGCACTTACACAAGAGGGTGCTTCTCAAGCTACATGTTTTGCTATCGGCATCAATGAGCCAAACTTTCTCTACTATGCTTACGGTAGCAAGATTGTTTGTGTAAGTGCCAATACGGGCAACATTATATCTTCTTATACAATGCCACAGAATGTAGACTATATGGAGTTCAACTATAATGACCAAACCGAGATTCTCTATGTGGCCGTGAGCGATGGTAGCGATAAGGCTAATAGTGGTTCTGTTTATTTCTTGGAGGTAGCTGCAGATGGAACGCTAAAAGAGGTGAAAAGTTTCAAGAACATCTGCGGGAAAGTGGTAGATTTTGAATGTAAATAACAGGATTTATGAAAAAAATAATTTTTATTTGTTTGGCAGCCGTGACTGTATATATGAATACGGCTGCCCAAGGCATTAACTTCATTGAAGGAAAGCCCTTTGCAGAGGTTAAAGCTTTGGCAAAAGCAGAAGGAAAACTAATATTCGTGGATTGCTATACCTCATGGTGTGGTCCATGTAAGATGATGGCCACCAAGGAGTTCGTAAAGAAAGAGGCTGGTGACTATTTTAACAATAAGTTTGTTAACTACAAAATTGACATGGAGAAAGACGAAGGTCCGGAAATAGGTAAGCAATACAATGTCAGTGCCTTTCCTACCTTTTTAATTTTAGAATCAAATGGTGATCTTCGTGGACGCGCTGTAGGTGCTGCTAACATTACAGATTTTATAAAGAAAATAGAAGATGTGCTCAACAATGAAAAGGGTTTTCTTTGGTATCAGAAAAAGTTCAACGAAGGTGAACGCAATGATAGTTTCTTGATGGATTACGCGAAGATACTTAAGGATATTCATATGATTGAGGAGCTCAAGAATGTGACTACCATACTGTTGAAAAGAAAAAGCAGCCATGAGATTGCAGCTAATAAAAAGTTGTATTCTGCCTTTGCTGATGGTGGTTTTACCCCCAATGACGATATCTTCCTCGCTGTATACAAAGAGCGTCAGACCGTTGAGGAGAATCAGGGTGAAAGGGCTGTAAGAATACTCGATGCATTATGGAGTCAGCATGCTCTTGATTGCCTGAAGTTCGATGGCATGACATATCTGGGTTTCGACGAAGAAGCTCATGAAGCATACAAACAGAAAATGATTGAATATGGTGTGCCTGGTGCCGACGATATCGTTAAAACCATCTTTCGCACCAAAGCTAAATGTGCCAAAGATTATCCTACTATCTATCAGTTTATTACAGAAGAAATGAAGAAGACGGATAATATTGATGACTATTTTCTCATTAATGATATGCAGCAACTTGTTTTAGAAAATAAGAGCAACAAAAAGGCCATGAAAGGTATTATCAAGTATGCTAAGCAGCGCATTACACAATTGAAAAAGATTGATACGAGTAAAGAACGTGAGATAGAATATAATGGAAAGAAATTTACTAATACCTCCTACCTAATTGATCAGTATCAAAACATTATCCGTCAAGTTTCCCAATACTGAAACTGTCAATAGCGGACGCAGGATAATAATAACAAAAAAGGAAATATCATCAGTCTGAATGCTCCCCGCCCCAGCGATCCCAAGATCATCGAGTGGATAGAGGGAAATCTGAAATAAACCGTGTTGGGGACAGGCCTGCAAATGCAAGACTTGCCCCCAACCTTCACGGCGAAGCCGTAAACCCTAAACTAATAGTTGTTGTGATTCCCTAAAAAAAGCTAATCATGTAACCCAATTCCTTTTTGAAAACGTCTACAGAATAAACAGAAATAATTATAGAATGAAACCATTTATTTTCAGTATGTTTATGATGCTTGCTGGTTTGCAGGCATCCGCTGAAGACACCACACTACATATTAAAACGCAATTGGAAGGAGTAGGGGATACCTTAGAGGTCAAGATAGATGACATGCTGATACCCTATATAGGTAGTGCCGGAGTGTTCGACTTTGATTTTCCTCTCGACGAGGCTACTTATATCACGATTGCCACTCCTGCAACCTTCCGGGGTGAGGAGCGACAGTATGCAAATCTGCCCGCTGTTCCTGGAGAGACGGTGGAGATAAAGGGTTCGTTAACCAATGGATATACCATCTCGGGCAGTCGTTTCTATCAGGATCTGAATACCATTTACAACGAGATAGATCAGGCCATGTTACCTTTTAATCAGTTGAAGATGGAACTCAATCAGCAGGCAGCCGCAGGTGCCAACCAGGATTCCATCATGCAAATATATAATGAACGGGAACCTGAGATGCAGAAACAACAGGATGAGGCTTTGCTTGACATCGTCCGACGCCATGCGGACAGTGAGGCTGTGACCGTGATGGCCGGACAGTTTGAGAATCATGTGAGTAAGATTCAACAGGCAATGAGTCTGATGTCACGTGAAGTGCGTGAGGGTAAGGTACGTGCTTTGGCCTATATTCCTTTAGAGCAGGCCAAAATGATACAGGATAATGAGGAAGCATCCGCCCGTAAACAGGCAGCTGGTGTGGAGGCACCTGACTTCACATTGATGGATATCAATGGAAAACCACTCAGTCTTTCTTCATTCCGTGGAAAATACGTATTACTCGACTTCTGGGGTTCTTGGTGTACATGGTGCAAGGAAGGATTCCCGAAAATGCGTAAGCAATATAAGAAATATGCCGGTAAATTCGAGATTATAGGTATCAGCTGCCGTGATACAGATAAAGACTGGCGGCAGACAGTAAAGAGTTATCGCTTGAACTGGAAGCATGTCTTCTGTCCCAACGACAGTGATGTTTTGGAAAAATACGGTATTCTTGGCTTCCCCACAAAGATCCTCATCAATCCAGAAGGTAAGATCGTAAAGTCGTTTGTGGGTGAGGATCCCCTGTACTACTCGTTTATCGAAGCATTCTTCGGGGAGTAGGGCAGGGTTCATCTCAGCCTTGGGTATCGGGCTGGCACAAAAGTCAACACTTATCTTTCTCTATCATTTTCCTTGAAAGGAAGAAGAACAGGTAATAGAACAGGATGCCTGTGATGAGTCCTGCGATGGTGTCGAGGGCATAGTGGGCCTGTATATATACCGTGGCGAAGAACATCAGGACAAAGAGGGGTACGATGAAATAAAACAGTCGTCGGCTGCCACTGTGCCAGGCTAAGAACAGCAGTACCACGGTGATACCCACATGACTGCTGGGGAAGGCTGCAGTGGGTCGTTCGCCGGCGGCTTTGGCTCCCTCCACCATCTGATAGAAGATTCCATCGGTATATCCCGGCGTGGGCAAACACTCTGTATGATAACGGAAATAGTCTTGCAGATTAGGGAAGACTCCTTTGGCAATCTCATCCACTCCTACAGCCTGATAATAGAAGGTTGGACCTGCCACGGGGAAGAAGATAAAGATCACATAATAAAGGAAGAAGGACGCTGTGATAATAAAGACACAGCGCTGAAACTCCTGATAACGACAGAAGAAATAATAAAAACCGACAAGGGCTATCAAGGGGTAATAAGAGGCGTAGCCTAAGTCTAACAATTCTGTCAAGACGGGGTTGTTGATAGCCTGTGAGTAGATCAATGCCGGTTGACAACCGAGCAGCGACTGTTCCCACTGTGCGAAGACATGATCGAGATTTGGAAGCAGCTTGTTGAGCTCATAGGTGTCAGGATACCACCAGGAGAGTAATGACAGTTGTACGACCACACGTATTACACGGGTGAAACGACAGGGTACCAGTCGGTAAACAAGATACAAGGCTGCCGTGATAGCAATGATATGAACCCTGAAGGTAAGCATCGCCTGTGGGTTGTCGAGACGGGAGTAGTTAATGAAGATGAATAGGGTGGTGAACAGGAGATAAGCCATGACAACCCACTCCATCGCAAAAAGATTCTTGCGAGGTTTTTTCTCTATGCGGAACAAATCTCTTAATAACTTTCTCATAACCATTTATTCTCTTTGTACCATCGGATCGTCAGGGGCACCCCAAGTTCCAAGGGATATTCTGGATGATAACCTAACTCATCGATAGCCGGTTGGATGTCACATCGCCAGTTACGCTGTCTGAGGATATGATACTTATCGTTGTTCAGGGCCGTGATCTTCCCGGTCATCCTGCCGATATGTTCTCCGAAGTAGGTGACGATGCGCAACACCCATATCGGGGCTTTGATACGTATCCACCAGGGACGACCAAGTTCCTGATGGATCAGATTACTGAAAGTGCTCGACTGATACACCTGTCCGTCGCTCAGGAAATATTTCCTTCCGGTTTTTCCGTAGTCGATGGCGAGGAAGACAGCCTGCACCACATCCATCACATATACGAAGGTGATATCCTGTTGTTTGTAGCCCACCGAGAAATCCGAATGCCCCTTGATGCTTTTAGCCATCAGGAAATAGTCTTTCTCACGCGGACCATACACGCCGGTAGGACGAAGGATGACGTAAGGAAAAGGTTGCTCACCGGGCGCTAACTCCTGATTCACCTTATCCAAGAACTGTTCTGCCAACAGTTTGCTCTTACCGTAGGCGGTATTCGGCTGTGGTATGTCTGTCTCTGTGATCTCCTGATAGGGCTGGTGCTCCTTGATCGGACCGAAGATGCTGAGGCTGCTCAGATAGACAAAACGTTTCAGCGGCATCTGCAGTGCACGGATAGCATTCACCAGATTCTTCGTTCCATCGGTATTGATACGATAGAAATCCTCCTGATGGATACATTTCGTGACTCCTGCCGCATGGACGACATAGTCGAAGGGATGATCAGCTAACTGTCGTTTCAGATCTTCTTCCGATGAGAGGTTCAGTTCGATACGGTGGATACGAGGATCACGGAGGAATTGCAGGGAACTGGTCTTCCTGACGGCTGCCCATACCTCCATACCCTTGCTGAGAGCTTCTTCCACGATAAAGCTACCGATGAACCCTGTTGCCCCTGTGACGAGAATCGTTGACATGCTTACTTATTCAGTTTCCAGGTAACACCGTCTTTCGTATCTTTCACCTCAAAACCGGCTGCTGCCAGTTCATCGCGGA
>JAFZPF010000164.1 GCA_017550455.1 Prevotella sp.
TTACGAACCATGTTGAAGAAGGCTGCCGTATCCACCGTTTTCTTCAGATACATATTCTCATTGAAAGCATCATATTGTTTACGGATGCTCTCAATATAAATAAGGTGTATCTTCTCGTTCTTACGATGTACACTGTCTTTCAACAAGCGCTGCATCATTTGTTCAGCCTTGTCGAGACTCTTGCCGCTCTTAATATAAGTCCGTGCTTGAGAGATCTCTTTTTTCTGAGCCTCCAAGCACGGTATAAAGATTATTAAGAGAAGCGAAAAGACAATCAGTCGCTTCTTCATGTTTCACATTTGATTATTGGATCAAACTCTCCAGTTCCTTGGCTTTCTCCTCGTTACCGATCAGATAGTATGCCTGATAGAGGGTGTATGCCCAGTTCACCTGCTCGCGGTTGGGATCCTGCTCCTTCACCTTCAACAAGTTCTGGATAGACTGCTCCAACAGACTCTTTGCCTCAGGAACGAGATTACCTCCGTTCTGGTCTTTCAGTGTGATAGCCTGGTTGTTCATGCACAGTCCGAGGTTGAAACGTACCTGGATGAAATCCGGATCAAGCTCCAATGACTTCTTGTAAGCCTCGATAGCGTCAGCCCACTTGCTGTCGCGCATGTCGCTCTCACCCTTCAGGGCCCATGCCATCTTGCTGGGGTGCTCAGCTACCTGCTTTGCAACGAGTGCATTCTTGGCAGCATCGTCGTTCACTGAGCTGTAGTACTCTACCAACAGGGCGAAGATACGCTCGTTAGCGGGCTCCTTAGCATACAGTGCCTTTACATCGTCGAGATACTTCAGACTGTCTTCCTTCGTCTTCAGCTGTGCCTTCATACTTAGGATCTTGATATCCATAGCATCGTTGGCAACCTCCTTGTCACCCTGTGCAGCATCAGCATATTTGCTGGCGTTAGCAAAGTCCTGACAATTGTATGCAGCCAAAGCAGCGAAGTAAGCGATCTGTCCGTAGTAGGTGTCATTGCTGAAATCTGTCTCTGAGAACAACGGATATTTCCTTGAGTCTACATAGGTTCCGAAATAATCAGCAGCCTTATTGAAATTCTTCTCGTTATACAGTTCCTGACCACCGTTGATAAGCTCTGTACGTGCAGCCAGCAGTCGCTCAGCGTTCTTCTTGCGGAACTTCGGAGCTACCTTACCTTTAGCATTAGGCATCTGGTCAAACTTGTCACACTCTGCAGCATTCTTCAGTGCGTTGAAAGCAGACTCATACATAGCTTTCTTGTCGTACGGATCTTCCTTGTGAGTAACCTGATTGGTCAACTTAATGTTCTGTTCTTTGTTAAAACGATCGAGAGAGAGGTCAACGAGCTTATTGTAAGCCTTTGCCTTTTCTTCAGCATTCATGCTTCCTACAGCACTGTTGAGAGCAGCAGTGGCATCTGAGAATGTTTTAGCTGACAAAACTTGTTTGAGACCAGCCGGGTTCTGTGCGTTGGCTGCTAATGCCATGCATGCCAATACAGCCATCGTCATTAATTTTTTCATAAGCGTAATTATTAAAATGGGTTATTAATGTCAAATTATAATTGTTATCGTTTTGACGACATATATAAATAAAGGTTTAATACTTATTCCACTTCTTCGGTATCGTCGAAATCTACCAATGGACCCTCATCCTCGAAATCCTCTGGTACGTCATCGTCGACCTCCTCTTCATCAAGGTCCTCTCCATAGGGCGTTTCAACGGTCATATCCCTGCGGATAATCTCATTGTTCTGTGCAAACTCCTCCCTACTCTTCTGTTCTACGATAGCCTCGAGCTCACTGCTCATCACCTTACATACGCTGGCGATGACATCATTCTTCTTCGAGAGATTGATCAGTCGGACACCCTGGGTGGCACGTCCCATCACACGACAGTCGGCAACAGCCAGACGGATCACGATACCACTCTTATTGATGATCATCAGGTCGTTCTCATCGGTAACGTTCTTGATAGCCACCAACTTACCGGTCTTCTCTGTGATATTTAAGGTCTTAACACCCTTAGCACCGCGGTTGGTCACACGGTAGTCTTCCACCTGACTACGCTTGCCGTAGCCATTCTCGCTGACAACCATGACGGTTTCCTCATCCGGACGGTTCACTACGATCATTCCTACCACGGCATCGTCATCCTCATCGATACGCATACCACGCACACCGGTAGCTACCCTACCCATCGGACGGATATTACTCTCGTGGAAACGAACTGCTCTACCGTTGCGGTTAGCCAAAACGAGTTCATTGTTGCCATTAGTCAGACGAACGTCAACTACTTCGTCACCTTCCAGGATATTGATAGCGATGACACCGTTGGCACGTGGACGACTGTATGCCCTCAGGCTGGTCTTCTTCACGATACCGTTCTTCGTAGCGAATACCACGAAATGACTGTCTACAAAGTCCTCATTCTCAAGTCCTTTTCCTCTTAGTCTCAAGAAAGCATTTACCGAGTCGTCTGCATCGATATTCAACATATTCTGGATAGCACGACCCTTAGAGTTACGGTCTCCTTCCGGTATCTCATAGCACTTCAACCAGTAGCAGCGGCCCTTCTTCGTGAAGAACAGCATGGTCTGGTGCATCGTTGCCGGGTAGATATACTCGGTGAAGTCTGACTCCCTGCTGCGGGCACCCTTGCTGCCCACACCACCGCGAGCCTGCTCACGGAAGTCGCTCAGCGGTGTGCGTTTGATATATCCTAAATGACTCACGGTGATCACAACGGGATCGTTAGGATAGAAATCTTCTGCATTGAACTCATGCTCATCGGGTACGATCTGTGTGCGGCGTGCATCACCATATCTTTCTTTTACCTCTTGTAACTCATCCTTCATCACCTTCTTGCACAACTCTGGATCGCTGAGAATCTGCTGCAGGTAGGCAATCTGTTTCTCCAAATCCTCATATTCTGCATGCAACTGGTCAATACGCAGACCGGTGAGCTGACTCAGACGCATATCCACAATAGCTTTACTCTGCAACTCATCTAAGTCGAAACGCTTCTCCAAGTTACGCTGTGCGTCAGATGGTGTCTGACTGTTACGGATGATATGTACCACCTCATCGATATTATCGCAGGCGATGATCAGTCCTTCGAGAATATGTGCACGCTCCTGGGCTTTCTTCAACTCATAGCGTGTACGACGGATCGTCACATCATGACGGTGCTCCACGAAGTATTTCACACACTCTTTCAGGTTGAGCAGACGTGGGCGTCCTTTTACCAAAGCGATATTGTTCACAGAGAAACTGCTCTGCAGAGCGGTCATCTTAAACAGTTTGTTCAGGATCACGTTAGCATTGGCATCTTTCTTCACGTCGATGACAATACGCATACCCTGTCTACCGGTCTCGTCGTTGGCATTGCTGATACCCTCGAGCTTTCCTTCCTTCACCAGGTCAGCGATATATTCTATCAACTGCTGTTTGTTACAACCGTAAGGAATCTCTGTGATTACGATCTTATCATGACTCTCATGACTCTCTATCTCGGCCTTTGCACGCATGATAATTCGGCCACGGCCGGTCTCGTATGCATCCTTCACACCCTGCAGACCATAGATATATGCTCCTGTGGGGAAGTCGGGCGCTGGGATATACTGCATCAGTCCCTCTGTGTCGATATCTGGATTGTCGATATACGCACAGCAACCGTCGATCACCTCACCAAGGTTGTGCGTCGGCATGTTCGTAGCCATACCCACAGCAATACCGTTACCACCGTTCACCAGCAGGTTAGGAATCTTTGTAGGCATCACCGACGGTTCTACCAAAGAGTCGTCGAAGTTATTCTGCATATCCACGGTGTCTTTGTCCAAGTCATCCATGATATGCTCACCCATCTTCGACAGACGGCACTCGGTATATCGCATGGCGGCGGGAGAGTCACCATCAACAGATCCGAAGTTTCCCTGTCCGTCAACCAATGTATAACGCATGTTCCAGTCTTGTGCCATACGTACAAGGGCACCATATACTGAACTATCACCATGTGGATGGAACTTTCCTAATACCTCACCAACCACACGTGCACATTTCTTATAAGGTTTGTCACTCGTATTGCCGATACCTGCCATACCATAGAGGATACGACGGTGTACAGGCTTGAAACCATCTCTTACATCTGGCAGTGCACGTGCCACGATCACTGACATAGAGTAATCGATGTAAGAGGATTGCATCTCTTCCTCGATATTGATCTTTATGATTCTGTCTTGATCAATCGTACGATTATCGTCCATCAATTAGTTATATAATAAATGTTTAAAAAATGATAAA
>JAFZPF010000165.1 GCA_017550455.1 Prevotella sp.
GCCCGCAGTGCTCATATAAGACAGAAATCATAAAAATTGCAGCGTAGCAATACCACGACTCACTTACCTTCCATGTATAAACAAAAAAAGAGGATGTGCCTATTTTGACACACCCCCCTATCCAGTTTTGTCGAGTTATAGGCAGTTTGGGGTGATTGTTTACTGTTAAAGTTGACGAGTAGACGAGTTGACAAGTAAACAAGTTATTAAAAGCGGGGACAGGCACATCACAGAGCCAGTCCCCGAGTGGTAACTCGGTAACTCGGTAACTCGCACCTGCATTTTATGTTTTACGGTTTGAAGAATTGATATTGGCTTGTTAACTCAATCCGTATTTTCCCCTTAAAAAGCAAATGAATGGAATATTTTTCGCAATAATAAATCCAATTAAAGAGATTATAATAATCCTTTGCCGGATTCTCAGATTTTCTATGAACAGAAAAGGCTTCGAATGTCAAACAGCGAATTGATCCCGCTGAGGTTAACAAACGAAGCCCCAATAGGTTACAATTTTGGAAAAACACTAGACTCGAATTATATATTCACGTTTTAATTCCTAAATTGTATATTAAGTGCAAAGATAATAAAAATATAGAATAAGCAAATTATTATTCAAAAAGATATTTGTTACGCGTTATAACGAGATTGCATTTAATCAGATTTTGTCTTGTTGCTAACTATATTCAAGTTTTTCTTTGCAGAGTGGAAAAATGATTAAAAATTTTTATTTGAAGAACATTTGTTATATTTTTGCAAATAATATAATTCCGGTATTATTTTACAATTTCAAAACAAATTAAAATATGAATAACGTTTTATTGCTAACTACTCCATCTGTTGAAGGAATGCCAGTCGAAAAATATTTTGGAATAATAACTGCAAATCAAGTAGCAGGAACAGGTTTGTTTACGGATATAACTGCATCATTTTCTGATTTATTTGGAGGTAAATCTGGTGCATATCGTGAGTCTATGAATGAATTGTGCAAAGACGTAACAGAAAGGCTAAAAGCAAAGGCTTCTGATATGGGAGCAAATGCTGTTGTCGGTGTTAGTATAGACTATGATAGCATATCAGCGAAGAGTATGTCAATGTTTATGGTTTCTATACAAGGAACTGCCGTGAAAATCACATTGCCAAATGATGTGAATAGTGTAATTACGAAGGATGAAATCTCATGGGAAACCCTTAATGCAGAATATTATAAAAAGAAGATTCTACGCAAAATTAATAAAGGAATACCATTGAATAATGACGAATGGTCTTTCGTTCAAAAGAATACTATGCCTGAGTTAATAGAACCTCTTTACGATTATTATGTAAGGTGCAGTAATGAAAAAGGTGAAGAACAGAGTACTCTTGCTGGCAATTTTTCACAGAAACCAGAATGGGCAACTTTAGGAATTAGTAATTATAAGCAGTATTTATATACCCTAGAGTACAAAGATGCCATTAATTATGTTTACAAAGATGTTAAGTCTTTTAGGGATATAATACTAAAGAATAAATTATTTAATGCTGCCAAAATTCTTGAAATTGCTAAAGAAGGAAATCTTGATTTAGCGATTTCTTTACTTTCGGTTGAAAAGTCATCATACAATGATGTTGATCTGAAAGAAATGAAATCACTTTGCGAGTTTCTTAACAATCTTCCAGAAGTAGGTTCTAAAGAAAATTTAAAAGGCGGATTGTTCTCTCCTGGTGGTTTGAAATTCGTATGTTCATGTGGTTGTAAAAACGACCTCAAGAATGAATATTGCGAAGAATGTGGAAGAAACATTTATGGAATCTCAAAAAAACAGAAAAATGAAATTGATCAGTTCACAGAACTAGTTGATACATTGGCTGATTTAATAAATAGAATGTAATAATATTATTCATCTTTTCAAAAGATGTAAATCATATCATTTCACAACTGTCCCTAAATGTTTTAACGTATGGATACCCAAACCCCACAGCAGCGGCATGATAACATGGCGGCCATCCATGGCAAGGATACGAAGCCGGAGATGGTGGTGAGGAAGTATCTGTGGCGGCATGGGTATCGGTATCGTCTGAACCATAAACGGTTGCCGGGGAGACCGGACATCGTGATGCGGAAATACCGGACGTGTATCTTCGTGAACGGGTGTTTCTGGCATGGGCATAACGTGGCGTTGCCGGAAACAGAGAATGGCGAACGGGAGATTGAGAATTCTTCTTGTTGTAAGATCCCCAAGACGAACACGGCGTTCTGGGTGAAGAAGATCAGGCGTAACCAGGAGCGTGACAGGGAGGTGCAACGGCAGTTGGCCGTGATGGGCTGGCATTGTATCATGATATGGGAATGTCAGTTGAAAAGCAAGCAACGGGAACAGACACTGGAGTCGCTGGCATATACGCTGAACAGAATCTACCTGAAGGATCATTCCGCCTTCCGTTATGAACTGCCCGAGGAGGATGCTCCGAGGATGGTGGCGGAAGAGGGCATTTGAAAAGTGAAGAGTGAAGAGTGAAGAATAGCCCCCACCCCGATCCGTACATTAGTACAAATAGCGTGTTTGAGTTTTTGTTCGTTTTATTTGGTTTTTCCCGGGCGTATGATTATCTTTGCGGTGATATGAGGAAGTGGGTGTTTATCATTGGTGTTGTGCTGCTCTTGCTATCGTGTGAACACAGTAAGAGAAGGGGTACGACGTTTGAGAGTTACCGGAGTAAGCCAGTACGCAGTGTGATGCGTGTGGATTCGACGTTGCCCTTGGAGGAGTCGTCGGTAAAGTCATCATCGTCGGTAAAGTCATCATCGTCGGTAGGCGTTGGGGCATCGGTTGGCAGCAGGTCGTCGGGTGTGTCTTCCAGTCGTCGGGAGGTTGACAACATGCGTGGTTGGGATCCGGTGTCTGAGGATGACATGGATGATAATGGTGTTGACCGGTATATGGAGAATAACGATGAGGAGGGATGGGATTAGGTAGTGGTACAAAAAAGGCGTAGGCTATCTATAATGGTGCGTGGAAATTTGTGGTGATTTCCTAAGGCATATAGAGTAGCGCTACGCCAGTATTATGTTTACAAGATCGGTAGCAGGTATTCCCAAACGAGGTCGATGTAGGGTTGATAGAGCGATGAAGAGGTGGTAAGCACCAAGACGGCGTCACGGTCGGGGAACACCATGATATACTGTCCAGCAAACCCGTCAGCACGGTAGGCCTGATGGCGACAGATCCACATCTGATAGCCATAGCCCTGCACCCATTCGTTGTTGTCTTTGTTAAGACCGGCTTTCTCAAGATCCTCGAAACGTGTTCCGGAGGGCGCCGAAGGTACTTGATAACTCGACATCTCCTTCAGCCACTCGGCGGGAACGATCTGTTTACCGTTCCATTTTCCTTCCTGTAGGAAGAGTTGTCCCATCTTCGCCATGTCCTCAGTCTTGAGCGACAGTCCCCATCCTCCGCAGTTGATGCCCTGCGGACTCTCTTCCCATTCCGGTCGTGTGATATGTAAGGGTTGGAAGAGGCGGGTGTCGAGATAGTCGATGAGTTTCTCGCCAGTCACCTTCTGAACGATGGCAGAGAGCATGTAGGTCCCCACGGAGTTATACAGGTAATAGGTTCCCGGTTTGTGTTCCACCGGCCATGCGAGGAATGCCTGCACCCAGTCGAGAGAGTCTTTTCGCAGGTTGTTGGGCTCCGCATCATGTCCGCAGGTCATGGTCAGGAGGTCGCGTACGGTCATGGCCTTCAGGTTCTCACTTTGTTCTGCTGGCAGTTTGTCGGGGAAGAACGACACGACGGGATCGTCAAGGTGGAGCTTCCCCTCATTGATAGCCAGTCCTACGGCCGTGGCTGTGAAGGTCTTGCTCACCGAGAACATCGGATGAGGTGTCTCGGCGGTCTGTCCGTTGAACCATTGTTCGAGCACCACCTCCCCATGTTTCAAGATCATGATACTGTGGAGGGTGATGGAATCGGGTGGAGTAGGGCGTGTGCGGGTGGCGTTGACGAAGGAATCTACGGAGGCTGTCACCTCTGGGGAGGCGACTGTTCTTGGCAGGTCGATGACTTCTTTCTCTTGTTTACAACCTAAGAGAATCATCATGGTTGTCAATGTGATGAATAATAGCCTTTTCATGCAGTAATAATATTGATGAACATGTGGTGAAAGAATTTCGTACAAAAATAATGATTTGTTGTAAAATATCCAAAAAAAAATACATTTATATTGATAAGAAAAGGAAGAAAAATATGATAGTTAATAGTTAATAGTTGGGGTGGTGATATAATTGTTTATCAAATTTTTTGTATCTTTGCAAAGGTAATGAATGTTGATAAAGAGATATGAGATTAAGGACTGTTTTGGCTGTTTTAGCATGGAATATCTGTCTTGTACAGGCACAAGATAAGGTGATGATGGTTGTGGGTACGTTTACCGACGGCTATAGTAAGGGATTGTATTCCTATCGGTTCGATCAACAGACGGGAGAGGCAACGGTGTCAGACTCTCTGTCTTTGAGTCACCCTACTTTCCTGGCTTTCTCGCCGGACAAACGACTGGTATATACGGCAACGCACGATGAGCAGGCCACCCTCAACATCATACGTATCAATCCTCGTCATGGCGGCATGCGGTTACTGCACACCACGCCCGCGAAGGGTGCTGACCCGTGTTATGTGGCTGCCAACGGGAATATCGTCCTCACGGCCAACTATACCGGTGGTTCGATGAGCGTATTCAAACTGAGTCAGCGAGGAGAGAAAGCGGAACTTGATGTCAGGTTCCTGGGCGCCACGGGAGGGCCCGACCTGACACGTCAGGATTCTCCCCATATGCATTGCGCCTGTTTTACGCCTGATGGGAGATATGTGCTGGCCACGGATTTCAGTGCCGACAGGATCGTATCTTTCCGTATCAAGGGTAAGGAGGTGACAGCCAATGGCGTGGCGGCAACGGTCACCGCCGATTCCGGTCCCCGTCATCTTGTGTTCAGTCCCAACGGTCGGTATGCCTATGTGATGAGTGAGCTGTCGGGAAAGGTGACGGTGTTCAGATACCATGACGGACGGTTGGAGGTTCTGCAGGAGATCGTGTCCGACAGTGTGGGAGCGCGTGGAGGCGCCGACATCCATCTCAGTCCCGACGGCAGATTCCTCTATTCCAGCAACCGTCTGAAGGCGGAGGGGATCGCCATCTTTGCTGTTGACCGACAGACAGGACTGTTGACGCGTGTCGGTTATCAACCGACAGGGGCTCATCCGCGGCATTTCAACATCACGCCCAATGGCAAATACCTGTTATGCTGTTGTCGTGACAGTGATAAGATCCAGGTGTTCCGTCGTGATCCGAAAAGTGGTATGCTGACGGACACCCACCGGGATATCCCTGTCAGCAAGGCTGTGTGCGTGCAGTTTTTCGTTCCCTGAAACAGTTTTTATTCTTCACTCTTCACTTTTTCTGGCGTGACGGATCGGATGCCTCGGCCCATGCCATTTAAGCAATGATATATCTGTTGACCCAGAGCAATGTAAGTGCGTCAGAACATAGGCAGGGGTGATCGGGGCTTAAGCAACAGCGAATACTATTCACATTGGGTCATCTCCAATATTATTACCACCATTTAAAGGGGTGGGGGTATCTTCTTTTCGTATCCGTTTAACAGTATGTTTTATTTTTCCTATCATGAAATTGATCTCTATAGAAGATTCTGTTTCTTGAGTTTGGAGATCGGGCATTACTAGGTCAGTAAGCGTTTTCCCAAATTGTTGTATTATTGAAGATTGTCTTTTCTTATCGCTCTCTTGATGTAATTCTATAAGTTCTCTTTTGAGATATCTTACCTTTTCAAAGGTCTCAATGATTGCTATCGTTGTTAAGGTTGCTTTGGGTGACTTTAGTATGGTTGCAAGCATATAGAGACCTTTCTCAGTGAATGCCTTATAGTTAAATTTTGAATATTTTCCTTTACCATTTATTCGTTTTAAGGTCAAAAATTTTGACCTTAGAACTGTTGACTCTTCTTTGGACAGTTCCAGGATATATCCCTGTGGAAATTTATCTGGATTATTTCGGACAGCTTGATTTATTGCTTTCGTCTGTACACCATACAACTGTGCTACATCATGATCAAGTAATACCCGTTGGTTACGGATAATCATTACGCGTGATATGACTTCTTGATACGGTATTCCAAAATCTCCGTGCTCATTATCCAATACGATTACCTCTTTGTTGTTTGCCATAGTAATATGATTTAAAGGGTAGGTGGAAAGTCCGTGCGGATTATACTTCTTTACAGGCCGTCCCCGGGTGAGCTCCCTATAGTTTTCCGCCTGCAAATATATAACGGTTATTTGAAACGTGTAAATAAAAGTTGCCGTTTGCTAAAAGAATTTGAAATGGTTTAGCATAGTTTATCGTGTATAGTTTTTACTCCCTGCCGAAACAGGGAGAAAAAATGAAATCTTACTCATAGTCATCGATGACGGCATTGACAAAGTCCATCATCGGTTTGGCGATGCGGAAGATCTCGACGGCCCGGTCCACCCAGTCATCCCCCTCGAAGAAGGTTTCGGGGACCACCTCCCAACAACAGTAGTCCTTCATCTTCAGGTAGTTAAGAAACTCATAATCCTTGGGGAACCCCTTCGGAGCACTACTCAGATGTGAGATGCCGAAGCCCCGTTCATGCTCATCCCACACTCCTTTGCCCGGCTTGCCGAAGGTCTGCAGGAACGATTTCTTCTCCACGATCTTTCGCCATTGATCGATATTCGCCATGATCTCGTTGCGACACGACGTCAGGATGTTCGTGGGCAACCAATAGCTGCCCACCGCCAACAGACAGTGGTCGGGTTCCAGGTGCATGTAATAACCGCCATGCAACGCCTTCTTGCCATGGGCACAGACATAGGCGCCGAGATGCCGTTTGTAGGGTGACTTGTCGGGTGAGAAACGGGTGTCACGGTAGAATCGGTAGGTGGCGTCCTTGACGGTGATGTGGGCGATGGAGGGGTCCATCTTCGTCAGTCTGCCGATGAGCATGCCGACGGCCAGTTCGAAATCTGCTCTCACGGCAAGATATTCGTCTTTGTGGGCGGCAAACCACTCTCTGTTGTTGTTTGCCGCAACATCTTTCAGAAATTGTATAATTCGTTTTGTATCCATATAATCACATCCTTTCCTTATCTTAAGGTTATTGTTCACAACCACCCCAACCCTTTGACCTTCGGTCGAACTCGCTCACGATTGACTTCATCTTCTTCCTCCTCGCTCGGCATAGCTAAAACAAGTTTTACTCTGCACTCACTCGTTCGTCAGTTCGGCATAGCCCATGCGAGCATGACTCTGCTCTCGCTTAATCGCGACTTTCGCTATCGCAACCAATATTCAGTATACGAGTAGACGAGTAGACGAGTAAACGAGTAGATAGTCTGTATACACTATAAAGATATATTAGTTAGCGAGTAGACTGAAAGATGCGTGACGAATCGAACGCCTCGCCCCCTACCAAGGGGGAGAGGACGGGAGAGGGGGGCTAGCTCTCGCTATTGCAACAATGATGCCCCTCCCTCATTCCTTTGATGTTTCACATCGAAGTTACTCACGCACTGCCGTAGAGAACGAAAGAACGGTGCTTACCGTTAGAATCACTTATCTGATGAAGTTCATAAAGACATGTTTCTCGTCCCGCTCAGGGGCTGTATTGCCGCCGTTATGGATCTTTCCCAGTAGCCAGGCCATGTTCGTGGCAAGCGTCCGCATGGTCTGCATACCTTCGGTGTCCAGTTTTACCTCGCCCTTTCCGGCACCGTAGGCAATGTTCCAGTATTGGGAGGTAACTACCGGCATGTTCATCATCTCGAACATCATGTTCATGGTCTGGAGAGTTGCCGTAGCACCGCCACGACGACAGACGGCCACAGCTGCGGCGGGCTTGTTCTGCACCAGATGGCCTGCCGAGTAGAACAGCCGCTGCATCAGTGAGAGGATGCCGCCGTTGGGCTGGCCGTAGTAGACAGGAGTGCCAACAATGAGCGCATCGCACGCTTTCATCTTCTCTGTGATGACAGCGCAAAGGTCGTCCTTGAACGTACAACCTGCTCCGTTATTGCGCTTACAGGCACCGCAGTTAATGCACATACGGACGGGCTTGGCGCCGATCTGGACTATTTCCGTCAGCATCCCGTGCTTCTGCAACTGCTTCTCAATCTCTTGCAGGCAGCAGAATGTGTTACCGTCCCGCCTCGGGCTACCGTTGACCAGCAACACTTTCGGTGCCTGACCGTCATGCAGTGATGCTTCTTGCACTGTTTCTGTTTCTCCGTCCACCGGCCCTGCCGACTGGACATTTGTCAGCATGGCCATTGCAGGGGTAGCCATTGCAGTAGTTGCTGCTGCCACCGCTGTCTTCTTGATGAAATCTCTTCTATCCATGTGGTAGTAATGAATATCATTACTTGTCTACTCGTCTACTCGTCTACTTGTCAACTTGTCAACTCGTCTACCCGTCTACTGGTAACCTGGTACCCCGGTAACTCGGTAACTCGGTAACTCGGTAACTCGCACCTGCATTTCACTCAATCAACCTGAGGAGATACTGTCCATAGTCGTTCTTCGCCATGGGCATGGCGCACTGACGCAGTTGTTCGGGTGTAATCCATCCGTTGTTGAAGGCGATCTCCTCGAGACAGGCGATCTTCAGTCCCTGACGTTTCTCGATGACCTCGATGAAGGTGGAAGCCTCGGAGAGACTGTCGTGCGTGCCGGTGTCGAGCCATGCGAAGCCGCGCTGGAGGGGTTTTACCTGCAGGGTGCCGCGCTGGAGATACTCCTGGTTGACCGTGGTGATCTCGAGTTCTCCGCGTGCGCTGGGTTTGATATGCTTGGCGATCTCCACCACGCTGTTGGGATAAAAATACAGTCCCACCACGGCATAGTTACTCTTGGGCTGCTGCGGTTTCTCCTCGATGCTGAGACACTTGCCATCGGCATCAAACTCCGCCACGCCATAGCGCTGCGGGTCGGTGACGTAATAGCCGAAGACGGTGGACAGTCCGTGCTCCTCGGCATCGACGACGCTCTGTCGTACAAGGGTGGTGAAGCCCGTACCATGGAAGATATTGTCACCTAAGACGAGGCAGACACAGTCGTCGCCGATGAACTCCTCACCGATGATGAAAGCCTGTGCGAGTCCGTCGGGACTGGGCTGCTCGGCATACTCGAAGTGTACCCCGTAGTCAGAGCCGTCGCCTAACAGCCGCCGGAAGGCGGGGAGATCGTATGGGGTGGAGATGATGAGGATGTCACGGATACCTGCGTGCATGAGCACGGAGATAGGGTAGTAGATCATCGGTTTGTCAAAGATGGGGATGAGCTGTTTGCTGATGCCCTTGGTGATGGGGTAGAGGCGTGTGCCGCTGCCGCCGGCTAAAACGATTCCTTTCATGTGTATTCATTATTGTTTCTGTCGCAAAGATACAATATTATTTGATATGGTGAAGGGTTTTTCGTTATTTCTTTGAAGATTTTTTTGATATTTGATGCAAAAGCGGTAATTTTGCAACGCGAAAAATAATTATCAATTATCAATTTTCAATTTTCAATTTAAAATGAGTTTTTGGAGTAAATTATTCGGAAAGAAAGATAATGAGAATAACAAGGCGGGTGGCATGGAGGATTTCATGACCCTCATCCGCGTGTATTTCCAGGCTGCCATCGCAGAGAACGCGGGTATCACCAATCTGGCGGCGCTGCCTGACCTGAGGATGTTCAAATCGACACTCCACGTGGCTACGGAGCGTAACAAACTGGGCGTGGCAGAGCGCAGACAGTGCAGGAAGATGGTGCAGGATATCTATAAGGTGGACGACACCTTCTTCAAGGAGATCGACCAGAGCGTGAAGAAGAACTGCCGGAAGGTGCAGGACGTGCAGGGCTATCTGATACAGTTCCAGAACATGACACAGGACCTGATGATGCTCACCGGTAACCTGATGAAGTTCAAGCTCAGGATGCCGTCGTTCTTCAAGAAGACGATCTATGCGATGACGGAGAAGACCGTGGGGGATATCTTCACGAAGAATGACTATAAGGATGCGGGCGTGGTGAAGACCGTGGCCGCCGTGAGGAACTATAACAAACGGTTAGGATTCTCACAGCAGTGGGTGACAGACTTCGTGTACCATGTGGTGATGTTGGCGAAGAAGGAGCCGAAGAAAAAGGAATGATCACATCCTTTTCCTTATCTTAAGGTCTTCACTTTTCTCCAGAGAAAAGTTACAAAAGAGTATTTTTCAATGTCTTATAGCCTCCTTGCTTTAAGGAGGTTTTTTTGTGTCTTTTTCTCTGTACCCTTTTTTCACAACCATCCCAACCCGATGTTTAGTTCATAATTCATAGTTCATAGTTATCATTACTTCTCTCTGTACCGCCAGAGAGCTTTATGTTCTTCTCTCTGTTTCGGCAGAGAGCTTTATGTTCTTCTCTCTGTTTCGGCAGAGAGAAGTAACCAAGAGAGACCATGTTGCACGCTTCGAGTCAGAACAGATTACGATTCTGAAAAACTGTGCTGCGGGACTCGCTTCGCTCAGACAGGTCCTCGCAC
>JAFZPF010000166.1 GCA_017550455.1 Prevotella sp.
AAACAGAGGCCGTCGCCATTAGCGAAAGAGGCTGTTCCAGCCACCGTGAAAGTATTCCTCCGTATCTCCTTAACCTTCCCGACATACTCACCGATAGCCTTTGGCGTGTCGGGAGAGAAGATATCCTTCGTCCTTCCATACAAAAAATAATCTGTATAACCTCTATTGAACGATTTCTTCAGATCAGGTGAAAAAGTATAGGTACAATGTCCTTTCGAGGCACGCACATAACGGTCGGGCATCTGCCGGATCAGTTGATTCAACCGTTCACTGTATGCAGCTGTCACATTCTTCACATAGGTAAGGTCTTTCAGACGACCTTCTATCTTAAAGGATGTAACACCGGCTTTCAGTAAGTCATCCAAAGCATCGATACGACACATATCTTTCAGTGACAACAGGTGCTTATCGTGGATGATTGTTTGTCCGTCGGCATCCAGCAAGTCGAACTTCATCCTACAGAACTGTGCACAGTTTCCTCGGTTGGCACTACGGGAAAAACAATATTCTGAGGCGTAGCAGATACCGGAATAACTCACGCATAAAGCACCATGGACAAACACCTCTAATTCTATTTCGGGCACAGCCTGATGGATTTGCGCTATCGTCTCAAGGGGTAACTCACGCGCCAAGACAACACGACGGAAACCGAGTGAGGCAAGCCATCTTACTTTTTCTACAGTGCGGTTGTCTGTCTGTGTACTCGCATGCAGGGGAAGGGATGGATGTAATGACAACAATCCCATATCCTGAACAAGAATGGCATCCACCCCTATTGTCTGCAACTGTTGCAATAATGATGACGTCTGTTCCCATTCCTCATCATAGATAATAGTATTGACCGTCACATATACCTTTGCCCCAAACTGATGGGCATAGGAACATAATTGGGAGATATCCTCAATAGAATTACCAGCTGCCACCCTTGCACCAAACGACTGTGCACCGATATATACAGCATCGGCCCCATGGTCGATGGCTGCAATGCCGGATTCCAGGTTCTTGGCAGGAGCCAGTAGTTCTACAGGACGTCTCATGGCTTATTCTATCTTACTGATATCGTATGGTGTCGTCTGATAAACGTAATAATTGATCCAATTCTGGAAGAACAGGTTAGCATGGGCACGCCATATAACTTTCGGTCCTTCTTGAGGATTATCATGATGATAGTAGTTCTTCGGCAGTTCTACATCATCACGCTTAGCATAGTCACGTTTATATTCTGAGTCAAGCGTATTAGGAGCATATTCCAGATGACCGGTAACATAAAACTCCCTTCCGCCACGTGCCAACACCATGCTGACACCACTCTCCTCACCCTCTGCAATAATCGTCAGTTTTTCATTCTTGAGGATATCCTCACGATGAATCTCCGTGTGTCTGCTGTGTGGCATATAGAAAGTATCGTCAAAACCTCGGAAGATGGGTAGATGAGTGGGTATTATCTGTTGCTCAAAAATACCGAACTTCTTTTTTCCCAATGGGTATTTGGGTATGCCATAGTAATAATACAGCCCTGCCTGGGCGGCCCAACAGATATATAACGTGCTGTGAACATGAGTATGTGCCCACTCGAAAATGGTTTTCATCTCATCCCAGTAAGTTACCTCCTCAAAATCGAGACTCTCTACAGGAGCACCCGTGATAATCATCCCATCAAACTTCTGACTTTTCAGTTCTTCAAAATCCCTGTAAAACATCATCATATGTTCGATGGGCGTATTCTTCGGTGTATGACTCTTCAGTTTCATGAAGGTGATATCCATCTGCAAAGGGGTGTTCGACAGAAGACGGATCAAGTCCGTCTCTGTCGTAATCTTCAGGGGCATAAGGTTTAGGATCACAATCTTCAAAGGTCGTATATCCTGTGTATGCGCCCTACTGTCGTCCATCACGAAGATATTCTCTTGTTTGAGGATATCTATCGCCGGTAATCTGTCAGGTATTCTAAGTGGCATCTGTACAAACGCTTTTTACCAAAGATCAAGTCGTTCGCTCTTTGGAATAAACATCTTATCACCCTCTTTCACGCCGAAAGCATCATACCACATGTCAATGTGTGGGAGAGCGCCATTGACACGCCATCTGCCCAGAGCATGCGGATCACTCTTTGTACGGTTACGGATCTCCTGCTCAGTGATATTCTGTCCCCACACGCCGGCATATGCCAGGAAGAAACGCTGATCACCGCTAAAGCCGTCAATGACAGGTAATGTCTTTCCTTTCTGAGCACGTTTGTAAGCATTGAAAGCAACTTGCAGACCACCATGATCGGCGAGGTTCTCACCCAATGTAAACTTTCCGTTCGCATTCAGGTCAGGCAACACCTTGATATTTGAGAAGAAGGCTGCATACTGATCAGCTCGTTTGTTGAAGTTCTCACCATCAGAGGCTGTCCACCAGTCAACCATATTACCCACCTTGTCATAATGACGTCCCTGGTCATCAAAACCGTGAGTCATCTCATGACCAATAACTACGCCGATAGCCCCATAATTGAAAGCATCATCTGCAGTAGGATCGAAGAACGGTCTCTGTAGGATACCTGCCGGGAAACAGATCTCATTGGTAGTAGGATTATAATATGCATTGACCGTCTGCGGAGTCATATGCCACTCGTCACGATCAACAGGCTTTCCGGCTGTTTCTTCCAAATGCCTGGCTGTCTGAAAACTGTCAGCTGCCAAGATATTCTCATAAAGACTCTTCTGAGGATCGATAGTCAACTTGGAAAGATCCTTCCACTTGTCGGGATAACCGATCTTTACATAGAAGGTGCTCAGTTTGTCAAGAGCTGCCTGCTTGGTGGTATCACTCATCCATGTCTGTGCTTTGATACGCTCCTCCAGAGACAACTGGAGATTTTTTACCAATGTCTTCATCCTTTCCTTGGAAGAAGCAGGGAAGTAACGCTCCGCATAGATCTTTCCAAGCGCCTGTCCCATCTGACCTTCCACCAGGTTAGTGGCACGTTTCCAGATAGGATAGTCTTCCTGACGACCACGTAAGGTTTTTCCAAAGAAATCAAAATTAGCTGCTTCTATATCCTCTGTAAGATAACTGGCAGACCCCATTATCACGCTCCACTCCAGATAAGCACGGTATTCAGATGGCAGGATATTCACCAAGATCTGCTCAAGACCTTTCATAAACTCGGGTTGTCCCACTACCATTTCCTCGTAATACTCTTGGGGAACACCTAACGCATTCATCTGCTGTATCAAACGGACATGAGGATAGTTCTTGATGAACTCCTTCAGGGTCATCTTGTTATAGTTTGCCTCTACATCACGCAGTTCTGTACGGTTTTTGCTGACTCTTGCCAAAGCGGTCTCAACGCTCATGATATTCTCCATCTTCTGACGTGCAATCTCTTCCTTGAAACCATACATTTGGAACATGCGAATGATATGTGCCTTATAAGCATCCCTTATCTGTCGTGTCGCAGGATCATTGTCAAGATAATACTCTTTTTGTCCCAAGGTGATACCCCCCTGACTGATATTCAGGATATTCTGCGTAGAGTTTTTCTCATCGGCTGCAAAACCGGCACGCATAAACTGTTGGTCACCGTACTTAAGCAGGTATTTCTGAATCTCAAAGAGATCATCATTGGTAGAAGCCTCTGCAAGTTGTTTCAGTAACGGTTTTACAGGAGCAAGTCCTTCTTTGTTCCTGCGTTTCGTGTCCATTGCCAGTTTGTAAAGGTCACTGAGTTTCTGCTCTATAGTACCATTTTCATACTTTCCTTTCTGCAACTCCGTGAGAATGGTATTGATACGTTTGCTGTTATCCTCCTGCAATTGATCGAAACTGCCAAAACGGGAATAAGCTGCAGGTAATGGGTTCTTTACCATCCAGCCACCGCATGCAAACTCATAAAAGTCATCACCCGGTCGTACCTGTTGATTGAAATTGGTAACGTCCAGACCTGACTGTAACTGTGCCTGTACCTCTGAAAAGGTAGGCAACATCAGCATTAATGCCATGATAGTTTTAAATTTCATTGTCTTATAATATTTAATCATTATCTTTCTAAATTATTGAATAACCTCAAGTTCTTCACACAATTGTTCCCAGCGTGCTGTCTCTTGGTCAATAACTTTCTTTATACTGGTATATTCTGTGACTATCGTCATGTCACTGGCACCCTCAGGAGTACAAAGGATAGCATCCAACTCTTGGATCCTCTCCTCCAAAGAACTGATTTTCTCTTCCACTTCTGCTATGCTCCGCTCCAACCGACGTACCTTCTTCTGCTGCTCCTTACGATCAAGGTAGTTCTGTTTGTTGTCTGAAACAACGGTCTTGACGGGTTCTTTCTTTTCCACCTTCTTAACACCCAACTGATCTAGTGACTCGATCTTTCGATGTTGAAGAAAGTCGTATATACCACCAAGGTGCTCCCTGACCTTACCGTCGCCGAACTCATAAACCTTTGTTACGAGTCCATCCAGGAACTCACGGTCATGACTGACGATGATGGCTGTTCCATCAAAAGCCTTGATAGCCTCTTTGAGGATGTCCTTAGATGCCATATCAAGATGATTAGTGGGCTCATCAAGAATCAACAGGTTGACTGGCTCTAACAACAGTAAGATCATCGCTAATCGACTACGTTCACCGCCGCTAAGCACTTTTACCTTCTTTTCCGACTCTTCTCCACCGAACATAAAGGCACCTAGGATATCATTGATTCGTAAACGATTTTCACCTGTTGCCGCACGGTCGACGGTCTGATAAACAGTCAACGATTCATCTAGTAACTGTGCTTGATTCTGGGCAAAATAACCAATCTGTACATTATGCCCGATTTTCAGATGACCGGTATAAGGAATCTCATCCATCAGACACTTTACAAGTGTGGTCTTTCCCTCACCGTTCTTTCCCACGAAAGCCACCTTCTCTCCACGACGTATCGTCAGGGTAACATGATCAAAAACAGTATGTTTGCCATAGTCTTTACGTACTTCATCGCAGATAACGGGGAAATCACCACTTCTAAGACAGGGAGGAAACTTCAGATGCATATGGGCATTGTCCACCTCATCAATCTCTATAGGTACAATCTTCTCCAACTGTCGTATGCGTTGCTGTACCTGCACAGCCTTCGTGGCTTGATAACGGAAACGCTCGATGAAGGCTTTTGAATCAGCAATCTCACGCTGTTGGTTCTCGTAAGCTCGCAACTGCTGTTCGCGACGCTCCTTACGAAGAATGACATACTCATCGTACTTCACTTTATAGTCAATCACCTTACCACAGCTTATCTCCAATGTCCGGTTACAGACATTATTGATAAAAGCACGGTCATGACTGACAAGTACTACAGCATTGGCTCCCTGAGCAAGGAACTGCTCCAGCCATTGTATACTTTCAATATCAAGATGGTTCGTAGGCTCGTCTAACAACAGTATATCCGGCTTCTGCAAAAGAATCTTCGCCAGTTCTATACGCATACGCCATCCGCCACTGAACTCAGAAGTCAGACGATCGAAATCCGATCGCTTGAAACCCAGTCCTAACAGTGTACGTTCAATCTCAGCCTCACAGTTGTCTGAGCCAAGCATCTGGTAATGCTCCTGCTCTTCTGTATAGCGTTGAACCAACTGTAGATAATCATCACTCTCGTAGTCGGTACGCTCTGCTAATTCCTTTCCTAATCGGTCAAGATTTTCTTTCATACGGGTAGCATGGGCAAAGGCTTTAAGCACCTCACTCCTTACCGTAGTATGATCCTCTACCAACATGATCTGCGGAAGATAACCGATAGTGGTATCATGGGGAATAGAGACAACACCGGCTGTAGCCTTCTGCTTTCCACAAAGGATACGCAGCATGGTTGTCTTCCCTGCTCCATTCTTACCTACTAAGGCGATACGGTCTCTGTCGTTGATAACAAAACTGGCATCTTGAAACAGAGGCTTAACACCAAACTCAACCTTTAATCCTTCTACTGAAATCATGATGGATGCAAAGGTACGAAAAGTCGATTGGAATGCAAAAGAAAAAAGTATTTTTCTTTTCATTCCTGAGACGGAGTATCATCGGCGAAACCAAAGTTACGGATAAATGAGCAATGCAGAGAGCAAAAACATCAAAGATAAATTTGTACATTTCAAAAGAATAGATTATTTTTGCGTTGTCAAATTACTGAAAGAAATAAAATGAATATTTTCACACAAAAGATAGCGGCAGCATTACGTCTTCCGGAGAAGAGCGTTGACAACACTTTAGTACTGTTGTCTGAAGGGTGTACAATTCCCTTCATTGCCAGATACAGAAAAGAAAAGACCGGTGGACTTGACGAGGTTCAGATAGCGCAGATAGCTGACATGAGTGAAAAACTGCAAGAACTGGTAAAACGGAAAGAGACAATCATCAAGACGATAACAGAACAGCAGAAGATGACTCCTGAACTACTTCGGCAGATCAACGACTGTTGGGAGTCAACAACTTTAGAGGATCT
>JAFZPF010000167.1 GCA_017550455.1 Prevotella sp.
AGGCATCTGAACCGATGGACTTGATAGAGTTGGGGAGGTTAAACTCTTCGATAGAACTGCAGTCTTTGAAGGCCTTGGAAGGTATCTCATCGATAGCTCCCGGGATGTTGATGACTGTCAGGTTTGAACAACCTTCGAAGATGCTGCTGCCCATGGATTTGACAGAGTTGGGGATAAAGATGCTGTCGAGGGATGCACATCCGTGGAAAGCATCGCTGGAGATGGATCTGCTGGCGGTGGACGAGGCGCACTGCATCTCGCAATGGGGCAACGATTTCCGACCGAGTTACAGAGGCATTGCCGACTTCGCCCGCCTATGAAGATTCTCGCCCCATTGTTGGAGCTGATCCAATGTTATGCCATCGAGATACATAAAGCACTCGTCAATGCTGTAGCGGAAATAAGCAGGCGTCTCCTTACGGATGATATTCATGACCCGCCCCGTCAATTCCCCATAGAGTTCATAGTTCGAGGAAAAGACAGCCATCTTCTGATAGGAAACAGATGGGGCATCGAGTGCAAAAACAAACTTGTTAATATGTTGCCGGGCTTTGGCAGATAAAGGACGAAGACCCCATTGGTGAACCAGTTGGAAGTATGGTGTTCCTTCCTTGATGCCCATTGATTTGGCCTCATTGCTACGTGCCACCACGCATCCGTCATTATTGCTCAGCACTACAACTGGAATGCCCTTCAGGTCAGGCCTGAAGACACGCTCACAGCTTACGTAGCAATTATCCAAGTCGGCTATTCCGTACATATTTGTTTTATTCTTTTATCCCAGGCTAAGGCTAGCCCCTTATCAAGGTGCTTCAAGTCTCGAATGTCCTTATCAGATGAATGACCACTCCCCATATCTCAAAGTCATCAGGGTTGTCGATGCGAAACACCGGAAACTTATCGTTGGCGGGCCGAAGCTCTATATAGCCCTCACCCCTATGAGTCAGGTCAAGATACTTCATCGTGAAGTCACCGTTCCACCAGGCAAGTACAATGGAGCCGTCATGCGGTTCCACAGCCCTGTCAATAATCACTCTATCACCGTCGAAGATGCCCGCGTCTCTCATAGAATCACCCCTCACGTCACCGTAAAACGAAGCCTCAGGATGTTTAATGTAGTCTCGGTTGAAGTCTAATGTCTCGTGCATGTAATCATCGGCCGGTGACGGGAAGCCCGCCACAACGTGGGCATGTTCCAGTTCCAGTTTGGTATCGAACACACCTCTTATAATCTTGATATTTCCCATGTGTCTGCAAAAACTCAAAAATCATCCACAAAGGTACGATTAAGTGAACGAAAATGCAAAGGAAGTTATGCTTTTTTTTTTGGTGGATATATTATTTGAAGTGTACATAAGAGCGGCATCCAAGATGACCGTACTCGCTAACTGCCTGGATGATATAATAATTGTTTTTGCGATTAACAAAAAAACTATTCTTCTTAGTAATGGCCAATATTTGTGATTTTTCATTGGTGATGACGTAACCGCGTGCACCTTCAACAGGTTCCCATGTAATTGTTCTGTTAATACCTTTAATAATATGAGGGGCATTCATTGGAGCCATGAATATTTTTGGGTTCCATTTGTCTGTACTGAGAATCATGTTCTCATAGGTATATCGTTTCACATCCTCATGATCAAGTTCTCCCATGCAGGAGCCTTCTATGATCTTGTCTGAATTACGTTCTCTGTAACTAAATGTTTTTTTCCGTTGACTGACATCTGATAACAGTCCGTTTATGTCATGGGTATTATAATCTGTAAAAAGAGCAGGAATCGTACCCATATCTGTCCATCCCCTTGGGTCTATGGGGATACGAAGTGTTGTGTTAATCCAAATATTTTTGGGGTTGTTATGCCATGGACGTCCAAACTTAACCTTTCCGTCTGCCGCCTTCTCATTGCCATCAATGATACAATCGCGGAATACATAGCCAAAAGTTGATTCCGTATGTGACGGAGCTGTGATGACCGAACCGCTTCGCACATTGTAGAAAGTGGTTCCCTCTGCCAGAATATTACCACTGCCGAAAATATAGTCAATGGCTCCCTCCAGCAGACAGTTCTTAATGTAATGGCGATCTGTGTCATTGACCGTTGTAAACCACGTATCCTGAAAAGAACGGAACCGACAGTTGTAGAATGCCATTCTGTCGGCACAGGTGCGTATAGCCAGTGCCTGTGGACCCGTTTGCCGACTCGTGCCCCAAGTATTTTCCAGCGTAATGTTCTCCATATAGAAATCACTGCCCCAGTTGTCCATGACAGCATTGTGCTTATAGTTCTCCGATTGTTCGTTATTAACGGAGTATTCAAAGAACTCACTGTCCTTGCCACCGCAATGTATCATGTGGCGGATAACGGTCTTTTCGACGTCTTGTCCTATGATGTGCAGGAATGGCTTTTCCTTGGGTATGTTTATCAACTCGTCATATTCTCCGTTTTTTATAAATATAAGGTAAGGCTGGGTACTGTTGACTGGCGCTGCATCTATGGCTGCCTGTAGGGTGGTGTAGTCGCCACTATTGTCATGTGCCACCACCACATCGAAGACTTGGTCAGTGACTTGTCCGTAAGATATGCCAGTTATGAGAGCTATGACTACCGCCGCTATTGTTCGTATCATTTTCATAATCTGTTGTTCTATTATTTTATGACAAAGTTAATAGAAATTGGATAACAACAGGGAGGATAAATGTACGAAGTTTATACTTTTGAATGATTACAGTCTCTTTTGGGATGATTTTACACCTTCAGCATATTCTTTCGGAAGATATCCGGTAAGTTTCTTAAAGCAACGACTGAAATATTTCGGGTCGGAGAATCCGCTCTTAAAAGCTACTTCCGACACACGTACATTGGGTTGCAGCAGCAGTTGACGGGCATAGTTGATGCGTGTGTTCAAAATATAATTGTTGGGAGAACTGTCGAAAATCTGTCGCATGCGTACGAAGAGGACTGTGCGGCTTACATTCATCGCTTGAGCCATATCGATAACGGAAAGGTCAGCGTTGTCGATGTTGTCGCTGATAAACTTCTTGACGTTCTGGGCAAAGATACGATCCTCATTATTCATCTGACTCTCAGCCTCTTCGTGAATCTCCTTAATGCTGGAACTCATGGATAGCAGATCTTTCAACTGTGAGCCCATTGCCTCAATCTGTTCCTTACTGCTGAAACGAAGTCCTTTGAGCTCGCGTTTCAGTGTACGGATATATTTGATCGTCATGGTTACTATGGCAATAGCCAGTGACAGCAATAGTCCGTAGAGCATCCATGCGTAAGGAGTCTCATTAAAACTGGCAGCACAGTGAAGAACGACAGTTTCCTCGTTCTCTACCCATACACCCTCACCGTTCGTTGATTTGACATGCAGAACATAAGTGCCAGGAGAGAGCTTGACGTAGTTTAACTCGTTCGAGCGGGTATAACGCCAGGTGGGGTCGATGCCCTCCATCATATAGGCATAGATGATTTCTTCTGTTTTGTTATAGTCGAGAGCTGCAAAACGAATGGTGACGTTTCGGTTATCTGGAAGGAGACGGATATCCTGCTCACAGTCAAATACGATACGCGGTACAAAACTACTCTTTGCCATCTGTTGTCTGGAAAGCATGAGAACACCCTGTGTCGTACCTAATACGATACTACTATCAGGCATAATGGATGGGGTTGCCTCCGTGAACTCATCTGCCACATCAGAGAGGAGATGCCAGTAATTGGTGGATATTTCGGACTTTGGAGCTAACAGACTGATAGAGCGGGCCGAGATGATCCATACATTTCCATCGGGATCTTCACAGATAGACTGGTTCATGTCTGATGAGATGCCCTCTGTCACGGAGTAATGTTGGAAGTGGAGCGTATCGCTGAGTAACTGTTTCGACAGAATACGTTCAGTACCCCCTCCCGACGTGGCTACGAAGAGTTCTCCCGCACGGGTTCGAAGGATTTCCACTACATAGTTGTTGCTGATACTCCAGGCTTTATCGGGATGCCGGTGGTTGATGTAAAATCGCATCTCTTTGTAGTTTTCCTTCAGATCGGTACAATAGATGCCATCATTTGTTCCTAATAGTAAAATATCGTCGTTGTTCAGCCATAGACAACGGCATTTCATACCTTCTTTAGGAAAGGTTTTCAAGAGATTGTTGCTGTTGATAAAGCGCAGGGTGCCATCAGCGCGTGTCTCTGCAATGTTGAGACCACCTCCATAGGTGGCGAGAATCATCCTGTGCCTGCTATCTTCACCTATATAATAGACGGCATCGCTGTTTATACTGTAGGGATTCTCAGATTGTGGAGTATAATGATGAATATCATAGCCACTCTTAGATGGCTCCAGACGGAATAATCCACCAGGCTTGCATCCGATCCATATATTTCTCCTACTGTCCTCGTACAAGTGATAGCCCGCATAACCAAATCGAGTCTTACTCTTCACTAAAACACCACTGGCAGACAACCATCGTATACTGCCGTCTTTATCCCTGATACTGATATATCCCTGTTTGTCGGAAATCCATAGTCGTTTTTGGTGATCAACATATAGGGCACTGACCACATTCTCGTTATTGGCCGAAAGGATGTTCAGTGAGTTCTCATATCGTTTTTGTAATGTTATTCTCTCTAATCCTCGGTGGGAATAGACCCACACTCCTTGTTGGCTGTCTATTAAGAGAATGTTTACCTCAATTGTCTCAAAGCCATTGACATTTCGGATCTGGTCTTTTACTATTTCAGGTGCGTGGTATGGACTCATCTTGAACTTTGAACCGTCAAAAAGTTCAAAGCGCTCAGTTTTTCTGTTGAACAGGTAGAATTTATCATTTGAGAAACAAATGATATTATGTTGTACATCTTCTTCAATATAGCTGATACGGTTGGTCTCTAATGGGCAGTTATCTCCAGGCTGGGTCTTGTAAGTGCGAAAACGATAACCGTCATATCGGCGCAGTCCATCCCATGTTGCAAGCCATATATAGCCTAAACTATCTTGAATGGCATGCTGGACGAGTGTAGCCGAAAAACCATCTTTCTCATCGAAATGTTGAATATGTAATTGATGATTTGAGCTCCTTGCTGCTGTCGTCACACAGATAATTGCAAAAAATAGTAATAGTCTCTTCATATTTATGGGTATTAGTGTACAAAGGTACTAAAATAATTTCTAAAAAGTTCATTTTCGTACTAATTTTGAATGAAATGGATTTTTTTCACCTTCAAAAGTACTTCATTACTCCTGTTCTGCCTTCGTGTTGTATAATTTCGCCAAAAATTCAGATTAATCAATCAAATATTGTAGTATGGTTAAAAAAACATTTCTGTCAATTGTTTTGCTGCTGGCCGCCTTTTTTGCCTATGCACAGGATGGTTCAGTAAAGGGCAGTGTGAAAGATCAGGTTGGTGATCCTGTCATCGGAGCGACTGTTTCCGAGGTTGGTAACCCAAAGAATGCCACGGTAAGTGATCTCGATGGTAATTTCACACTGCAACTATCTTCTCGTGGTCGTCAGATTATTGTCTCCTATGTCGGAATGAAATCTCTGACTGTAAATGCTCGGACTGGCAGTAATCTGGACATTATCCTTCAAGAGGATGAGAATATATTAAGTGAACTGGAAGTTGTGTCTGTGGGATATGGTGTCGCACGTCGTCGTGACTTAACTGGTAGTATTTCTTCAGTTGGTGAGAAAACCCTACGTCACATAACCACAACCAATGCCGCTTCTGCTATTACGGGTCGATTGGCTGGTGTGAATGTCGTTACGACGCAAGGCTCTCCTGATGCGGATGTGACTATCCGTGTGCGTGGTGGCGGTTCAATCACACAAAATAATGAGCCGCTGTATATCGTCGACGGTTTTCAGGTGTCAAGTATCGTGGATATACCTCCGACAGATATCGAGAGCGTCGATGTCCTTAAAGATGCTTCATCAACGGCTATCTATGGTGCGAAAGGAGCCAATGGTGTTATCCTCATTACCACCAAGAGTGGAAAGGTGGGTAAGACGGAAGTGTCGTTTAATACCACATTGGGATGGAACCGCTTCTATAATGAGACAGAAGTGCTTTCACCTTATGAATATGTCTATCTGCAGCGTGAACTCGACAGTGGTACGAATGCCAGTTTCTTTGACCGTTATGGACGTTGGGAAGATATAGACATATACAAAAGTCGTGAGGGTACTGACTGGCAGAAGAAACTTTTTGATCGTACGGGTTTCAAACAGAGTTATAACGTTAATGTAAACGGTGGAGGCAAGGACTTGGTATATAGTCTGAGTTATACACACGATGATGAGACATATATCATGCGTTCGTCAGACTACCGCCGTGATAACCTTAATGTCAAGATTTCTAAGAAATTCCTTAAGAATCTGCGACTTGACTTCAACAGTAAAATGACCTACCGCGTCGTCAACGGTCCCAGTGTTTCGGTGGGCAGCAAACTTCGTGACTGCGTCAAGTATCCTCCAGTAGGAACACTGACAGACCTCGGTATCGATGATTTGGGTGGTTTGGATGACCTAAGCTATGAGAATATCAGTAACCTGAACGATCCTTTCTATAATATTGCCAATGAATATAAGAAACAGACGTTCTTCAATAACTCATATAATCTCGCTCTGACATGGGATATCACTCCCTGGCTGTCATGGAGAAATGAAGGGACTTACGGTTTTTCATACAACAGGCAGGATAACATATTCCTTGCCAATACAGGTGAGGCAAATGGACGATCTGGATTCCCTGTGGCTAAAAGACAGTATACTGACGGTAATAATTGGACCTTCAGAACGTTGCTGAACTTCAAGAAAGACTTTAACCTCCATCATGTTGATGCAATGGCTGGCTTTGAGGCAAACGACTCGCATAATAACAATATGAAGATTGAGTCTGACTACTATCCTTTGGATTATTCAGTAGATAATATTCTCGCGATGTGGAACAATGGTACACAAGAACCTACCTATACAACTATAAATGAGCCTAGTCGTACACTTTCTTACTTTGGACGTATCAACTATGTTTATGGAGGGCGTTACTATCTCACCTTTACCCTCCGTGCCGATGGAACGAATGTATTCTCACCAGGCAACAAATGGGGCGTGTTCCCTGCATTCGCAGGTGCATGGCGTATCAGTGAGGAACCATTCATGCAGCATACCGCTAACTGGCTTGACAACCTAAAATTGCGTTTCAGTCATGGTGTAGCCGGTAACGCCCGTGTAGGCAGTTACTGGAGACAGACTTACAGTCCGGTAACCAATGTGAAGAATCTCTACTATCAGAGCGAGACAGGACAGAGCAGTATGCAGCCATCTACGATCCTTCGTAACGATGAGCTGACATGGGAGACTAAACATTCCACTAACCTCGGTTTGGATTTTACGGTATTGCAGAAACGACTGGATGTCTCTATCGACCTCTATAATGACGTTACCAAGAATCTTATCATGTCTGTTCAGTTGCCGAGTAATTCAGGATACAACACACAATATCAGAATCTCGGTCAAACCACTAACAGAGGTGTGGAATTCACGGTGAATGCCAATCTCATCCAAAAGAAAGACTTCTATCTGGATGCAAACTTCAATATTTCATTCAATAAGAACAAGGTAGATAAACTTTATGGCACTGACAAAGACGAGATGATTCTCTCTGGTGGTTCCTTCCCCAGTACAGGAAGTGATAACTACCGCGTTTTCGTGGGCGATGAGGTCGGACTGATGTATGGATATATCTGCGACGGTTATTATTCTTTCGATGACTTTATCTTTAATCCAACGACAAAACGGTGGGATATTCGTACTGACGTAGACGAAAATGGAATTCCTGCGGTAGCCGATTGTTCTGGTGTGCTGTCACGTTCCGGCGCTTGGTTCGGTCCAGGACATCTGAAACTGAAAGATCTTAACGGTGATGGTAAAGTGGATGCTGACAATGACCGTCAGGTCATCGGTCATGCACAGCCAAAGCATACGGGCGGATTTGGCTTTAATATGGGATGGAAAGGTTTTGACCTTACCGCACTCTTCAACTGGTCGTACGGAAATGACGTGCTTAATGTCAACAAGGTTGACAATACCTCTTATGATCTTTCCAAGCGCTATCAAAACATGAGTACGGAGATGGTGCTCGCCAATCGTTTTACCGTTATCGATCCTGAAACGGGGCTGAATATCTACAACGGAGAATATGCTAATCCAACAAGGCTTCAGGAGTTGAATGCAGGTAAGAGCATGTGGCATCCGATGATGAATAACAGTGTTACAACGGACTGGGCAGTGGAAGACGGCTCGTATCTGCGACTGGGTACACTGACACTCGGTTATTCTTTCCCGCGTACAGTGTTAAGACATATTGGTGCGAAAAACCTTCGCATCTATGCTACCGGAACCAATCTCTTCTGTATTACAGGTTACAGCGGACAGGATCCAGAGGTGAACATCTCTTCACATAATATGGTGATGGGTTACGACCGGTCTGCCTATCCTAAGGCACGCTCATTCATCCTCGGCGTTAACCTTACGTTTTAAATGACTGCTTATCCTAGAAAAAACATATCATTATGAAACATTACATATTGAAATCAATTTATGGAGTAGCAATACTGGGCTGCTTCACCTCATGTAGCGACTTTCTCGACACCGAGTCGCCTTCTCAGCAAACCTCACAGGTAATCTATGAGAATGAGGGTATGGCACGTTCCGCCATCATGGGTGTCTATAGTGACCTGGCTGGTACTTATGTATATGGCCAGAAGATGTCTGTCAACTGGCAGGGTGTCTCTGATATAGAACTCGCAAGTGGCTATAATAATGATCCTTCGAAAGAATTGACTTCTGATACAGGTGCAGCAAATTTCTATAGTGACTGGTATAACCATACCGTACAGTGGAAGTATATCTTTACCATGGCGGAAAGAGCATCTACCGCTGTAGAAGGTATTCGTAACAGTGACGCCTTTAAAAACGGAAACAAGACCATGGAACGTTTCCTTGGCGAGGCTCTTACCCTACGTTCACTGTCATATTTTGAACTGGTACGCCGTTGGGGGGACATCCCTTATAAAGAAGGAACATCTGCCAGTGATCTTTCAAACGTTTATGCCGACAAGACAAGTCGTGACGAGATTTATGAGGCACTGGTAAGAGACATGCAGGAGGCTGTCGATTATCTGCCTTGGATGGGTGAGGTGAGCGAGTATAACTGTGAGCGTATTACTAAGGGATTTGCCAAGGGACTTCTTGCACGTATCGCTTTGTTTGCTGGTGGATGGTCAGTACGCGACGGTAACCAATTCACTGATGACTCGAACATTGAGCATTATCCGGCTGGAACTGCTGGAATGGGAGAGATGAACGGTTTCTATGTGGGACGTGTGAAGAATTGGAAAGACTATTATGCCATCGCTGAGCAGCAGTGTGCAGAGCTGATTGGTGATGCGGCCAATCCTCATCACTTGGATCCTGACTTTGGCCACATCTGGAAGACTGTCAACCATCTTGACTATAATGATTATGGAGAGAACCTCTTCGAAGTAGCCAACGGATTGGGTTACAGCGGTGACGTGGGTACTCTTATGGGGCGCGAGATGGATGGCAACATCGGTTTTGGAAATACTGGCTGGGGCTCATCATACGTAGCAACTAACGGGTATTATTTCTACTCTTTCACACCCTCCGACAGTCGGCGTGACTATGGCTGTTGGTGGCCTAAGTTCACCAAAGAGAGTAATGTGCTGACTGAGCAGATGCGTGGTGATATGCTCAATGTGCATCTTGGTAAATGGTGCTATTTCTGGACTTGTGATGCCTATAAGACATTGGCTAAGGCAGCAAGTGGACGTCCTAACACAGGAATTAACTGGATACTGATGCGTTATAGCGATATTCTGTTAATGTTTGCGGAGGCCCGTAATGCGTTGGAGGGTGCAGACTCTCGTAATGCAGTAGCTGGAATGTCAGCCCGTGAGGCTTTGGAGAAAGTACGTGAGCGTGCTTTCGGTGCAGGGTCCCCTGAAATCAAAAACTATGATTCTGATTTCTTCAATGCCATTGTCAATGAACGTGCATGGGAGTTCGGTGGTGAGGGTATCCGGAAACTCGATCTAGTACGTTGGGGTCTGCTTGACCAGAAAATTGAAGAGATGAAAGAGGCGTTGGTAAAGATTTACGATGGTCAGAGCGAAGTGAAGATCTTTGACAAGACCTATCAGCCGAGTCAGTTCCCTGACAAAGTGTATTATAAAATGAAAAAAGGTGAAAGCGGATATCCTGAGGTAGATATAGAATCAGTGAATTTCTACCGTCAACTGAATGCCAACCCAGATCCAGACAGTTATAAGGAACTGACATGGGTGCGTAAGGTGAACAATGAGAATGACGTAGTGACACGCTCTGTACGTATCTTATTATGTGCTACAGGTTTGCGCGCTAGCTATGATTACAGTGCGTTGCTCGGACAGCTGCAATATGGTTCTCAGATTAATGAGAAACTGGTTACCTATACCATGGGTAATGGTGTATGTAACTACCGTCATTTCTATTCGATTTATTATGATGATATCTATAAATCAAACGGATATCTCAGAAACTCTTATGGATATGATCACAGCATGGACTAAGTGAAATTACAATTATTATCGTAAAAAAGAAAATATATGAAGACTATTCATAAAATAATATGCACTCTGGCACTTGTCGGTAGTATGGCGGCATGCAACGAAGACGTGAATGACTGGCCGGTGGACGATAGCTATTCTCATCTTTACCGTACAACCCATTTTGAAGTTGAAGAGGCAAGGGCTACTTCTGTCGTTCTCCGTTTTAACGGTGTGGCAGAGGCCACGAAATATGTTTTTGAGTTCAGTCTCGACAGTATGTCGTTTAATGAGATTATACGTACTGAGGAGGTAAAGGCTGATACTCTGACACCCTACAGTGCAGGCAAGACTGTTGTAAACACAGAGTATCTTAAACTGATAGAGGATTTATATGGGACAACACGTTATTCTGCACGTGTGAAGGCTGTCAATGAGAATACAGGGTCTGAGTCAGGATGGTATGGATTGAGTTTTATGACTCCTGCAGAGCAAATCTTTACGTCGGTTACTCCAGGTATTAAGGATGTAAACCTTCGTTGGGAGGCAGATAAGGATGTGTCAAACATCAGGTTGGGTTCGATAGCAGGAAAAGACACTACATGGATTACGACTGTCAACACTACAGCTGCGATGGAGCAAGCTGGTGAGACTTCTATAGAGAATCTTACACCAGGAACAGACTATATCGTGCAAATTCTGAATGATGGATTCTTGAGAGGTACATGGAAATTCCGTACTTTGGGATCAGCAGTAGGACAGACAATAGAGGTGAATCCAGGTGATGATCTGCTCAGTCTTCTTACCAATGCCACGGATGAGACTGTTACCCTCATCTTTACTGGTGGACAAGAATATGATGTGAATAACCAGCTTCGTCTGCCTGAGAATATTGTCAATATCTATTTCGCAGGAAAGGTTGTCAATGGTCAAAAACCTGTACTGAACATGACAAAAGGCTTACGACTCTCCGGTAACAAGGGTGATATCTGCTTCCAGTCGGTAGTTATGGACGATAAGAGTGGAGAGGCATATTGGTTCAACCCCGATAAGAATAATGTTGAGAACTTCAAATTCGAAGGATGTGAAATACGCAATATCCCACGTACATTATTATATATTAATAATGATAACGTGACCTTCCGAAATATTATTATTGACGACTGTCTTGTATACAATGTAGGCGTGAGCGGCTATGGTATGTTGAATATTGGCAAGAATACAACTACCATGGAGATGATATCCATCACCAATTCCACATTGAGAGAAATTGGTGATCAGACCATGGACCTTCGTTGTAAGATAGATCTCTTTAAGGTTGACCGTTGTATTTTCTGTAACTATACGACAAAACTACAGAAGTGGATACGCGCAGATAATAATAGGGCTCCGAAAGAGGCTTCCGTGACGAACACTATTTTCTGTGGTCCAAACGGTGGTCAGAAGATGAACCATGGCTATGGGGATTATTCTGGTTGGCTTGAATTCTCCAGCTGTTATATGACGAGTGATTTCCCGGAAGACAATCGTAAGTTTACTAATGCGCTGCGTCTTGACTTCTCTACAGAGGAATTGTATGTGGATCCGCAAAATGGTGATTTCCACCTGAAAGAAGGTGTTGTCTTCAGAGGTAAGGGTGTTGCCGGTGACCCACGCTGGTGGTAACAGCGTTATTGATGTAATTTGTTATTATTGGTTAATATAATTGTAGTATGTTTCTTTATGTTGTGCCACCCTGTTGTGGGTGGCACAATTTAATAATCAAGTGTTATTATTATGCGTATGAAACAGCTATACACTTTGTTTTTGATGCTCCTGTCGTTACAGTATGTATCGGCTCAGGCACCTGCTTTTCCAGGTGCAGAAGGACATGGACGCTATACTACAGGTGGTAGGGGAGGTAAAATCATTCATGTGACAAACCTAAATGACTCAGGTGCCGGTTCTCTTCGTCAGGCTTTGAACACCAGTGGAGCCCGTATCATAGTCTTTGACGTCGGAGGAACAATAGAACTGCAATCAGAGTTGAAAATTGGTCGTGGGGATGTAACGATAATGGGACAGACAGCCCCTGGTGATGGTATCTGTCTTAAAGGGTTTAACCTCACGACAGCAGCTGACAATATTATCATCCGGTTCATACGTGTCAGACCTGGTGATGAGACGGAAGCCAATGACGGAAAAGATGCTATGGGCGGACGTTTCAAGAAGAACATCATTGTCGATCATTGTTCGTCAAGTTGGAGTACCGATGAGGCTTGCTCTTTCTATGTCAACCAAAACTTTACACTTCAGTGGTGTTTTGTCACAGAGAGCCTTCGTGAGTCAGGACACTCAAAAGGAACACATGGCTATGGCGGAATATGGGGTGGTGAGTGTGCATCGTTTCATCATAACCTGATGGCACATCACGATTCACGCAATCCTCGTTTCAGTGGCAGTGGACAAAATTATCGTATTAATCTTCCGGTAGAGGCAGAGATTGTAGACATGCGCAACTGTGTCTTCTACAACTGGGGCGGAAAAGTAGGCTACGGGGCAGAAGGCGGCTCGTATAACCTTGTCAACAACTATTACAAGCCGGGTCCTGGTTCCAAGTTGCTCTCGGGTGAGTTCATGGCAATGGACAAAGATGCAGGCAACAGTGGTAATGTGGCAAATGCCCATGGGATTTTCTATATTCATGGAAACTATTTTGTGGGCAAAGGAGAAAATTGGGATTGGAGAGGGATCAGGAATAATACCTTGGATCCGGTGGACAGCTGTAAGAGTGATACACTGTTTCCTTATGGTCAGGTGACTACCCATTCAGCCCAACTGGCTTATGAGCAAGTGCTGAATTATGGCGGCTGTTCACACAGACGTGATACCATCGACCGTCGTATTGTTCGTGAGGCACGTACTGGTACCGCTCTATATATAGGTAGTAAAAGTGGAAAGAAAGGTATTATTGATACCCCATCAGATGTCGGAGGATGGCCCGTGTATGCGAGTGGAGAACGGCTGTCGGATAGTGACAACGATGGTATGCCTGATGTTTGGGAGACAGCCAACGGATTGAATCCACAGAATGCCTCTGATGCTAATCAATACACAGTTGATCCTCGAGGCTGGTATACAAATATTGAGGTTTATTGTAATTGGCTGGTTGAGGATATCATGAAAGCCGGAAATTCTTTATCAGAAGATCCCTTTGAAGATTATTATCCGACAGTTGTAGGGTGTAGTGAGATTTCTTCAGATAATCATGAACTGAAGAACAGAAATAACATAGTAAGTACATGTTACTATGATATTTGCGGAAGAAAAGTGGCTTCGGATCATAAAGGATTCGTCATCGAACGTACTACATTTGCAGATGGCCATGTCATTATTCGTAAATATATGAATTACTGATATATGAATACTCTCGTTATAGCAATTATGAAATATAGGTCACTTAGAATTATCAGCATATTTATCCTTCTTTTCCATTGTGGGATGACATCTGTTTTTGCTGACCCAGTAGCGTTGGCTGCATGGGATTTCACAACTGATGTGAGGTATACCGAAACAAAGACAGATGGAAGCAAAACTTTTTATTCTCCATCCTTTGGAGAAAAGGAGAATATGGAGTATTCTTTTTCTTCACGGCAACCTTTCTTTTACCCTACTTCAGGAGTCATATCATCAAGTACGTTGACAATATGGTCGAGTGATATTACCAAAAAATGGTACATCTCAAACTATAATAATGGGTCACTTCGAATGTATACGGCAGCCCCACAGATCATCAGCAATCCAACAAATAGCGACTGTCACTATAACTATGCAGAGGTGGAACTGTCGGCAGAAGGTTATAAAAACCTTCGTTTTTCCTGCCGTCTCTCGGGCAATAATAGTAAGACACTACCCGTGTATATCCTCGTTTCTGCAGATGGGGGCAATACATGGGTGGCAGGCAGCATTGTCGGTTCTACTGGTAGCAGTTGGAGTAATTTCAATGAGGTGAGTGTTCCTTTGGCAGTCGACAACCAGAAGAATGTCAAGATCCGGACACTAATCGGTTATGATGCCGGTGCTACAGGTGATATGTACATGAACAGTTTCAAGGTCACTGGGGAGAGTCTCAGTTCAGAGCATATTTATTTTTTAACCACAACAGCTGTTCCACAAAACTCAGGCTATGTTACGATGTCTCCTGTCGGTCCTGCAGCCGTTGGTGGTACATCTGTCTCATTAACAGCAAAGAATTTCTCCGGCTATGGTTTCAAAGAGTGGCGGGATGCTGATGGACACACCCTATCCTCAGTCTCTCCTTATGTCACAACAATAGATGATAATATTGATATCTATGCAGTCTTCGTTCCTGTGGAGACTTTTTCTTTAACAGTTAATAAGAAAGGTGATGGGGCAAGGTGGGGAGAGATACATTTGTCGCCTGAACCTGTCGATGGTCAATATGATGCGGGAACGGAAGTGACACTGACTGTAGTCCCTAATCATGTGACAAATTTCCTTACTTGGGAGGATAACAGTGCTGACCTGAGTCGTGTCATCACAGTGAACAACAACATGGAGGTTACGGCATTCTTCGATATTATACCCTTTATCGTAGCATGGGATTTCAACAATGATAAGAACACATCAAGAGGTAATCGTCCTGCTGATTATGCTTTCAGTAGCGACAATACAGGAACGATGTTTTTCTATCAGGGACCTAACTGTGCCGATACGAACTGGGGTAGTGGACAGGTCTCTTTTGGTGGACGACAGCTTTGGGCAGCCAGAAGATATACTGACTATAACAAGGAGGAACAGATTCCTCGCGCCTTCGTTGCCACGTTCAGCGTGAAAGATTATGACAAGGTAAATATTCATAGTTTTGTAGGTGCCAATAATGGTTGTGTACGTCAGCGACAGTTGTTACAGTTGAGTACTACAGGAAAAGCAGAGAATTACAAAACTCTTAAGACACTGACGTTGGAAGAGAATCCCAGCAGTGACTGGAAGGCAATGGACTATGAACTGGATACGAAGGATATAGACGGTATGGTATATATCCGGTGGATAGAAGATGAGACAAGTGATTTTTTCGACGGCGGTAACCATAGTGGAACGGAAGGGTTTTATTTGGCTGATGTTATTATTTTTGCCGAACAGAATAACGCAGATGACACAGAGGCTCCAGTTCTTATCAGCAGTTCACCCGCAGCTAACGGAACAGGCATATCCTCACGTGGTAACATTGTACTCAATTTCAACGAACGTGTCAAGCAGGGTAGTGGCATCGTCACTTTGAATAACGAGGCTCTTCAGGGGGCTTATGGTAGTAAGAGTGTCGTCTTCGCCTATCATGGGTTAAGCTACGGCACGACCTATACGCTTCATATTGGTGAGAACGCTATTGTCGACTATAACGGGAATGCTTTTCCTGTAAGCGACATTACGTTCTCTGTGACCGAACGTCCGTCTCCCACCGCCAGGTTGTATGATGCGGTTGTTGCTCAGGATGGTACTGGTAATTATCTCACAGTGCAGGCTGCCATCGATGCTGCGCCAACGAACAGAAAGACTCCTTGGCTTATCTTCGTGAAAAACGGAGAGTATGAGGAATTGGTGACCATACCTCAGAACAAGTCATTCATTCATCTTATAGGACAAGACAAAGAGAAAGTAGTTATTAAGTTTTTCATCAATAATGGGGGATCGAATGATAAAGGATATGAATATTCCACTAATAATCCGGCTTCCAAGACTTACGGGAAACAAGCTGTGGTACAAGTAAACGCTACAGACTTCTATACGGAGAATATCACCTATTTCAACCGGTGGGGGGTAGAGCAGCAATCGGGACCCATGGGGAATGCCATGAGCTCTCGTGCTGACCGACAAGCTTTCTATAATTGTAAGTTCCGCTCATATCAGGATACTTGGTATACAGATGTCCGTAAAGCTACTGACCGACAATACGTCAATAAATGTCTTATTGAAGGTGCCGTTGATTTCTATTATGGCGCGGGAAATAACTATATTGAAAATAGTACATTTCGTTTGGCACGTATTGGCAGTGTTATCGTTGCCCCCAGTCACAAGGCTGGCACAAAGTGGGGTTATGTCATGGTGAACAATATTATTGACGGCAAGGGTGGAAGTAACAAACTTGGACGTGCTTGGCAAGATCGCCCCATTGCTGTATGGATCAATACTACATTAAAAACCTCTTTGGCCCCAGAGGGATGGAGTGAGTGGCATATAGCCCCGAAACTCTTCGCAGAATACAATACGATGGATGAGTACGGTCTTCCTGTGGATTTGAATAACCGTAGAACTACCTATAAGGTTGACAGTGACAAATTGAATGCAGGTGAGACCAGTCCCGTTAAACGACAGGCTGTTTTGAGTACGGAAGAAGCTGCTGCCTACACCTACGAAGCTGTCACTGCTGGTGATGATGACTGGAATCCGCGTATGTTCTTTGAACCTGTTGAAGCTCCATCCAACTTAATTCTTGACGGTAGTTATAGACTAACTTGGTACGCATCTCCATACGCTATCTGCTATATCATTATCGACAGTCAAGATCAGGTAATAGGGATGACAACTGATAATTATTATCAAACGGATGGAAAGAGCTTGCGGTATTCTGTAAAGGCTGTTAATGAGTATGGTAGCCTGAGTGATTCGTCTACTGTAGATACAACAACGAATATTCTTGTAGTACAAAAAGAAAATTATAACCGTCATAATGATGTATATAACTTGTATGGCCATCGTTTAGATGCAGTCTCCAAAGGATTGAACATCGTTGTGGAACACCATACTGACAACAAAAATAATACAAAGAAAATATTCATTAAATAATTGTTTATGATGAAATATACAAAATACTGTCTGATAGTCATCTTTCTTGGATTGACACTGTTGTTGAATGCACAGACATTGTGGTATGATCGTCCTGCTAATCATTGGGTGGAGGCACTTCCCTTGGGTAATGGTCGTCTTGGGGCTATGGTATATGGAGGTATCAGAAGTGACACGATACAACTGAATGAGGACACATTCTGGAGTGGGTCACCCTATAACAATGTGAATCCAAAATCAAGAGAGGTCCTCCCAGAGATCCGTGCATCATTGGATAGCGGCAATTATCAACGGGCACAGTTTCTGGCTATGCATAATATCACGGCCGATCGTGATATAACAGGACATGGAATGATGTATGAGTCGGTAGGTAATTTAATTCTTACATTTCCAGACCAACATGCTTCCGCAACAAATTATAAAAGATGTCTAAACCTCTCCGATGCGGTAGCCACCACCACCTATTCCGTTGCTGGGACGGAATATCGCAGAGAAATATTCACCTCCTTTGCAGATAGTTTGACCGTTATTCGTCTCACTGCCACAAAGAAGAAGCTATTATCTATGGATGTCTCATTTGTAGGACCGTTAAAAAAACAAAGGGTGACAACAGAGGTAACACTGACTGATGGTAGGGATGATGAGTTGCGTGTTTTTAGTCATCCTACGGCAAAAAACGCTGAGAATATTCCGAACGGACTACATTGCACCACTCTCATACGTGTTGCACAAGAAGGTGGAAAACGTAATGCAGATAAAGGGGAGATACATATACGTGATGCGAAGGAGATAATCATTCTTATTGCTTCCGCGACAAACTTTGTGAAATATGATGATATTACTGGTGATGCCGACAATAAGGCTCGGGTAACTCTCAATCGTTTTCTCAAAAAAGGCAATCCTTTCCTGACATATCATGATGCGTTCAAGGCTCATAGGGATTTCTATCGTAAGCAGTACCAGCGTGTTTCACTCGACCTTGGTCATAACACCATTCAAGAGCTTAAGCCTACTGACGAACGTATTCGTGAGTTCTCTGAAAAGCAGGATCCTGGACTGGTGGCTGACTATTTCCAGTTTGGTCGTTACTTGCTCATCTGTTCTTCCCAACGAGGTTCACAACCTGCCAATCTTCAGGGTATTTGGAATCCGGATGCTGACCAATATCCTGCATGGGACTCAAAATATACCACTAATATCAATGTGGAAATGAACTATTGGCCTGCGGAAGTAACCAATCTCTCAGAATGTCATGATCCTTTCTTGCAATTAGTGAAAGATGTTAGTATTACAGGTAGACAGTCTGCGCAACAGATGTATGGCGCACGTGGTTGGACACTTCATCATAATACAGACCTGTGGCGGTCCACAGGATCTGTCGACTATGCTTCTTGCAGTATTTGGCCAACATGTAATGCATGGTTTTGCTCACATCTTTGGGAACATTATCTGTTCACAGGTGATAGGCATTTCCTGCACGACACAGCATACCCTGTCATGGCAGAGGCATGCCGCTTTTATTTTGATTTCCTCACTCGTGATACCAAGACTGGTTACCTCGTAGCATCACCTTCAACTTCGCCCGAGAACCATCCTGGTTTTAAGAGTTATCATGACTCTCTTTTTAATAAAGAAATGTCTCCGGCTGTCTTTGCCGGTGTAGCCATGGATAATCAGATGATTTATGATCTGTTACTCACAACACGTGAAGCTGCCCGTCAACTAACGATCAACGATCCTTTTGTAGACAGCTTGGATATTATACGCAAGCAGTTACCCCCTATGATGGTTGGTAAGTATGGTCAGTTACAGGAGTGGTTGGAAGATTGGGATCGAGAATTTTCAACTCACCGTCATGTGTCACACCTATGGTGTGCATATCCTGGACGTCAGGTGTCGCCTTATACCAATCCTATCGCAGCGGCAGCCGTGCGTAAGTCACTTATTGGTCGTGGTGATGCTTCTCGTGGTTGGTCTATGGGTTGGAAGGTTTGTCTTTGGGCCCGTTTACTTGATGGTAACCACGCATTCAAACTTATTCAAAACCAATTGAAACTCAAGGCACCTAATGCCACTATCCGGGAACAAGACGGAGGTACCTATGCTAATATGTTCGATGCACATCCTCCTTTCCAGATAGATGGAAACTTTGGATGTTGTGCAGGTATAGCTGAAATGCTTGTACAGAGTCATGACGGTGCTGTCCATCTGTTGCCTGCGCTACCTGATGTGTGGGTAGCTGGAAACGTAAATGGACTGATGACTCGTGGTGGCTTTGAAATAGTAAACATGCAGTGGAAGGAAGGAAAACTTCGTTCTGTTACAATACGCTCCACTATAGGTGGAAACCTGCGATTACGTTCAGCAGTTATGCTCAGAAATGAGAATGGTACTGAATTAATTGATGTTACGGAAGGAGAGAATCCTAATCCGCTTACACGTACTTACGATATACCATGTCCCATTGTCAAGGATGCCTCCAAGTTACTGGTTATAGAGTTGCCTGATACATTCATCTATGATATTCCGACAGAGGTTGGTGGTATATATACTTTTAATGCTTTTTAATCTTTTCGATATGCTAAATAAAAAATATATATTACTTTTTTTTATTTGTTTAAAGAGTTTTACCTCGTTGGCACAAAGTAATGTGACAGCTACGCTAAGTAGCAGCAGAGAGGCGACAATAGACAATGGAATAGTGAAACTACATATTGGAAGTAACGGAAGGGCTGATAAACTGACTTTTCACAATATGAACGTTCTTGGAAGTTCAGGTATTTATTTTGATTATACATGTAAAGGCCTCGGCAATAAGGCGCTCAGTCCCAGTAAGGCTGAGATTGTCCGTCAGACAGATGATTATGTGGAAGTACTTTATTCAAACACCACTGATGACCTACGTTGGCAACAAGGATATATCATGCGTAAAGGCGTGAGTGGCATTTATGTCTATGCTATTGCTAACGGAACAAGTTCGTCAGGCACCGTTCAATTACAGGAAGCTCGTGTGTGTACTCGTCTGAATGCATCTATGCTCAATGGATATGTAGATGATTCCATGAGAGGAATGATTCCTTCAAACAGTGAAATGAAAGCTGTTGAGAGTGGGGGTACGAGTAATGAAGCTTACGTGCAGGATGCCACTTACAGAATGAGTGATGGTACGGTTTATACTAAGTATAACTGGGCAAACTATGTCGTTTGCGACAGCGTTCACGGATTGATGCATACAAACAATGAGATTGGTATATGGAACATTCCTTGTTCTTATGAATGGATGCCTGGTGGACCGATGAAGCAGGAACTTACTGTTCACGCCACAGGTAAATCACCTATTACTATTCAGATGCTTCAGGGAGAACATCTAGGCTCATCCTCCCAATATTATCAGGAGGGGGAACGAAAAATATACGGGCCGTTCTTCATTTATTTGAATTATAATGAGGAAAAAGATACGGAAGCGCTCATTGCTGATGCTAAGCGTGAGGCTCATGAACAAAAAGAGCAATGGCCATTTAGCTGGTTCGATAATGACTTGTACCCCTTAGACCGTGCGACGGTTAGTGGACGTATCCATGTTACAACAGGACAGACATGTGATCGTATTCAAGTTGTATTGGCAGAACCTGATACAGAGTTGATGTCCCAGGGTAAAGGATATATGTTCTGGTCTCTTACTGACAGTGAAGGACGATTTTCTATCCCGAACGTCAGGAAGGGAAATTATGCGTTAAGAGCTTATGCCACAAAAGGAGATGTGACAGACGAACTCCAAGTGAAGGATATTGTTGTTGACAGTGAAATACTGGATGTCGGAACGATTGAATGGACACCGGCTTGTTATGAGCATCTGTTATTCCTGATAGGAGAGAATAATCGTCTTTCAGATGGTTATAATTTGAGTGATCATATACGTTGTTATGGGTTGTGGGAAGAAGTGCCGGAGAATATTGCCTTCACTATCGGTGAAAGCGAGGAATGGAAAGACTGGTATTACGCCCAATGTAAAAACGGAACATGGACGGTGAGATTCAACTGTTCTCAAACTTTCAATGATAAGGCTTATCTTACGATTTCTGCCGCAGGTGTAACCAACTCTCCCAAATTGGCAATGAATGTAAACGGAAAGAAAATTGCTGACTGGGCACCGACACCTAATGATGCAAGCATCTATCGAAGTGGTATTCTAAGTGGACGTCATCATCTATTTACACAGTCTTTTCCAGCGTCTTATCTGCAGCAAGGAGACAATATTTTGACACTCACTATGTCGGGAATAGGAAAGAATGGGGGCATTATGTACGATTGCTTAAAACTGGAGGCAGGGAATGTGGTGACTTCAGAAGTAAAACTGTTAGACATCTGTCCATCTTCATTGCAAACGCGTATTTATAACCTAAAAGGTATTCTTATCGGGATTTATCCAGATAAAAAACCAGATGAGATAATTCTACCACATGGACTGTATATATATCAGTTGCAGCAAGGACGGGAAATAAAGACTGGCAAAATAATCCGTTAATTATTCCTCACAATCTCCTGATAAGCACATGTATATTTCTCCACGTGCTTATTAGGAAATGTGGGTGCTGATATATTGATTCTATCTTCTTTCCTTTACTATATTACGAAACTTAGCCCAGTTACTTTTGGGATCTGCACGATAAGGTATCTCATTGGGAACGAGGACGGTACCTTCTTTCATGAAAGTCTTACTGAAACTGTCTTTCTTGATTTTACAGGGTGTGCCGCTACGCATCACCACGGTATTGAGACTGTTGCAATTGTTGAAGGCATCCGATCCTATTTCTTTCACACTCGTAGGTATAACGATAGCAGCCATGGAGGCACAACCGTTGAAGGCATCTGAACCGATGGACTTG
>JAFZPF010000168.1 GCA_017550455.1 Prevotella sp.
AGGCATCTGAACCGATGGACTTGATAGAGTTGGGGAGGTTAAACTCTTCGATAGAACTGCAGTCTTTGAAGGCCTTGGAAGGTATCTCATCGATAGCTCCCGGGATGTTGATGACTGTCAGGTTTGAACAACCTTCGAAGACACTGCTACCCATCGACTTGACGGAATTGGGGATAAAGATGCTGTCGAGGGATGCACATCCGTGGAAAGCATCGCTGGAGATGGATCTGATGGAGGTGGTGAGGCTTACTTCCTTCAGACTGGTACATCCTTCAAAGATACCATGGGGCAACTCTGTCATGCTGGTGGTTGTTGAGAAACGCTGGAGCATCGTGCTGTTCTTGAAGGCGTCACTGCCAATGGACTTGACACCGTTGGGGATATCTACTTCTTCCAGGCTGGCACATTCCTCAAACACACTACTGCCGATCTTGTTCAGCGAACCGGGCAGTTTGATATTTTTCAGGTTAGAGCAACCCTGGAAGAGATTGTTCGACAGGGCCGTGAGATTATTCGGAAGAGCGATCGACTCCAATGCAGTACACTTCCTGAAAGCACCCTGATCGATGGAGGTGATGCCATTGTGCAAACGTATCATCATCAGGTTGCTGCATCCTGCAAACGTCTCATTCTTAATCTCTCTGACCGACTCCGGGATGGTGATCTCCTCCAAAGCCGTACATCCCCGGAAGACATCAGAACCGATCTTTGTCACCGTGGTGGGAATAGAGATAGATGACAGTGAAGCACAATCCTTGAATGCTCCGTCGTCAATCTCCTCCACATAGTATTTGATACTGTCGTATTCAAACTTCTCCGGTATGACGATGTCACCGGTATATAGGTTTTCTCCGGAAATCACCTTGGCCTTTTGGTTTTTCTCATCCAGTCTATAGTTGATGCCATCGACTATAGCTGTAGGTGATTTCTTTAATGGGTTCTTAACTACAGGTTGTCTGTTGGATGCACTGATTGTGGTGCAAAAAAACAGCATTAACGTCAAAAAGAAAGATAATTGTTTTGCTCTCATCTTATTTTGGATTAAAAAGTTATTTTTCTCTTTTGCAAATATAGAACTTTTTTTTGTAACCATCATTATTTTTCTGTAAAAAAGAAGAATAATCATGAATATTTTTAGTAACTTTGCACCGTTTTTTAAAACATTGCTTCTTAGCATAATTTAATATTTACATAATTATGTACTTTTATTTGTTGGTTACCGTCTTATTGACGGCTATTGTTTTGGTAGTCGGAGCCTACGTCATTGCAAAACTCGTAGGTCCTCGATCCTATAACAAGGTGAAGGGCGAACCTTTTGAGTGCGGTATTCCCACTCAGGGCACGTCATGGTTGCCAGTGTCTATAGGATTTTACCTTTTTGCGATCCTCTTCCTCATGTTTGATGTGGAGACACTCTTCCTCTATCCATGGGCAGTGGTGGTAAAAGATTTCGGTAGCATGGCACTTGTCAGCATCGGTTTCTTCTTGTTGGTACTTGTATTTGGCCTGGCTTATGCTTGGCGGAAAGGAGCTTTGGAATGGAAATAAGAAAGCCTAAGATCAAGAGTCTTCCTTACGAGGAATTCAAGGACAATGAGAGTTTGCAGAAGCTCATTGACGAACTGAATGAAGGTGGTGTAAATGCGGTAGTAGGAAATCTTGACCAGTTGATCAACTGGGGTCGTTCCAATTCTCTGTGGTCACTGACCTTTGGTACCTCATGCTGCGGTATTGAGTTTATGGCAGTAGGTTGTGCCCGTTATGACTTCTCACGTTTCGGTTTTGAGGTTACCCGTAACTCCCCCCGTCAGGCCGACCTTATCATGGTGGCCGGTACGATTACACACAAGATGGCTCCTGCCTTCAAGCGTCTGTATGATGAGATGGCAGAACCGAAGTATATCGTGGCTGTGGGTGGCTGTACCATCAGTGGTGGTCCTTTCAAGTCAAGCTATCATGTGGTGAAAGGTATCGAGGAGATCGTTCCTGTGGATGTCTATATCCCTGGTTGTCCCCCGCGTCCGGAAGCTATTCTTTACGGTATGATGCAGTTGCAGCGTAAGGTAAAGATTGAGAAGTTCTTCGGTGGTGCTAACCACAAGCAGAACAAGGAAGAGCGTGAGTTGAATCTCTCCAACGAGGCTATCTCTTCAGGATGGAAGAAGCCCATCGTGGTTACCGATGTGCCGGAGGATTTTGTCAATGAACTAAAGAAGGAAGTAAAGGAGGAAGCCAAATGAAACTAGAGAATCTTGTATTTGACTTCGACAGGTTTGCACAAGAGATGCAGAACCTGAAAGACAATAAGCATTTTGATTATCTCGTAACGGTTATCGGTGAGGATTTCGGAGAGGAAGGTCTCGGATGTATCTATATCCTTGAGAATACCGACACCAATGAGCGTACGAGTGTGAAGATGATGGCCAAGCAGGTTGACGGACAGTATGTCATCCCGACCGTCAGTAATTTGTGGAAAGTGGCCGACTTACTGGAGCGTGAGGTATACGATTTCTATGGTATCCTCTTCTTAGGTCATCCTGACATGCGTCGTCTGTTCCTGCGTAATGACTTCAAGGGTTATCCCTTGCGTAAGGACTGGAAGTTCGACGACAGTTATACCCTGGAGGATGACAAGGAACCAGACTACGGTTGTGAGTATTCGCTGGATGAGGATGGCAAGCTTGTCTGTAAGCAGAACAGACTCTTCACCAATGATGAGTACGTCATCAATATCGGTCCTCAGCATCCTTCTACTCACGGTGTGCTCCGTCTGCAGACGGTTCTCGATGGTGAGACCGTGAAACGGATTTATCCTCATTTGGGATATATCCATCGTGGTATTGAGAAGATGTGGGAGGGTATGACCTATCCACAGACCCTCGCACTTACCGATCGACTGAACTACCTCTCTGCCATGATGCATCGTCATGCCTTGGTAGGTGTGATAGAAGAGGGTATGGGCATCGAACTGTCTGACCGTATCAAGTATATCCGTACGATCATGGATGAGTTGCAGCGTATCGACTCTCACCTCCTGTATTGCGGCTGTTGCGCACAGGACCTGGGAGCACTTACTGCTTTCCTCTATTGTATGCGTGACCGTGAACATGTACTCAACGTGATGGAGGAGACTACCGGTGGCCGACTGATCCAGAATTATTACAGAATAGGTGGTCTGCAGGATGATATCGATCCTAACTTCGTGGAGAATACGAAGAAGTTATGCAAGTATATGCGTCCGATCATTCAGGAGTATATGGATGTCTTCGGCGATAACATCATCACCCACAACCGTTTTGAGAAGGTGGGCATGATGGATAAGGCTGACTGTATCAACTATGCTGTTACCGGTCCTGCCGGACGTGCTTCCGGATGGGCTAACGACACCCGTAAGCGTCATCCGTATGTGATGTACGACCAGGTGGAATGGAAACAGATCACTATGACGGGTTGCGACTCTATGGACCGTTACCTGATTCATATTCAGGAGCTCTATCAGAGTCTGGATATTATCGAGCAGTTGATCGACAACATCCCGGCCGGTGATTTCTATATCAAGCAGAAACCGATCATCAAGGTGCCCGAGGGACAGTGGTATTTCTCTGTTGAGGGAGCCAGCGGTGAGTTCGGTGTATATCTTGATTCTAAGGGTGATAAGAGTCCTTATCGTATGAAGATGCGTCCTATGGGACTGTCGTTGGTGGGTGCCCTCGACCCGATGTTACGTGGTCAGAAGATTGCCGACCTGGTGACAACCGGTGCAGCCATCGACTTCGTTATTCCTGATATCGACCGATAATCTTTTCTGTTAATTCGTAATTCGTAAAAACATCATGTTTGATTTTTCTATAGTAACACAATGGTTTGACAATCTGCTCAGGACAACCTTAGGGCTGGGCAGTTTCTGGACAATCCTCATCGAGTGTGTGCTGGTGGGTCTCTGCATTCTCGTTGCGTACGCACTCATTGCTATTGTGCTGATATTCATGGAACGTAAGGTATGTGCTTATTTCCAGTGCCGCTTAGGCCCGATGCGTGTAGGTCCCTGGGGTACCCTGCAGGTGTTTGCCGACGTGCTGAAGATGCTCATCAAAGAGATCTTCTTCGTGGACAAGGCTGATAAGCTCCTTTATGCCGTTGCTCCGTTCTTAGTTATCATTGCATCCGTAGGCACCTTCTCATTCCTGCCATGGAACAAGGGTGCTGTCGTGCTCGACTTCAACGTGGGTCTTTTCCTGTTGACCGCTATCTCATCTATCGGTGTGGTAGGTATCTTCCTGGCCGGTTGGGGTTCCAACAATAAATACTCTGTCGTTTCCGCCATGCGTGCCGCTGTGCAGATGATCTCCTATGAGATGTCTCTCTGTCTGTGTCTCATCGCTGCCGTTATCCTTACAGGCACGATGCAGATCAGTGGTATCGTGGATGCACAGACCGGTCCTTGGAAATGGCTTGTCGTCCAGGCTCCGCTTCCCGCCATCATCGCTTTCGTGACTTTCCTGATTGCCGGTAATGCGGAAGCTAACCGTGGTCCGTTCGATATGGCTGAGGCTGAGAGTGAGTTGACTGCCGGTCACCATACAGAATATTCCGGTATGGGCTTCGGTTTCTTCTACCTTGCTGAGTATCTGAACCTTTTCGTCATCTCCGGTATTGCCACTACGGTATTCCTCGGTGGATGGGCACCTATTAATATAGGTATCTCTGCTTTTGATACGCTGATGAACTATATCCCCGGTGTGGTTTGGTTCTTTGCCAAGACCTTCTTCGTGGTATGGTTGCTGATGTGGGTTCGCTGGACGTTCCCCCGTCTGCGTATCGACCAGATCCTGAAGTTAGAGTGGAAGTATCTGATGCCGCTGTCACTTTTCAATATTGTGCTGATGACAGTTTTCGTGGCACTTGGATGGTATGTCAAGTAATGAACGTCGGGTGTCATAAAATGATTAATGAAAATGGAAAATAACAAATCATATTTTGGTGAAGTCGGCCAAGCCGTGAAAACCCTGGCAGTAGGTATGAAAACTACCTTACGGGAGTATTTCACCCCGAAGTCGACCGAGCAATATCCGGAGAACAGAAAAACGACCTTGCATGTGGCCAAGCGCCATCGTGGTCGTCTGGTGTTCAAGCGTAATGAGGATGGCAGTTATAAATGCACTGCCTGTACGCTGTGTGAGAAATCTTGTCCCAATGGATCGATCAGGATTATTTCTGAGATGGTTACCAACGAAGAGACAGGTAAGAAGAAACGTGAGCTGCGTGACTATCAGTACGACTTAGGCGACTGTATGTTCTGTCAGTTGTGTACCAATGCCTGTAACTTCGATGCCATTGAGTTTACCAATGACTTTGAGAACGCTGTGTTCGATCGTGGTCAGTTGGTATTACATCTTGACAAGGAGGTATATAAGGGTGGTTCATTACCCAACTTGATTGATGGTGGTGCTCCGTTGGAGATTGGTAAGTTTAACACTAAAACGAAGTAATCATGGTAAATATAATAATGTTTGGTATTCTGGCATGTGTCATCCTCGTTTCTGCCATTATGTGCGTAATGACAAAACGGATCATGCGTGCTGCCACCTTCCTGCTCTTTGTGCTCTTCGGCATCGCAGGATTATATTTCCTGCTTGACTATACTTATCTGGCTGCTGCTCAGATAGCTGTCTATGCAGGTGGTGTTACGATGATCTATATCTTTGCTATCCAGTTGGTGAGCAAACAGACCCTGCAGGGAATGGTAGAACGTCTGAAGGGCAGTAGGATTGCCTTCGGTATCTTCATCGCCTTGGTAGGCCTGGCACTGACCGGTTTTGTGTTTGTCAAGAATCAGTTGTTTAATCACTTCGCCATGGTTCCCGACCAGGAGGTGAGTATGGATGTTATCGGTAAGGCGATGGTGTCTTCCGGTAAGTTCGGTTATGTCTTGCCGTTCGAGTTCATCTCCATCTTCCTGTTGGCATGTATCATCGGTGGTATAATGATCTCTAGAAAGGAATAAGCTTATGGTACCAGTATCTTGTTTTATGGTGCTCAGTGCACTGTTGTTCTTTATCGGTGTGTTCGGCTTTATCAGTCGTCGTAACCTGATAGCGATGCTCATCTCTGTTGAGCTTATTCTCAATGCGGTGGATCTCAACTTTGCAGCCATCAACCGTTTGGTTTATCCTGCAGGTATGGAGGGATTCTTCTTCTCTTTGTTCTCCATTGGTATCAGTGCTGCAGAGACGGCTGTTGCTGTGGCTATCATCATCAATGTGTATCGGAACTACCATAGTGATCGTGTGAACAGTATTCAGGAAATGAAGAATTAATCATTAACTATTTAAAAAGAAAAGACAATGGATTCTATTTATTCATATTCCTGCCTGATTCTGTTATTGCCTTTACTGTCTTTCATCCTGTTAGGATTGGCAGGTATGAAGATGTCGCATAAGACAGCAGGACTTATCGGTACTTGTTCCTTAGGTATTGTTACGCTGATCTCTTATCTGACTGCGTTTACCTATTTCACTACCGCACGTGTTGACGGTGTCTTCCAGACACTCGTTCCCTATAATGTGACGTGGTTGCCGCTGGGTAATCTTCACTTCGACTTAGGTGTCTTGCTGGATCCTATCTCTGTGATGATGCTCATCGTTATCTCTACCGTATCACTGATGGTACATATCTACTCCTTCGGTTATATGCACGGTGAGAAGGGATTCCAGCGGTACTATGCTTTTCTGAGCCTGTTCTCCATGTCTATGTTAGGACTGGTTCTTGCCACGAACATCTTCCAGATGTATCTGTTCTGGGAGTTGGTGGGTGTGAGCTCTTATCTGTTGATCGGTTTCTACTACAGTACCCGTGAGGCTGTGGCTGCTTCTAAGAAAGCATTTATCGTTACCCGTTTTGCCGACCTGTTCTTCCTGATCGGTATCTTGCTCTTCGGTTACTATACCCAGTCGTTCAGCTTCACCTTCGCCGGTGAGTCTATCCAGATGGGTGCAGGTACCACTCCGTTTATCCAGGGCAGTGTAGCCAAGGCTGTAGCAGCCGGCGGCTTTATCATTCCTACCGCTTTGGTACTGATGTTCGTCGGTGGTGCCGGTAAAAGTGCAATGTTCCCGTTACATATCTGGTTGCCTGATGCCATGGAGGGTCCTACTCCTGTGTCTGCCTTGATCCATGCCGCTACCATGGTGGTTGCCGGTGTTTTCCAGATTGCACGTATGTTCCCCTTGTGGATCGAGTATGCTCCCCAGTCATTGAGTATCGTCGTATGGGTAGGTGTCTTCACCGCCTTCTACGCTGCTGCCGTGGCATGTGCCCAGACTGATATCAAACGTGTATTGGCTTTCTCTACCATCTCACAGATTGCCTTTATGATGGTGGCACTCGGTGTTTGTCTGCCCGGTCATGAGGCTGTGCTCGACAACCATGCACAACTGGGTTATATGGCATCTATGTTCCACCTCTTCACCCACGCTATGTTCAAGGCTTGTCTGTTCTTAGGCGCCGGTTGTATCATCCATGCCGTACACAGCAATGAGATGTCTGCTATGGGTGGCTTGAAGAAATACATGCCTATCACTCATGCTACCTTCCTGATCAGTTGTCTGGCCATCGCCGGTATCCCGTTCTTCTCAGGATTCAGTTCCAAGGATGAGATTATCTCCGCATGTTTCCAGTACAGTCCGGTGGTAGGATGGATCATGACCGGTATTGCCGCCATGACCGCTTTCTATATGTTCCGTCTGTATTATGGTATCTTCTGGGGTACAGAGAACAAAGAATTGCATGCTCATCATACTCCGCATGAGGCACCGGCTTCTATGACTGTTCCATTGATTATCCTCAGTGCGATCACCTTAATCGTAGGTATCTATTCTACGATTGGCGGATTCGCAGGGTGGGGTGGCAGCTTCGGCGCTTATGTCAATGCCGAAGGCACAGACTACACCATCCACTTTGATACTAAGATTGCTACGATCTCTACGATTATTGCTATCTGTTCTATTCTGTTGGCTACTTATATATATAAAGGTGAGAAGCAGCCTATTGCCGACCGCCTGTATAAGACCTTCCCGAAACTTCATCAGGCTGCTTACCGTCGTTTCTATATGGATGAGGTATGGCAGTTTGTTACCCATCAGATTATCTTCCGTTTCTTCTCTCATCCTATTGCATGGTTCGACCGTCATGTCGTTGACGGTACCTTCAATTTCCTTGCGTGGGGTACTAACGAGGCAGGAGAGAGTATCCGCCCATGGCAGAGTGGTGATGTACGCCAGTATGCCGTATGGTTCCTGACGGGTACAGTAGCGTTGTCACTCTTTATGTTAGCAATCTAAGAAAAGTAAATAAAAATGAGTATATTATCATTATTCGTAGTTATCCCCGCACTGATGCTGTTAGGGTTGTGGCTTGCCCGCAATCTCAACCAGGTGCGTGGTGTCATGGTAACGGGAGCTTCTCTTCTGCTTGCCTTGTCAATATGGCTCACCTTCTACTTCATCCAGCAGCGTGCCGCCGGTAATACCGATGAGATGCTGCTCACCTATGCGGTAGATTGGTTTGCCCCCTTACATATCAAATATGCTGTAGGTGTTGATGGTATCTCTGTGGTGATGTTGCTGTTGTCGAGTATCATCGTGTTTACAGGTACTTTCGCCTCCTGGCAACTCAAGCCACTTACCAAGGAGTATTTCCTTTGGTTCACCCTCTTGTCATCCGGTGTGTTCGGTTTCTTCATCTCCGTAGATATGTTCACCATGTTCATGTTCTACGAGGTAGCTTTGATTCCGATGTATCTGTTGATCGGTGTGTGGGGTAGTGGTCATAAAGAGTATTCAGCCATGAAGCTGACACTGATGCTGATGGGAGGATCAGCCCTGTTAATTCTCGGTATCCTCGGTATCTATTACTTCAGTGGTGCTGATACGATGATCGTCACGGAGATTGCTGCTAAGCACAATATCCCTGTGCCTATCCAGAAACTGTTCTTCCCCTTTATCTTCATCGGTTTCGGTGTGTTAGGTGCCTTGTTCCCCTTCCACACATGGAGCCCCGACGGTCATGCCTCTGCGCCTACCGCTGTGTCTATGCTTCACGCCGGTGTGCTGATGAAGTTAGGAGGCTACGGCTGTTTTCGCATCGCTATGTATCTGTTGCCTGAGGCTGCACAGGAGATGGCTTGGTTCTTCCTGATCCTCACCACTATCTCTGTGGTGTATGGTGCTTTGTCTGCCTGTGTACAGACCGACCTGAAATATATCAATGCTTACTCATCGGTAAGTCACTGTGGTCTGGTGCTCTTCGCCTTGCTGATGATGACACAGACCTCTTGTACAGGTGCTATCCTGCAGATGCTCTCTCACGGTCTGATGACTGCCTTGTTCTTTGCCCTGATCGGTATGATCTACGGTCGTGCCCACACTCGTGACGTGCGTTACTTAGGTGGTTTGATGAAGATTATGCCTTTCCTGGCTTGCGGTTATGTCATTGCCGGTTTGGCTAACCTCGGACTTCCCGGATTCTCCGGCTTCATTGCTGAGATGACCATCTTTGTCGGTTCTTTCGAGAATGCTGATATGTTCCACCGTACGTGTACGATCATCGCTTGCTGTTCTATTGTTATCACGGCAGTCTATATCCTCCGTGTGGTTGGAAAGATCCTCTTCCAGAAGGTTGACTATCCACATTGTGATACCGTGACCCTCACCGATGCCACATGGGATGAACGTGTCGCTGTGATCTGTCTGATTGCCTGTGTTGCCGGACTTGGATGTTTCCCGATGTGGGCCAGTCATGTCATCGACAGTGGCGTAGGTAGTATTTTGTCTAACATCTTAACAGCAAGTATGTAATTATGGGATACAGTCAATTTTTATATATGGTTCCGGAGGCAACGCTTACCGCAATGCTTATCATCGTCTTTATTGCTGACTTCCTGTCTGCCAATAAGGCTATCCGCAAGTGGTTCAATCCGTTTGTCTGTCTGCTGATGCTCTTGCAGTTGATCATCACCATGGCTTTCCAACCAGTTTATAGCACGATCACTGCCTTTGGTGGAATGTACACAGCAGGTGCTGCCGTGAATGTGATGAAAACCATCCTCGCAGGTGGAACGTTAATCGTTCTGATTCAGTCACATCTCTGGCTGAGTCGTAAGGACACTGCTTTCAAGGAGGGTGAGTTCTACATGTTGGTGATATCCACCTTATTAGGTATGAACATGATGATGTCTGCTGGACATTTCCTGATGTTCTTCCTTGGTCTGGAGATGGCATCTGTTCCTATGGCTTGTCTGGTAGGTCTTGACAAATACCGTCATCACTCTGCTGAGGCAGCTGCCAAGTATATCCTAACAGCTACTTTCTCCAGCGGTATCATGCTCTATGGTATCTCCATGTTGTATGCTTCAACAGGGACACTTTATTTCGCTGATTTTGCCAATAACCTGCCGCTGCTCGGTGTTAACAAGCTGAGTCTTGTCGGACTGGTATTCTTCTTCAGTGGATTAGGTTTTAAGATATCATTGGTTCCCTTCCATTTCTGGACCGCTGATACCTATCAGGGTGCTCCTACCACCGTTACAGGTTATCTGAGTGTTATCTCCAAGGGCGCTGCTGCCTTTACCCTGATGACGATCCTCATGAAGGTGTTGGCTCCTATGTATCATCATTGGGTGATGCTGCTGTATGTGGTCATCGTCCTGTCTATCACGGTGGCAAACCTCTTTGCTATCCGCCAGTCAGAACTCAAGCGATTCATGGCTTTCAGTTCTATCTCACAGGCCGGATATATCATGTTGGCCGTGATCGGTAACAACGACTTGGGTATTACTGCCCTTTCATACTATGTGCTGGTATATGTGGTAGCTAACTTAGCTGTCTTCAGCGTTATCGGTGTCGTAGAGGAGAAAAACGGCGGTCGTACGGACATGGATGCCTACAACGGATTCTATCAGACCAATCCGAAGTTGGCCTTCCTGATGACGTTGGCTCTCTTCTCCTTGGCCGGTATCCCACCGTTTGCAGGAATGTTTAGTAAGTTCTTCGTGTTCATGGCAGCTGCCTCACATGGAACCAACCTGGCATATTTCGTGGTATTCATTGCTTTGATCAACACGGTGGTGTCACTTTACTACTATCTGCTGATCGTCAAAGCGATGTATATCAAGCAGACCGACAGTCCGCTGCCCACTTTCAAGAGTGATAATGGCACAAAGTTAGCATTGGCTATTTGCACCTTAGGTATTGTCCTCTTCGGTGTATGCAGCTTCTTCTACAACTGGATCTACAGTCTGGCATAAGAACAGTTGTGAAGTATAAACATTAAAAAGGAGAAGATCTTCGAGTCTTCTCCTTTTTTATGGTATATTAAGAAGCGATTCTCATGCAGAGTTATCTTTTCTTTACTTCTCTCTGTCCCGCCAGAGAGAAGTAAGCAAGAGAGAGCTCGTTACACGCTTCGAGTCAGAACAGATTACGATTCTGAAAAACTGTGCTGCGGGACTCGCTTCGCTCAAACAGGTCCTCGCCCCATCTCCGATGCCGTTCTCAGTCGTTGCATTCCTTAGCTGCATCTCCTGCTATTGCAACCAATATTTAGTAAACGAGTAGACAAGTTGACGAGTAAACACGTTGATAGCCTATATACTGGTAGGGGTAGGGTTTATCCCTACCCGCATACAACGGGCAGACATGAAGTCTGC
>JAFZPF010000169.1 GCA_017550455.1 Prevotella sp.
ACAGGAACCAGTGCCTTGGGCATGGTGTCGGTAAGGGGTTTGAGACGGGTGCCCAATCCCGCTGCGAATATCATTGCCTGTTTTATCATTCTTCCTTTCTAGTTCTTTCCAATACTTGTGTGATACCTTGTTCACGGTGGATGATCCTTACCTCGATGCCATATTTCTCATGGATATGCTCCGCGAGATGTTGTGCGGAGTAAACACTGCGGTGTTGCCCACCCGTACAACCGAAAGAGAACATCAGTGAGGTGAAACCGCGCTGGATATAACGTGCTACATGGGCATCAGCCATGGCATATATATGATCGAGAAAGGTGAGTATCTCACCGTCATCTTCCAGGAAACGGATCACGGGCTCATCTAAACCGGTGAGTTGCTTGTATGGCTCGTATCGTCCGGGATTATGCGTACTTCTGCAGTCGAACACATATCCGCCGCCGTTGCCGCTCTCATCTTCGGGTATTCCTTTTCGGTAAGAGAAACTATAAACACGTACGACCAATGGCCCCTTGCCATCGTATTTGGAGAAAGTGGCCGGACCATCCTGTGGATGGGCGGGGTAGATATTCTGATCTGTTGTCTTGTATCCGTCGTCTCTTACCAACACCGGTTTTGTCATGGGCACAAACTGAGGCAACTCGGTCAACCGTTTAAGGAGTTCCATCATATAGGGGTAGGGGAAGCTGTGATGACGCTCGTTATACGCAATCAGCTCACGAAGGTTCTGCATGGCTGGTGGAATACTGTCGAGGAAATGTTTCTTCCGTTCGAAATACCCCCGGAAGCCATAGGCACCCAGCACTTGTAAGGTCCTGAAGAGTACGAAGAGTGACAGTCGCTGGGCGAAATGCCTTACTGACGGTACTTCGATGTAGTTTTTCAAGGTGTTGTAATACTCCGACAGTAACTCCATACGCAGTTTGTTGGAGTAATGGGCCGATGCCTGCCAAAGGAAAGAGGCAAGGTCGTAATAGTATGGCCCTTTCCTTCCGCCTTGGAAATCAATGAAATAGGGATTCCCCTCTTTGTCGAGCATGATATTCCTTGCTTGGAAGTCTCGATAGAGAAAACTGTCGATATCCTCTGCCGTCAGATCTTTGGCGAAGAGTCGGAAATTAGCTTCCAACTTCAGTTCATGGAAATCGATATCCGTCGGTTTGAGAAAACAATATTTGAAATAGTTCAGGTCGAACAGCACACTGTCGGTATCAAAGACTGGTTGCGGATAGCATGCTTCCCATGACAAGCCTCGTGCTCCCCGTATCTGAATATCGGGCAGTGCACGGATTGCTTTTACCAACAGTTGTTTTTCCTTCTGGTTATATCTGCCGTCTGCATCACGACCACCTTTAATAGCCTCAAACAAAGAAGTACTTCCTAAGTCTTGCTGTAAGTATCTCAGTTCATCATCACTGACGGCAAATACCTCAGGAACAGGAAGTTTCCGCTTGCGGAAATGACGTGATAAAGCAATGAAAGCATGGTTCTCATCACGACTGGTGCCGATAACACCGATCACCGTCTGCTCATTATCACCTCTCAAACGGTAATACTGTCGGTTACTGCCGGCACCGGGAATCTTCTCTACATCCCGAGGCTCAGCACCTTTCCATTGTTTATATAGATGTAATAGTTGTTCCATAAAACTATTTTATGCTTCCTCGTCCTTTTCCTCTTCTCTTTCTTTTTTCTTTCTCCTCTCCATGATACGGAAGGAGAGAGCATAGACACCGATAATCAGCAGGAGCATGATGCCTGCTGCCATGAGTATAGAATCGGTGAGATAATATAATCCTCCACAGATAATGAGGAAGGAGATGATCTGTTTCCAAGACAGTTTAAAATCGTTTTCGTCCATATCTTCAGTATTCAGGATGTTTTTACGATAACTTTTTATCTGCAGCAAAGTTACTAAAAAACGAGTGCAGAACAAAATAAGTTTACTTATTTTTTATGCCGAGTGCATTGTAAGTTATTCAAAGTTACAAAATAAATAACAAATATGATTAGATTATAAAACAAAAAAAATCGGATGTTATCACAACGTCCGATTTTCAAAACAAACTACTTAAAAACTAATCTACTAAAACAAATCAAAAAATATTCTTTATATCTTTTCTATTATAGTCAGTAAATTTCGCTGCAAAATTATACATTTCTTTGTTATCAGCAAAGTAATAACGTGAAATTAACTTTTTTTATTACAAAATAATGACAGTAGGACCATCTCGTGGGTGATCCTACTTCATTACTTCAGGGTTTGATTACATCATTCCACCCATTCCTGGAGCACCACCCATTGGCATTGCCGGCTTCTCTTCCGGTTTGTCAACGATCAGGCACTCTGTGGTAAGGAACATTCCTGCGATGGAAGCGGCATTCTCAAGAGCCACACGGGCAACCTTTGCAGGGTCGATAACACCTGCCTCACGCAGATCCTCAAACTTATCCGTACGAGCATTGTAACCGAAGTCACCCTCACCCTCAAGCACTTTCTGTACGACGACGGCCCCTTCACCACCTGCATTGATAACAATCTGGCGCAGAGGCTCTTCGATAGCACGCTCAACAATCTTGATACCTGTATCTTCATCCGCATTGTCACCCTTCAGGTCAGTGATAGCCTTGAGGGCACGTACATAGGTGGTACCACCACCGGCAACCACACCTTCCTCAATAGCTGCACGGGTAGCGCAGAGGGCATCGTCAACACGGTCTTTCTTTTCTTTCATCTCAACCTCGCTGTTAGCACCGACATACAGTACGGCAACACCGCCGGCCAACTTAGCCAAACGCTCCTGCAACTTCTCCTTGTCGTAAGAAGAGGTCGTGTTTGCCATCTCATTCTTAATCTGTGCCACACGGTCGGCAATAGCGTTCTTTTCACCGGCGCCGTTAACAATAGTGGTATTGTCCTTAGAGATAACCACCTTGTCACAAGTACCCAGCATATCCAGTGTTGCCTGCTCCAGTTTCAGACCCTTCTCCTCAGAGATTACCATACCACCGGTCAATACAGCGATATCCTCGAGCATAGCTTTACGACGGTCACCGAAGCCAGGTGCCTTGACAGCACAAACCTTCAAACCGGCGCGCAGACGGTTTACTACCAATGTGGTAAGAGCCTCAGAGTCAACATCCTCAGCGATAATCAACAGTGGCAGACCATTCTCTGCTGCTGGCTGCAGTACCGGCATCAGGTCTTTCAGGTTGGAAATCTTCTTGTCATAGATAAGGATACGTGGATGATCCATCACACACTCCATCTTGTCAGCATCTGTCATAAAGTAGCCAGACAGATAACCACGGTCGAACTGCATACCTTCTACAACACCGATGTGAGTATCACGGCTCTTGCTCTCCTCGATGGTGATCACACCGTCTTTGCTTACCTTACGGAAAGCCTCGGCAATGAGTTTTCCAATCTCAGGATCATTGTTGGCAGATACTGTAGCTACCTGCTCAATCTTATCATAGTTGTCGTCAACTTTCTCAGCACTCTTCTTGATATACTCAACAACAGCAGTGACAGCCTTGTCGATACCACGCTTCAAATCCATTGGATTAGCACCGGCAGTAACATTCTTCAAACCAACGTTAATAATACTCTGAGCCAGAATGGTAGCGGTGGTCGTTCCGTCACCGGCATCGTCACCAGTCTTGCTGGCAACACTCTTCAGCAATTGTGCACCGGTGTTCTCAAAACGGTCTTCCAACTCTATTTCTTTTGCTACGGTAACACCATCCTTGGTAATCTGAGGAGCACCGAACTTCTTCTCTAAGATAACGTTACGTCCTTTAGGACCAAGTGTTACTTTAACTGCATTTGCCAACTGATCTACACCATTCTTCAGCAGATCACGTGCATCCATGTTGAATTTAATATCTTTTGCCATAATAATATCTCCTTATTTTTTTTATAGACTTACTTAATAATAGCGAGAACATCACTCTGACGCATCATCAGGTATTTAACACCGTCGTATTCCAACTCGGTTCCTGCATATTTGCCATAAAGAACTTCGTCACCTTCTTTCAGGATCATCTCTTCGTCTTTTGTTCCGTTGCCAGTGGCAACAATCTTACCGTGCATAGGTTTTTCTTTTGCTGTATCAGGAATGATGATACCGCCAATCTTCTCCTCTGCAACTGCGGGGAGTACCAGAACTCTGTCTGCTAATGGTTGAATTTTCATAATTATAATTTTAAATATTGATTGAATACGTTCCAATGACCATTTTTCATGGTCACCAATAACGAAACAAAGACTATGCCAAAATGACAAAGAATTAAGCGATTGCCAATTTGTCAGTTCGTTAACTCTTCCTCGTCTTATTGTTGGCAATGGGTAAACGAACCCAAAGCCATCGGGGCAGCATCCTCCAAAGGGGTGTGAGAATACGGTATTTCCAGTCGATTACCCGTACGTGTCTCTTTTTATAAAGACTGCTGACAATCTCCTTCGCCACGTTTTCCGGTCGAAGGAGCAGGGGATAGCCCTGGCCGCCATCCAACAATGCCGTTGCCACAAACCCCGGACGGATATCCGTAAAGTGGATATTCAACTTCCGTAGTCTTGCCTGCTGTTCCAAGGCTTCAATATATTTGTTCTGAAAAGCTTTTGTCGCACTGTAAGCCGGTGATGCTCCTAGCCCTTTTGTTCCGGCAATTGAAGAGATGATACCGATCGTTCCACCGCCGTGTTCTGCCATATGTCTGTATGCGGTGCCCACCATCCTGGTAAAGCCGATACCATTCGTGGCCACAGTATTCATCTCAATATCTTCCCGCAACGACAGGTTCTGTTTACCAATTCCGGAGGCATGGAAATACAGATCGATGCCTCCCAGTCGATCGATCAGTTGCTGTAACTGCTGTCTGGCATCTTCCTTCGTGATATCTATGACGGCTACCTCCACTTGCTGTGGATATTTTTCTTTGATTTCGTTGAGTGGTTCTTCTCTTCTGGCGGCTATACCCAGTGTCCAACCGTCTTGCAGTAATCGCAAACTGACTTCCCGTCCGATACCCGACGAGGCCCCTATAACAATCGCTTTCTTTGAATTCATGTCGTTAAGGAAAAATAATGATCATTTGAATAGATATAATATCAACCGCAAAAATAGTAATAAACTTTCGTTGTGACAAGTATCTTTTCAAAAAAAGTGATTAATGATGGATATCCAGTTAATTAGTTCGTAGGAATATAATAAGGATGTTGGTCAGGAGAATTAGTGCTTTTTCTCAAAGCAAAACAAGTTGTTTTGGTGTGGAAAAGGTGACTTTCTCCAGTAGTTTTAATCACCTTTTCTCAGGTAAAACAAGTTGTTTGCTTTTGAAAAGACTATTACGGTTTTCATGAAGAATGATGGCTAACTTCTAGTTTTTTTATTAGGATAATGTGTAAAACTTCTCAAAACTTCTCAAAACATTGGAACATATTAAAAAAAATATTATCTTTGCATAAGATTAAGCTGCACTCGGCAATATGAAAGTATACTTTCCATTGCGCTCGTTTGCGAAATCTTTGCCAAAGATTAAGCTGCACTCGGCAGCTGGTGAAATAAAGAAACAAGTGTTTAAAAGATAATTAGTATGAAAGATTTTTTGAAAAATGTTTTAGCCACATTTGTGGGAATTCTCCTTTTCTTCCTAATCTTTGGAGTATTGGGAGCTATGAGCTTGGTGGGAATGATTGCTGCATCTGATGCTGCAACTAACGTTAAAGACAATTCCGTTTTGGTGATTGATCTGAACGGTGCTATGACAGAGCGTGCTGAAGGTGATTTAAAATCACAGTTGATGGGTGGAGGTAACTCCGGTATCGGACTTGATGACATGCTCAGTGCCATTGAAAAAGCGAAGGATAACAAGAACATCAAAGGTATCTATCTCCAGTCTGGAATGTTCCAGAGCGACTCTCCTGCTTCTACTGCAGCCCTGCGTCGGGCACTCGTTGACTTCAAGAAGAGCGGAAAATGGATTGTAGCTTATGGTGACCAATATACACAGAATAACTATTATATCTGTAGTGTAGCCGATCAGATATGGTTGAATCCTGTAGGAATGGTCGACTGGCATGGCATGGCAGCAGAACCGATGTTCTACAAGGATCTGATGGCAAAGTTCGGTGTTAAGATGCAGTTGGCTAAGGTAGGTACTTATAAGAGTGCTCCTGAGATGTTTACCGCTGACAAGATGAGTGAGCCCAACCGTGAGCAGGTAACTGCTTACATTACAGGTATTTGGAATAATATTGTGGCTGATGTATCTGCCAGCAGGAAGATCACTCCGGAGCAGTTGAATCTCCTGGCTGACAAAAACATCGTTTTTGATGATCCGCAGAACTATCTCAAAGAGAAGATGGTGGACAAGTTGATATATACCGACGAGGTAAAGAAGGAAGTGAAGAAACTGCTGAAGTTGAAAGATGACGACAATATCAATCAGCTCAGTGTGGCACAGATGAAGACTGTTAAGCAAGACAGCAGCAAAGGTGATGAGATTGCCGTGTACTATGCTTACGGTGACATCGTGGACAAAGAGAGTTTCAATCCTCTTACCGGCGGTGGCGGACACAGCATTATCGGTAATGTAGTGTCAAAGGACTTGTTGAAACTGGCAGAAGACAAGAGTGTGAAGGCTGTCGTTATACGTGTCAATAGTGGTGGTGGCAGTGCTTATGCCTCTGAACAGATCTGGCGTGCCGTTACCTTGTTGAAGGAGAAGAAGCCGGTGGTTGTCAGTATGGGTGGCATGGCAGCATCGGGAGGATATTATATGAGTTGTGCGGCTAACTGGATTGTTTCTGAGCCTACCACACTGACCGGTAGTATCGGTATCTTTGGTATGTTCCCAGATTTCAGTAATCTCCTGACCCAGAAACTGGGTGTTAAGTTTGATGAAGTAAAGACAAATAAGAACTCCAACTTCGGTACGATGAGTCGTCCGTTCAACGAAGAAGAGATGGCATATCTCAATATGTATATCGATCGTGGTTATGAGCTGTTCCGTCAGCGTGTTGCCGATGGTAGAAAACAACCTGTAGAGGCTATCGAGAAGATTGCCCAGGGTAGGGTATGGCTCGGACAGGATGCGTTGAAGATCAAGCTCGTGGATGAACTTGGTGATCTGAATGCTGCCGTAAAGAAAGCAGCTGAGTTGGCTAAGTTGGAGAAATACCACACCAGTAGTTACCCGGGAAAGGCCAATTGGAAAGAGCAGTTGCTCAGTGAGATGTCATCCGAGGGCGGCAATTACCTCGATGCCCGTCTGCGTGAGTATCTGGGTATTTACTACGAGCCGTTCATGCTGATGAAGAATATCAACAAGGAGAGTGCTATCCAGGCACGTGTTCCTTTCGTACTCAACCTTAAATAACGATGCGTTATGGAGGGCGATTTCATCACTATCCATAAAGGGCTCTTACCTCTCAGTTGGATTTACGGGATCGGTGTGCGATTCCGTAACCAACTGTATGACTTGGGTATATTAAAGAGTAAGGCTTTCAACGTACCGGTTATCTCTGTCGGAAATATCACCGTGGGCGGTTCCGGTAAGACTCCTCATGTGGAGTATTTGGTCGGTCTGCTGAAAGAGTCCGTGCAGGTGGCTGTACTTAGCAGAGGGTATAAACGAAAGTCAAAAGGGTATGTGCTTGCCGATGCCGATACTCCAATGCCGATGATAGGTGATGAGTCCTACCA
>JAFZPF010000023.1 GCA_017550455.1 Prevotella sp.
CCCACGATATCATATTTCAGGTGTTTCTTATCCTTGACAGGAATGCGTATCTGATCATACTCATCCATGATATCAACGGCAAAGATAGAGTCGAAGCCATGCTCATGAATGGTCTGCCAATGCTTAGACACCTCCTGTCGGGTACCGCCGTAAGCCGTGCAGCACTCCACGATAGTGCCATCCACCTCATCCACGAGATGACGGATAAAGGTGGGTTTCAGATAATGGGGGTTACCGCCCTCACCGGTAGAAATCTTCACAGCAACCCGTCCACGTGGCTGCACACCTAATGCCTTGAAGATTTTCACTAACGACTCCGGGGTTATCTCTTTTGTGAAATACACCTTAGAAGGACCGTCAGGCATATGACGGGGATGATGTCCTCTCGGCTGTGCCATCGTGCCGAGCGTCATCATAACTGCCATCATGATAAAAAGGATTCTTGTCTTTCCCATATGATTCGTATTTATAACATCTCCTTGATCTCGCTCTCACTCTTACGGTTCAGATTCAGCGGCTCCTTCCAGTTTGCCTTGGGTGCTGATGGTGTCAGGTATTTCATCGTCTCTCCCTTACCACTGCCACCGGAGGTAAAGAATGGTATCACGGTCTTTTCTTCCAGATTGTATTGCTCCAGGAAGGTGTTGATGATGGTCGGGGCTATATACCACCAGATAGGATAACCTACATACACGGTATCATACTGATCCATATTCTCCACCTTATTCTTAATTGCCGGACGGCTTGACTTATCCTTCATCTCTACGGAAGAACGGCTCTCTTTGTCACGCCAGTTGAGATCAGCATCCGTATAAGGTTGTACGGGTTGTATCTCAAACAACACGCCACCGGTTACCGCAGCGAGTTTCTTGGCAGCCTCAGCTGTTGTTCCTGTAGCAGAGAAATAGGCTACCAATGTCTTCTTTTCCATGTCTTTTCCTTTTTTGTTTTGAGCACAGGCAGTCAGCATAACAACGGCCACCAGTGCAATGACTAATGTGATTCTTCTCATAATAGTTTCTTCTTTTATTACTGGCAAAGATAATTATAAGTAAGAGAAATGCAAAATAAAAGTCCTGTTTTTCTTTCTGTTATCGATATAAATCTTTTTGTTAAGGGTTACGAGATTCCGACATTTCGACATTTCGATACTTCGACACTTCGTCTACTTGTCTACTCGTCTACTCGTCTACTTGTCTACTCGTTTACTCGTTTACTCGTCTACTTGTCTACTAAAAACATAATCTGTGTTAAACTTTTTCGCATTATGTTTACATCACGGAAGAAAGTATTATCTTTGTGACATTAAGATTGATGGTTAGGTAATAATAAAAAGCAATAGGATATGAACAGATTATTAGCAATATTGATGGTACTGACGCTGACACTCTCAGTCTCAGCAAAAAGCAAGATTTACGATATCAAGGTAAAGAAGGGCGACGGAAAAGAAATTCGTTTGAAGGCTTACAAGCGTAAGGTGCTGCTGATTGTGAACACTGCTACCCGCTGTGGGTTTACCCCTCAGTATGACGAACTGGAAGCGCTCTACGAGAAATACCATGCCAAAGGATTAGAGATCCTCGATTTCCCCTGCAATCAGTTTGGCGGTCAGGCACCTGGCAGTTTCGAAGAGATCCACGCTTTTTGCACCGGTAAGTTTAATATTCAGTTTGACCAATTTGACAAGATTGATGTCAACGGCAATGATGAGTCACCGTTATATACCTTCTTGAAGAGTGAGAAAACCTTTGAGGGCTTCGACATGGACGACCCTATGGGAAAGCGGATGCACCAGATGATGGAGCGCCGTGATAAAGACTATGCCAACAACTCGGATATCAAGTGGAATTTCACAAAGTTCCTCGTTGACCGCAAGGGGCGTGTCATCGCCCGTTTCGAGCCCACCGATAAAGGGGAGAAACTGGAGAACGCCATCAAGGCTGCGCTGAAATAGTTTACTGGTTTAGAGTTTAGGGTTTAGAGTTTAGAGTTTAGGGTATAAACTGTGAACCAACGGTCATGGCTCGCTTGTTGCTATACGTCACCGAAGGCGATGGCAACAATAAAGAGCGAGACGTAACTATGGACTATGAACCATGAACTATGAACTATGAACTATGAACTAACTTTCCTCCTCATACACTAAATATCCGGCTTCAGAAGGATGATCCAGCACCATATTCGCAGGATCCTCTTTCCGCAGTCGCCATACCACCATTAGGTCGCCCGCCGCACCGGCAATGAAAAAAACACCTAAGAAGAGCAGCAGCAGACTGTGCACGAACGGAGATATCAGTACGGGTAAGATACCCACCACAAACAAGGGAGCCAAGGCACCTATCCTATAATGCGGCACTTTCAGGGGCACGTCACAATGACAATAGGGGGCGAGGTATTTCCACATCACCCCGAAGCTGATGGTGCGCCAACCACCTTCCGCAAAATGAGCCCATGTCAGTCCATGCACCACCTCATGGAGCAACGTGCCCACCAACATCAGCAACA
>JAFZPF010000170.1 GCA_017550455.1 Prevotella sp.
AATGATGGAAAGACCATTGCTAATCAGTTGGAGGAGCGCCTTGCCTCCTTGCAACAGAAAGGATATATGGCTGGTCATCAGGATGATCCCTTCTATGGTGTTACCTGGGAATGGGAATATGGTAGGAGTGATGTGAAGGATGTCACCGGTGATTATCCTGCCGTGATGGGATTCGATCTCGGCGGCATCGAGAAGGGCGATGAGAAAAACCTCGATAGTGTGCCGTTTATGCGTATCCGTGAACAACTGTTGGCTCATGTGGCACGTGGAGGTATCGTAACACTGAGTTGGCATCCCCGTAACCCGCTTACTGGCGGCAATGCCTGGGATGTTAATGATACCACCGTTGTGAGGAGTATTCTGCCCAATGGAGAGAAACACGAATTGTTCAAGACATGGATGAAAAGGGTAGCCGACTTCATCGAAACACTGAAAACAGACGATGGCGTTCGGGTGCCGATTATTTTCCGTCCTTGGCATGAGAACAACGGTTCTTGGTTTTGGTGGGGACAGAAGTTATGTTCTGATGAGGAATTCCACGGACTGTGGAACATGCTGCAAGACTATATGAATGAACGGGGGTATAGTAACCTGTTGTGGAGTTTTTCACCCAACCTTGACGGACAGTGGACAGAGGAACGTTTCCTGGCTCGTTATCCGGGTGACGACCGTGTAACTCTCATCGGTGAGGATGCATATCAGTGGGGCACGGAAGAGGATTTCAGAACTGCTCTTATTGCCGATTTGGATTTCCTCAGTGACTTTGCAAAACAACATGGAAAACTGTTGGCTATGACAGAATGTGGCTACCAGAATATGCCGGAGGCAGACTGGTGGACACGTGTGCTGAAACCGATCATGGATAAGTACCCTTTGAGTTATTTCCTACTTTGGAGAAACTACAAGAAAGAATATTTTGGTCCGTCACCCAGTCTGCCCTGCGGTGAAGACTACAAGAAACTGTACGAAGCAGAAAACACATTATTCTTGAACGATATAAGATAATTTAACTTTCTGAAGTAGTTAAGAAGTCAGTAGTTAAAGAAGTTAAGCCATATGTTTTGGGATACTCAATACTAACAAAAAGGTAATGGCTTAACTACTGTCCGCAGGACGAGCGAAGCGATAACTACTTTAACTACTTAACTACAAAGACGTTGAGCGAATGCGAAACTTGAATAAAATAAGTATATGGAAGATTTTGCAACAAGAGTGAAAGCCCTGCGCGAGCATCATGAGCAACTGTTGAGTCGTAAGAACCAGCCGTTGGAGTGGGGGAATGGTATTTACGAGAAATACCAATATCCGATTCTTACGGCCGAGCATACTCCTTTAGAGTGGAAGTACGACTTCAATGAGCATGACAACCCCTATCTGATGCAGCGTATCATGATGAATGCCACCCTGAACAGTGGGGCCATCAAGTGGAATGACAAATATGTATTGGTCGTACGTGTGGAAGGCGCCGACCGTAAGTCGTTCTTCGCCGTGGCAGAGAGTCCTAACGGAATAGACAATTTCCGTTTCTGGAAGGAACCCATTACCATGCCCGATAGCGAAGACCCCACAACGAATATCTACGACATGCGTATCACAAAGCATGAGGATGGATGGATCTATGGGGTGTTCTGTGCAGAGCGCCATGACCCCTCTCAGCCACATAACCTCAGTGCGGCAACTGCCACAGCAGCCATCGCTCGTACGAAGGACCTCATCAACTGGGAGCGTTTGCCAGACCTGAAGGCAAAGAGTCAGCAACGTAATGTAGTGCTCCATCCGGAGTTTGTGGATGGAAAGTATGCCTTCTATACCCGTCCGCAAGACGGATTCATCGACACAGGAAGTGGCGGTGGTATCGGTTGGGCGCTTGTCGACGACATCACGCATGCCGAGATCAAGGAAGAGAAAATCATCAATGCCCGTTACTATCACACCATCTGTGAGGTGAAGAACGGTGAGGGACCGCATCCCATCAAGACACCCAAGGGATGGCTCCATCTGGCACATGGCGTACGAGGCACAGCCGACGGACTGCGCTACGTATTATATATGTATATGACATCGCTGGAGGATCCTACCCAGGTTATCGCACAACCGGGCGGTTACTTCCTGGTGCCGGAAGGTGATGAATACCTGGGTGATGTGATGAACGTAGCCTTTGCTAACGGTTGGATTGCCGATGAGGATGGCAAGGTGTTTATCTACTATGCCTCTGCCGATACCCGTATGCATGTGGCTACCTCTACCATCGATAAACTGGTGGACTATTGCATGAATACTCCTGAGGACGGTCTGACAACAACGGCTTCTGTGGAGACCATCAAAAAGTTAATTAAAAAGAACACATTATAATGGCTACTTTAAAAGAAAAATTCGGCTACGCACTTGGTGATGCCGCAGCAGGAGGTATCACGTGGAAGATCATGTCTATTGCCTTCCCCCTCTTCTTCACCAATGTCTTCGGCCTTACCTTTGCTGATGCGGCTACCCTGATGCTTATCGCACGTATGTTCGACGTGGTGACAGACCCCCTGATGGGAGCACTGGCAGACCGCACTCAGAGTCGATGGGGAACCTACAGACCCTGGCTTATCTTCGGAGCAGTGCCTTTAGGACTGATCTTCGCGCTGCTTCTTTATACACCCGACTTCGGACCTGTGGGCAAACGGATATGGGCATACTCCCTCTATCTGTTGATGATGGCGACATATACAGCAGTGAATGTGCCGTACGGTTCACTATTAGGTGTGATGACTGATGATGACAATGAGAAGAACCAGTTCTCTTCTTTCCGTATGGTGGGAGCCTATGCCATGGGTTTCATCACCCTGTTGTCATTCCCTTACCTGCAGAAGTTTGTGGGAGGAACCGAGCAGCATCAGTACGCCGTGCTTGGAGCCTTCTTCGGAATATTAGCCACCTTAGGTACCTTGGCTTGCGGACTGTTGACTAAAGAGCGCCTTAAACCGGTAAGAGCAGAGAAATTCTCATTCAAGCCCTTTGCTGACCTCTTCCGTAACAAACCATGGATTATCCTGACACTCATCGGTGTATGTACGAATTTCTTCAATGGTTTCCGTTATGCGGTGGCCGGTTATCTGTTTGAGTATTGTCTCAAGGGAGATGTGACCATCAGCGGATTCATCATCAACTATACCGTGTTCATGACCTTCGGAGAACTCACCTGTATGATCTTCGGCGGTCTGTCACCGAAGTTTACAGAGTGGATCGGATCGAAGCGTAAGGCTTTTATGGCTGCTGCCCTTATCTGTGTGGTATTCTCCGTAGGTTTCTTCTTTGTTCCCATGGATCCCGCATATATTTGGGTGATGGTATTGCTGGTCATTCTTACCTCTATCGGAATCGGAATCTTCTCACCGCTGCTATGGTCGATGTATGCTGACGTGGCTGACTATGCTACGGAGAAGAACGGAACATCATCGACAGGTCTTATCTTCTCTTCAGGAACCATGGCACAGAAGTTTGGCACAGCCATCAGTGGTTCGCTCGTGGCTTTGTTCCTCGGATTGGCAGGAGCACGTATGTTGACCGATGAAATGGGTAATACCAGTGTGGATCCCGCATCGATCACCGACTCTGTGCTCTCGATGGTATGGAATCTCTTCTCTCTCTTCCCCGCTATCATTGCTGCGTTGATTATTGTGCTAACTTATTTCTATCCGATTAAGAAATGATAGGGAATCAGAAAAGAGACTCTCATATTGTAGCAACCATGAAAATGGAGATGCAGGATGTGTTGGAAAACAACATCCTGCGTTTCTGGCTTGATAAGATGCAGGACGATGAGAACGGCGGCTTCTACGGTCAGATGACTGGTCGTGGACAACTCATCAAGGAGGCTGACAAGGGGGCTATCCTTAATGCAAGGATCCTCTGGTCGTTCTCTGCTGCCTACCGTGTATTGGGAAAAAAGGAGTATTTGGAGGCGGCTACACGGGCTAAAGAATACTTCATCAGTCATTTTATCGACCATGAATATGGTGGTGTCTTCTGGAGTCTGGACTATAAGGGACAACCTAAAGATACGAAGAAGCAGTTCTATGCGATTGGTTTTGCCATCTACGGACTCAGTGAGTATGCGCGTGCTACGGGTGATCATGAAGCACTCGACTATGCAATACAACTCTATGAGAACATAGAGGAGCATGCCTTGGATCATGTCTATAATGGTTATATAGAGGCATGTACCCGTGAGTGGGGTGTGATGGAGGATATGCGTCTGTCAGACCTTGATGCCAACTATCCCAAGTCGCAGAACACGCATCTGCATATCATTGAGCCTTATACCAACCTCTACCAGTGTATGAAAGAGTTCCAGGCTGCCCAGTCGTGTAATTATGTTCCTGCTATTGGTGCTGTCCTTCCCGTAGCCATTACCGTTCCACAGGAAACGTATAGCAGGGTGGAGGCTTCGTTGCGTAATCTGATTCATATCTTCACCGATCATATCCTTAATCCCGCTACTCATCATCTTGACCTTTTCTTCGAGATGGACTGGACACGAGGCGCCGGACATCTGGAGAGTTATGGACATGACATCGAGTGTTCTTGGCTGATGCATGAGGCAGCACTTGTCTTGGGCGACAAGGATATATTAAATAAGGTGGAGCCTGTCGTGCGTGAAGTGGCAAAAGCCTCTGAGAAAGGACTGAATCCTGATGGCTCGATGATACACGAGGCTAATCTAGATGCAGGAACCGTTGATGACGACCTGCACTGGTGGGTACAGGCAGAGAACGTGGTTGGATGGATGAACATCTATCAGTATTTCGGTGATGAGGATGCCTTGCAGAAGGCTCTTCGTGGTTGGGAATACATCAAACAGAACCTGATAGACAAGGATAATGGCGAATGGTATTGGAGTCGTCATAAGGACGGTTCACTGAATCTGGACGACGACCATGCCGGATTCTGGAAATGTCCGTATCATAACAGTCGTATGTGTATGGAGATATTAGAGAGATTTGTTTAATTATTTATTACCTTATTATATATGTATAGGAAAACATTGATGATGGGAGTGATGCTGCTCCTTGGTTATATGACAACTTATGCATGGCAGGGTGAAGTGGTCGTCGAGACCCCAAATACCCAACTGCTGCTTACGGCTCATGAAGGTAGTGACCTGCGACAGTCATACTATGGCGACAAGAGCGCGACCATCCAACAGTTGCGTGATGCCGGCAGTGATCTGAACTTCCATGCCTTGCCAGCCTTCGGTACTGTCGATGCCGTTCATGTGCCGGCATTTCAGGTGCAGCACGCAGATGGTGACCTGAACGTAGAACTGACGGTTACCGGTTATGAGGTGAAGGATGAGGCACGTGCCAAACTACACATCTTCACCATGAAGGATAAACTGATGCCTGTAACCGTGAAGGTGTATTATAAGGCATACAAGAACGTGGATGTCATTGAGACATGGACGGAGATTGTCCACCAGGAAAAAAAGGCTATTACCTTGAAGCGCTTTGATTCCGGACATCTTACCCTGCGACAGGGTGATGT
>JAFZPF010000171.1 GCA_017550455.1 Prevotella sp.
TATTCGTTTATACCTTTAAGGTAGGCTTGTGCCTCATCGTATTTTATCTCTTGTTCAAGTTGTTCTTGAGTAAGGAGACCTTTCACCATTTCAATAGGATGATGCTGCTCTGTGTGATGTTTCTGTCTTTAGCAATCCCTTTTGCCAAAGTCAGCCTGTCAGAACCATCTCCTGTCAATCATGGCATGGTAATGATAGAGAATCTTCTTTTACAGGGTACTGCAGTTTCCGAGGAATCATCTTTCCATTTTTCAGTCATTAGTTGTTTATGTATTGTCATAGCGTTAGGATGGTTGTTCTTTTTGCTACGTATACTCTTTTCGGTAATCCACCTTATCTACACGATAAGAAAGAAACAACTATACCGTTATCAGGTCGATGACGCAGAAATTCTCATTATGTCTGGAAAGCAGTCGCCGTTTTCGTGGTACAATAAAATAATAATGAGTAAAGAAGATTATGAGGAGCATCCTGATGAGATACTTGTCCATGAATTAGCACATGTGCGCTTACATCACTCATGGGATATTTTATTGGCCAATCTCTTTATCATCTTTCAATGGTTTAATCCGGCTTCCTGGCTGTTGAAAAGAGAGTTACAGAATGTTCATGAGTATGAGGCTGATAAAGCTGTTCTTAATAGAGGAGTCGACGCCAAGCAGTATCAGTTACTGCTTATAAAAAAGTCTGTGGGTGAACATCTGTTCTCCATGGCAAATTATCTAAACTATCATTCATTAAAAAACAGAATTACTATGATGCAGATGAAACAATCTAATCCATGGCGTAAGATGAAGGCTTTAGTAGTCTTACCCATGGCAGCACTAACCATAGTGGCTTTTGCAAATCCCAAAGTGGAACGCATAGCTGAACAGGTGGAAAACGAGAGTGGAACAGTGATTAATAAGGCAATGGCGGAAGTGAAAACCGAAGGGACAGCGATCCTTCCACAACTTACGAGACAAGAGGATGTCACGACAACAGAACAGGCATTACCCAGTGATGAGAAGGTGACTGTCACCGGAGTCGTGATGAGTAGTACGGATAGGAAACCGATTATTGGTGCTATCATCATGCTGAAAGGCACCAAGAAGGGTACGGTAACTGATCTTGAAGGGCGCTTTCGTTTGTCAGATGTTCCCGTGGGAACAGATCTGGAGTTTAGTTATGTTGGCTTCTCTTCTAACACAAAGAGGGTAGAGAAAGGAGGAGAGATGGAAGTCTTGTTGGCTTCCGAAGAAGTATCATCGAAGGGCAAGGACTATTTTGATGTAGTGGAAGTGATGCCAACCTTTCCTGGTGGCATGGGCGCTATGATGAAATGGCTGAGTGAGAATGTCAAGTATCCGGAAGAGGCACATAAAGCTAAGCAACAGGGTAGGGTGATAGTTTCCTTCATCGTGGATAAAGATGGTTCTATAGGTGATGTGACTGTAGCAAAATCCGTTGCTCCATCCTTGGATGAGGAAGCTGTTCGTGTGATGAAGAGCATGCCTAACTGGAATCCCGGTATGCAAAATGGAAAACCCGTGCGAGTGAAATATACTGTTCCGGTGTCATTCAAACTGGATGGAGGTAGAGTAAATGCTGATGCTGCAGGTAACAGTTTGCTCATCATTGAAACACCCGAAGGAAATAGAGTTCAACCTCTTTACCTCGTTAATGGAAAAGAGATTAGGGCTGATGAGAGAAACAAGATTGATCCGTCTTCCATACAGAGTATTACCGTATTGAAGAACGAAGAAGCCGTGAGGAAGTACGGTAACAAAGGTAAGGATGGAGTCGTGGAGATCATCCTCAAAGACTGATTCATTCACTAGATAAGACTTTTTCTATAAATCTCTCTTAAAAGATTGGCTCACGGCGTGGACAGCATTCCATGACGTGAGCCGATGAAGTTGTTCTTGAAGCCATTTCCTAATTTTAGGTGCGTCATTCATGAAATGTTGCACATACGATAGGCGTATCGTGCAATCTTAATATAATTTTTGATAGATAATTCTTTTTTTAGGTAATAAGTTATGAAATAATTGAAAAATTATTTGTAATTTTGCACCCCGAAGTGTGGACATGGTGTCTTCGCTTCATAAAGATATGTATCAATCGGAGCTCCTGCAAATCGATTTAAAGGGTTTACAAGAAGGTACCACAACATTTACCTATACCCTTGATGATACTTATTTTCAGACGTTAGAATCGTCGGAGGTAAGTGGCGGAGAGATACATGCTGTTGTGGATGTTAAAAGGGTCCAGATGTTCTGGGAACTTGAGATCCACACAGAAGGGCAGGTTATCGTTCCATGCAATATCTGCATGGATAATATGGATCTGCCGATACAGGCGGAAAACCATTTGGTGGTTAAATTAGGAAAAGAAGACAACGAGGATGATGATATCGTGACTGTTGACGAGGAAGAAGGAATACTCGACCTGTCATGGTACATTTACGAATTTATAGTATTGGCTATCCCCATCAGGCATGTGCATGCACCTGGCAAGTGCAACGCTGCCATGATGAAAGTTCTGGAAGAACACTCTACTGACCGAAGCAGTGATGAGGAGTCCACCACAACTGTAGATCCGCGTTGGGAGAAATTAAAGAATATCAAGTTTTAAATTTTAAAAAGTAATAGAGAAATGGCACATCCTAAAAGAAGACAGTCAAAGACTCGTACAGCGAAAAGAAGAACTCATGATAAGGCAGTAGCTCCAACATTGGCAATCTGTCCTAACTGCGGTGCTTACCACATTTATCATACGGTATGTCCCACATGTGGTTACTATCGTGGAAAGATCGCAATCGTTATCGACGAAGTAGCTGAATAATGGACAAAATCAACGCAATAATCACTGGTATTGGTGGTTACGTTCCTGACTATATTCTCGACAACGAGGAATTGTCCCGAATGGTCGACACCAATGATGAGTGGATTATGTCGCGTGTCGGCATCAAAGAGCGTCGTATTCTGAGTGAAGAGGGTCTTGGCACCAGCTATATGGCTCGTAAGGCTGCCAAGCAGCTCATTACGAAGACGAAGGTTGATCCTGATACTATTGATGCAATCATTGTTGCGACGAGTACAGCCGATTATCAGTTCCCCTCTACTGCAAGTATCGTCTTGGGTAAGTTGGGATTGAAGAATGCTTTTGCCTTTGATTTCTGGGGTGCTTGTTGCGGATTCCTCTTTGCGATGGATTCTGCAGCGAGTATGATACAGAGTGGACGTTATAAGAAAGTCATCGTGATAGGTGCTGACAAGATGTCTTCTGTAACCGATTATACCGATCGTCAGACATGTCCCTTGTTTGGTGATGGTGCGGCTGCAGTTCTTGTCGAAGCTACGGAAGAACAAAATATTGGTGTTCTTGATTCCTATTTACGCGCTGACGGAAAAGGCTTACCTTTCTTACACAAGAAAGCTGGTGGCAGTGTTTGCCCTGCAAACCATTTCACTGTCGACCATCGTCTGCACTATCTCTATCAAGAGGGCCGCACCGTCTTCCGTTATGCTGTAACCAGTATGAGTGACGACTGTGAACTGATAGCAAGACGTAATGGATTGACAAACGCCAATATCCGTTATGTCGTTCCTCATCAGGCCAATATCCGTATCATCGAGGCTGTCGCTAAACGGTTGGAGGTTCCCATGGAGAAGGTAATGATGAATATTGAGCATTTCGGTAATACCAGTGCTGCAACTATTCCATTGGCTCTCTGGGAATATGAATCCAGTCTGCGTAAGGGCGATAACCTTATCCTGACAGCTTTCGGAGCCGGTTTTGTACATGGCGCTTCCTATTATAAGTGGGCATACGACGGAGACAAGTACTCTGCTCCTGTGAAGTAATAGACAGAAAAGATATGAAAAGCGCGCCTTATCAAGAATAGGGTGCGTTTTTTTACACATTAATAAGATAATCATGCATAAGGCCGGATTTGTAAACATAGTAGGAAATCCCAATGTGGGGAAGTCGACACTCATGAACCAACTGGTTGGTGAGCGGATATCCATAGCAACCTTTAAGGCACAGACAACCCGTCATCGTATCATGGGTATCGTTAATACGGATGAGATGCAGATCGTTTTCTCCGATACACCAGGTGTACTCAAGCCCAACTATAAACTTCAGGAGTCAATGCTGGCTTTTTCAGAGAGTGCACTCACAGATGCTGATGTACTATTGTATGTCACTGATGTGGTGGAGAATCCTGAGAAGAATATGGATTTCCTGGAGAAGGTGCAGAAAATGACAATACCTGTTATCTTGTTGATCAACAAAATCGATGAGACAAATCAAGACCACCTCGGTACTCTTGTGGAGAAATGGCATCAACTTCTTCCCAATGCAGAGATCCTGCCGATCTCTGCGAAGAATAAGTTTGGCGTAGATATCCTTTTGCGAAGAATCAAAGACCTGTTGCCTGACAGTCCTCCATATTTTGACAAGGAGCAGTTGACCGACAAGCCGGCGCGTTTCTTCGTGAGTGAGATCATCCGAGAAAAGATCTTATTATATTACGACAAGGAGATACCTTACTCAGTTGAAGTTGTCGTAGAGAGCTTCAAAGAGAAGGAGAACAGTATCCACATTCGTGTTGTGATATATGTAGAACGTGACTCTCAGAAAGGTATTATCATCGGTCATCAGGGAGTCGCCCTGAAAAAGGTGGGGGCCGAGTCGCGTAAGGCTTTGGAACGTTTCTTCGGTAAGTCTATCTTCCTTGAGACTTATGTAAAAGTTGACAAGGATTGGCGAAGCAGCAAGAAAGAGTTGGAGAATTTTGGTTATTATCCGGAATAAATTAAAGATTTAGACACATGGCAAATTTAGTAGCAATAGTAGGTCGTCCCAATGTCGGTAAGTCGACATTGTTTAATCGTCTGACGCAGTCACGTCGTGCAATTGTCAGCGAGCAGGCCGGAACTACTCGTGACCGTCAGTATGGTAAGTGCGAGTGGTGTGGAAAGGAGTTCTCTGTCGTTGATACCGGAGGATGGGTAGTCAATAGTGATGATATCTTCGAGGATGCCATCCGTAAACAGGTTCTTGTAGCTACTGAAGAGGCTGATCTGCTCTTGTTTCTTGTGGATACGGCAAGTGGCTTGACCGATTGGGATCAGGATGTGGCAAAGATTTTACGACGTTCCAATCTTCCTGTTATTCTCGTAGCCAACAAAGTAGACAATAACGATCAGCAGTACGATGCCATGGAGTTCTACAAACTGGGTTTGGGCGAGCCGCAGTGTATCAGTGCTGTTACCGGTAGTGGTACCGGTGATCTTCTCGACCTGGTCTTGGAGAAATTAAAGGATGCAAAACCAGAAGAGCCTATCGACCTTAATACGCCCCGTTTCGCAGTTGTCGGTCGTCCGAACGCAGGTAAGAGTAGTATCATCAATGCCTTTATCGGTGAAGACCGTCATATTGTTACAGAGATAGCCGGCACCACGCGCGACAGTATATACACTAAGTATGATAAGTTTGGTTTTGATTTCTATCTGGTAGATACTGCGGGTATCCGTAGGAAAAACAAGGTAACCGAAGATTTGGAGTTCTATAGTGTGATGCGTTCTATCCGTGCCATAGAGAATTCTGACGTATGTATCTTGATGTTGGATGCAACAAGAGGTATCGAGACGCAGGATATGAATATCTTCCAGCTGATACAGAAAAACCAAAAGTCGTTGGTGGTGGTGGTCAACAAATGGGATTTGGTGGAAGATAAGAGTCAGGCTGTGGTAAAAACATTTGAGACAGCTATCCGCCAACGCATGGCACCTTTTACTGATTTCCCGATAATCTTCGCTTCTGCACTTACCAAGCAACGTATCTTTAAGGTGTTGGAGACGGCAAAGCAGGTCTATCTTAATCGTAAGATAAGGATTGGTACCACAAAGCTTAATGAGGTGATGTTACCGCTTATCGAAGCCACTCCGCCTCCCTCTGTGAAAGGAAAGTATATCAAAATCAAGTACTGCAACCAGATTCCAGACACACAGATACCTACGTTTGTGTTTTATGCCAACCTGCCGCAGTATGTGAAAGAACCGTATAAACGATTCCTGGAGAATAAAATCCGTGAGCATTGGACACTTACAGGCAGTCCTATCAACGTGTTTATTCGTCAGAAATAACCTACATTAATACAAGTATGAGACGCTTGTTGATCATAACGACCTGTTGTGTCCTTCTTTCCATCTTCTCGTGTATGAACGAGAAGAAAGTAGATTTTGCAGCTGCTAATATGGCCAAGACCTATTATGAACATCTGTTGAATGGTCGTTATGAGAAGTTTGTGGAAGGAATGGATTTTCCCGAGCAAATACCGGAGGGTTATCGAGAACAACTGGTTCTCAATGCGAAAATGTTTGTGGAGGAACAGCAGAACGAGCACCGTGGTCTCACCGATGTACGTGTAGTCAACTGTGTTAACGACAGCACGGACAAAGGTGCTCATGCTTATCTGCTACTGGTCTTTAATGACTCTGTTATGGAAGAGGTTGTCGTGCCCATGATCAAGCGCAACGGAACGTGGTATATGAAATAAAAACCTTTATTTTAGGTGTTGTATCTCTTCGTCTCTTACTTTCTTGAATAAGTCGGAGGCGAAGATAAAATCATTCAGCTTCTTGTTCGAAGAGGTGAGGATCTGTTCTTTGTTGCCGGTCCATGCTGCTTCTCCCTCATGGATGAATATAATATTCTCACCGATACCCATCACAGAATTCATGTCGTGGGTATTGATGATGGTTGTTGTCTGGTATTCCTGTGTGATACCATGAAGCAGGTCATCAATGACGAGTGATGTCTTTGGGTCAAGGCCGGAGTTTGGCTCATCGCAGAACAGATAACGAGGATTCAGTGAGATAGCCCTGGCTATAGCCACACGTTTCTGCATACCTCCTGAAATCTCACCTGGATATTTCCCCTGTGCATCCAAGAGGTTCACACGGTCGAGGCATTCCTGTGCCCGTTTGGTACGTTCACGGAGATTCATGGAGGAGAACATATCCAAGGGGAACATCACATTTTCCAATACACTCATGGAATCGAAGAGAGCAGCACTCTGGAAGATCATTCCCATCTCACGACGTAACATTACCTTTTCCTGCTTGCTCATAGCTACGAAGTCACGGTCATCATAAAGCACCTGACCACTGGTGGGTTCCAGCAACCCTACGAGATTCTTCATCAAGACTGTCTTGCCGGAACCACTCTGGCCGATAATCAGATTGGTCATACCGTTCTCAAAGACAGCATTGATATCCTTCAGAACATCCTTGTCATCGAAAGATTTGTATAGGTGCTTGATCTCTATCATGATAACAGTTGGGTTAAGAATACATCAGAAAAAAGAATCAACACACTGCTGGTAACTACAGCAGAGGTACTTGCTTCTCCTACCTCTACGGAACCTCCCTCTACCGTGTATCCGCAATAGCTGCTCACACTGGCGATGATGAAGGCAAAGAACAGACTTTTGATGACACTCATCCACAGAAACCAAGACACAAAAGCATGCTGAATACCTAACGTTAGGTCGTCGGGACTCATTATATGGCCGATATATGCTGTGGCGTATGCACCGACAATGCCCATGGCAGAAGAAAAGATAACCAGGAAAGGCATCATCGTAACCATTGCTGCAATCTTCGGCAATATCAGGTATTCTGCTGAGTTGACACCCATTATCTCCAGTGCATCAATCTGTTGGGTCACACGCATGGTGCCTAACTCTGAGGCGATGTTCGAACCAACCTTGCCTGCAAGGATCAGACACATGATGGAAGAGGAGAACTCTAATAGCATGATCTCACGTGTGGTATATCCGGCAACCCAACGGGGCATCCACGGACTTTCGATATTAATCTTCATTTGGATGCAGATAACAGCACCGATGAAAAAAGAAATCAGGAGTACGATACCGATGGAGTCAACACCAAGAGCCTGCATCTCTTTCACATATTTCTTGAAGAACATACGCATACGTTCAGGCCGGGAGAAAACCCTGCCCATGATTGTCAAATACTTTCCGAACGTATATAACCAGTTATATATAAACATCTTTTCTTCAATTTCGATACAAAAGTAACCAAAAAATAATAAAAATCTGCAATGTAAAGAAGAGTTTTTTATTTCTTCAATGATATTAACGACATTTTTCGTAACTTTGCAGAATAAAAAGAATGACTATGGATGAGAATATCGTAATGCCGGTACCGGAACAAGAGGTGAATAATCAGGAGCAAGTCCCTAATTCCATCCTCCGTGCAGAAGGGCTGGTAAAGAGATACGGAAAACGTACGGTTGTCAACGACGTGTCAATTAACGTACGACAGGGTGAGATTGTCGGTCTGTTAGGTCCTAACGGAGCCGGTAAGACTACCTCGTTCTATATGACGACAGGACTGATCATTCCCAATGCGGGCAGAATCTATATCGATGATCATGAGATTACCGGATACCCGGTATATAAACGTGCTCGTGCAGGTATCGGCTATCTTCCTCAGGAGGCGAGTGTCTTCCGCAAGTTGAGTGTAGAGGATAATATCATGGCTGTGCTTGAAATGACAGACAAGCCTCACGATTATCAGGTGGAGAAACTGGAAAGCCTGATCAAGGAGTTCCGTCTGGAGAAAGTTCGTAAGAACAAAGGTGACCAATTGTCAGGAGGAGAACGCCGTAGAACGGAGATTGCCCGTTGCCTGGCCATCGATCCTAAGTTTATTATGCTGGATGAACCGTTTGCCGGCGTCGACCCTATCGCAGTGGAGGATATCCAGCATATCGTATGGCAATTAAAATACAAGAATATCGGTATCCTCATCACCGACCATAACGTGCAGGAAACACTGAGCATCACAGACCGTGCCTATCTGTTGTTTGAAGGAAAGATTCTCTTCAAGGGTTCCCCTGAGGAGTTGGCTGCCAACAAAACTGTCAGAGAGAAGTATCTCAGTACCAGTTTCGTTCTGAGGAAGAAAGACTTCCAGATGATTGACGAGGAGCACCAGCGTAGAGCCCGTGAGGAACAGGAGAATGCAGTGGAAAACGGTTAAAAAATGATTTTTTTTCCACATTATATAATAGATTTACAGAATTTATCAGTAATTTTGCAGCCCAATTCAGATAAACATTAAAATATTAAGTATAACAGATGAAAATTACATTTGAGAATCCGGACAAAGTCAATGGTTTGATGACCTTGACAGTAGAAGAGTCAGATTACAAAGAGAATGTCGAGAAGACGTTGAAAGATTATCGTAAGAAAGCGAATCTTCCCGGTTTCCGCCCTGGACAAGTGCCTATGGGTTTGATCAAGCGCCAATATGGTAATGCCGTGAAGGTAGACGAGATCAACAAAGTGTTGGGACAGGAAATCTATAAGTACGTTAATGACAATAAAATCCAGATGCTGGGAGAGCCCCTTCCTTCTGAGAAGCAGGTAGAGGTTGATATCGAAGGTCCTGCACCTTATACATTTGTCTTTGACATTGCTGTGGCTCCTGAATTTACCCTTGAACTGTCAAGTAAAGATAAGATTGATTATTATACCATTAACCCTTCTGACGAGACTGTCGATCAGCAGGTTAAGATGTATGCTTCCCGTCAGGGTCATTACGAGAAGCCGGAGACTTATCAGGATAATGATATTCTGAAGGGTGATCTCCGTGAGTTGGATGAGAACGGTGAGACAAAAGAAGGTGGTATTACGGTTGAAAGTGCTTCCATGCTTCCAAATTACATCAAAGTGGAAGAGCAGAAAGCTCTTTTCAATGGTGTAAAACTGGGTGATGTGATTACCTTCAACCCCCGTAAGGCATATCCGGAGAGTGATGTGGAGGTGTCTTCTTTGTTGAAGATTACAAAGGAAGAAGCCAAGGATATCACTTCTGACTTCAGTTATCAGATAACAGAAATCTCTCGTTTCGTTCCTGCAACTGTTGATCAGCAGCTGTTCGATGAAGTATTTGGAGAGGGTACTGTCAAGGACGAGAAAGAGTTCCGTGAGAAGATTGCTGAGAGCCTGAAGGCACAGTTCGCCGTTGACAGTGACTATAAGTTCTTGCTGGATGTACGTAAATACTGTGAGGATAAAGTAGGTACCCTTACTTTCCCCGAAGCACTTCTGAAGCGTGTCATGGAGAACAATAACAAAGACAAGGAAGCTGATTACGTGGAGAAGAACTTTGATCTGAGTATTAAGGAATTGGCATGGCATCTGATGAAAGAGCAGTTGGTCGAGGCCAATAACGTTAAGATCGATGACAACGATATTAAAGAGGCTGCCAAGGAAGCTGCCCGTGCACAGTTTGCACAGTATGGAATGAGCAATGTTCCTGACGAGTATCTTGAGAATTATGCCAATGACATGCTTAAGAAGAAAGAATATGTTGATAATCTCGTTGACCGCAGTATCGATCGCAAACTGACAGAGGCTCTCAAGACTGTTGTTAAATTGAACAATAAAGATGTTTCTTTGGAAGAGTTTAATGAGATGATGAGAGGTTAATAATCTTTTTTTAGAAAAAAACCTCAAATATATTAGGGGTTATCAACTTTTTTTGTTATCTTTGTTGCTACAACGATTTTTAAAAAGGTTGATAGCCCTTTTTATTTATATTAATTTTAATAGATTATGAACGACTTTAGGAAATATGCTACAAAGCACTTAGGCTTGAACAGTATGGTTTTGGATGATGTGATAAAAGCACAGACAAGATACCTTAATCCTTATATTCTCGAGGAACGACAGTTGAACGTCACGCAGATGGATGTATTCTCACGTTTGATGATGGACCGTATTATCTTTCTGGGAACAGAGATTGACGACTATACTGCCAATACGTTACAGGCACAATTGTTGTACCTCGACTTCTCTGAGCCAGATAGAGACATTACCATTTATATCAATAGCCCCGGTGGAAGTGTCGTTGCCGGTTTGGGAATCTATGATACTATGCAGTTTATTACCTCCAGTGTCTCTACTACATGTACAGGAATGGCTGCTTCCATGGCTGCTGTACTTTTGGTCAGCGGAGAAGAAGGAAAGCGTTTCGCCTTGCCACACAGTCGTGTGATGATCCATCAACCGTTAGGCGGTGTACAGGGACAGGCTTCAGATATTGAGATTGAAGCCAGAGAGATTCAGAAATATAAGAAAGAACTTTATACGATTATAGCAAACCATTCACATACACCTTATGAGAAGGTGTGGGCAGACTCTGACAGAAATTATTGGATGAATGCAGAAGAGGCTAAGGCCTATGGAATGATTGATGAGGTATTGACGAAGAAGAAATGAAAAAGGTATGTAGCTTTTGCGGACGAGGAGAGAATGACGTCCGATTGTTGATAACAGGTATCAGTGGCTTTATCTGTGAAGATTGTGCCATGCAAGCTCACGACATCGTATTGTCATCCGGTGTGTTGGGTGCTCAGCAACAAAAAAAAGGAGGGAAGAAATCTCCCGGTTTTAAATTGGATAAAGTGCCAAAGCCTGTGGAGATAAAGCAATATCTGGATCAATATGTCATTGGGCAGGATGAAGCCAAGCGTTTCCTTTCTGTTGCAGTATACAACCACTATAAGAGGCTCCTGCAACCGGAAGATCGTTCCGGCGTAGAGATAGAGAAGAGTAATATCATCATGGTGGGCAGTACAGGTACTGGAAAAACATTGCTGGCTCGTACTATTGCCAAACTGTTGGACGTTCCTTTTACGATTGTCGATGCTACGGTCTTTACGGAAGCCGGTTATGTGGGTGAGGATGTAGAGAGTATATTAAGTCGTTTGCTGCAGGTGGCCGACTATAATGTGGAAGCTGCTGAGCGAGGCATTGTCTTTATCGATGAGATTGATAAGATAGCCCGTAAGAGCGATAACCCTTCCATCACTCGTGATGTGAGTGGCGAAGGTGTGCAACAGGGGTTGTTGAAACTGCTCGAGGGGAGTGTGGTGAATGTTCCCCCAAAGGGTGGTCGTAAACATCCTGACCAGGATTATGTACATGTGGATACCAAAGATATCCTGTTTATCTGTGGCGGTGCCTTTGATGGAATAGAACAGAAGATTGCCCATCGGCTCAACATGCATGTGATTGGTTATAAGAATGTTCAGAATGTAAGGAAAATTGATAAGTCGAATTTGATGCAGTATATCCTGCCGCAAGACTTAAAGTCGTTTGGTTTGATACCGGAGATCATTGGACGACTGCCGGTGCTTACCTATCTGGATCCACTCGATAAAGAGGCCTTACACAGAATATTGACAGAACCGAAGAATTCAATAGTGAAACAATATATAAAACTCTTTAAGATGGATGGCATCAAATTAACCTTCCCGAAAGAGACCTTGGATTATATCGTTGACCGTGCGGTGGAATATAAATTGGGTGCTCGCGGATTAAGGTCGATTGTGGAGGCTATCATGATGGATGCCATGTTTGAGATACCTTCAACTGATGTAAAGAAATTTGACGTTACCTTAGACTACGCTGAGAAACAAATCGACAAGGCTCGTTTGCAACAGTTGAAAATAGCTTAACAACAGCTTAGTAAGATAATTAAAAGGAGGAGTGCTAATCTATGGCGAAAGAAATGAATCTTACCAAGATGCTGAAGGAGTATTTCGGCTTCGATAAGTTTAAGGGTGATCAGGAAGCGATTATCCGCAATGTTATCTCCGGCAACGATACCTTTGTATTGATGCCAACAGGTGGGGGAAAGTCATTGTGCTACCAGTTGCCCTCTTTATTGATGGAGGGAACGGCAATCGTCATCTCTCCACTGATAGCCTTGATGAAAAACCAGGTGGATGTCATCAATGGCATGAGCGATGAAGAGGGTGTGGCACATTATCTGAACTCTTCCCTGAACAAAGCGGCTATCGACATGGTCAAGAACGACATACAAAAAGGTAAGACAAAACTGTTGTATGTTGCACCGGAGTCACTGACGAAAGAGGAGTATGTTGACTTCCTCAAAACCTGTAAGATATCTTTTTATGCTATAGACGAGGCTCATTGTATCTCAGAATGGGGACACGATTTCCGACCGGAATATCGCCGTATCCGACCTATCATGAACGAGATTGGACAGGCACCGGTCATAGCACTTACTGCAACAGCCACTGATAAGGTGCGTACAGATATCAAGAAGAGTTTGGGAATCCTTGATGCCCACGAGTTCAAAAGTTCTTTTAATCGCCCGAATCTCTATTACGAGGTACGCTCAAAGACAAAGGATATCGACAAACAAATCGTCAAATATATTCTTCAGAATCCGGGAAAGAGTGGTATTATCTATTGTCTGTCACGTAAAAAAGTGGAGGAACTGTCAGCTGTCCTTTGTGCTAATAATATCAAGGCGGCTCCCTATCATGCAGGACTGGATACACTCACCCGCAGTACTACACAGGACGATTTCCTGATGGAGCGTATCGATGTGATCGTGGCAACAATCGCTTTTGGTATGGGTATCGATAAACCCGATGTGCGTTTTGTGATCCATTACGATATCCCCAAGAGCCTGGAGGGATACTATCAGGAGACCGGCCGTGCCGGTCGTGATGGTGGAGAAGGCAACTGCATAGCGTTCTATTCGTATAAAGACTTGCAGAAACTGGAGAAGTTCATGGAAGGAAAACCTGTGGCAGAGCAGGATATTGGCAGGCAACTTCTTCAGGAGACCGCTGCCTATGCTGAGTCATCTGTCTGTCGCCGACGGATGTTGCTGCATTACTTCGGTGAAGAATACAATAAGGATAACTGTGGCAGTTGTGATAACTGTCTCCATCCAAAGGTTAAGAAGGAAGCTGGTGAAGAACTACTGATTATACTCAAGTCGATTCTAGCCATAAAGGAGGATTTCCGTACGGATTATGTTATCGACTTCGTCACAGGCCGGGCCACTGATGATATAGTAGCTCATAAGCACGACCAGTTGGAGGAGTTCGGCTTGGGTGAAGATCAAGAGCGTAAATTGTTGAATCCGGTTATCCGTCAGGCACTCATTGCTGGTTATCTGAAGAAAGAAGTGGAGAATTACGGACTTCTTAAGGTGACAGCAGCTGGAAAACGTTTCATCAAGCATCCTACTTCGTTTATGATCGTTGAGGATAATGAGTTCAGCGATGTCGATGACGAGGATGCTTCAGAGGGCAGAGGATCCGTCCTTGATCCTGCTCTGTATGCGATGTTGAAGGACTTGCGCAGAGATGTTGCCAATAAAGTTAAGCTCCCACCGTATGTTATCTTTATGGATACTTCCCTGGAACAGATGGCTACCGTTTATCCCATTACCTTGGAAGAACTGCAGAACATCCAGGGTGTGGGAGCTGGTAAAGCCCGTAAGTTCGGTAAGGAGTTTATAGAATTAATCAAGAAACACTGTAAGGAGAATGAGATAGAGCGTCCGGAAGACCTTCGTGTACGTACGGTTGCGAAGAAGTCGATGTTAAAGGTGAAGATCATTCAGGGTATCGACCGTCAGGTTGCCCTCGACGATATCGCTAATGCCCAAGGACTGGATTTTGAAGAGTTGCTCGATGAGATAGAAGCTATCGTATACAGTGGAACGAAGATCAATATCGACTATTTCATTGAAGATGTAATGGACGATGACCATGTGGATGATATCTACGACTATTTCATGGAGAGTGAATCTGACGATTTGGATGCTGCCATGGATGAGTTGGGAGATGATTATACCGAAGATGAGGTGCGTTTGGTGCGTATCAAGTTCTTGAGCGAGATGGCAAACTGATATCTGTGTAAACAGATGTCCTTAAGAGGATATTACTAAAAAGATTATGCAGCCGATGAGAGTACGATATTATGTAATGGTGGTAATTGCGTTGCTGATGCTCTGTTGTACAGTATCGGCTCAAACTGCGCAAGAACAAAAGGGAGGTGTCTATTACGCTTATCATGCACCTAAAGATACACTGACAGCTGTACCTGAAGGCTTCAAACCTTTTTATATTTCTCATTATGGTCGTCACGGTTCACGGTGGCTGCCTTCCGATAGTCGTTATGAATGGGTAAATGCACAGTTCGCGGATGATGCTAATCTGACAAAACTGGGCAAGAGCCTGAAGAAACGACTGAAAAAGGTATGGAAGAATGCAAAGGGTAATGGTGGAAAACTGACACCGTTAGGCGTACAGCAGCATCGAGGTATTGCCCAAAGAATGTATGATCATTATTCAGATGTCTTTGCCGATCATCGGAAGGTGGAGGCTCGTAGCAGCGTGTATGATCGCTGTGCCAAGAGTATGCATGCTTTCTGTGAAGAACTAAGACAACAAGTAAACGACGCTTCCCTGCAAATCGATCTGGTAACTGACTCTGCGGATATGGCATGGATTGCTTATTCCTCCCCTGAAGTGAAAGCATTGGAGGCAAAGACAAAACCAAGAGGATGGTTGACAGGTGACCGACTGGCAAGTGCTTTGTTTAAAGATCCTTCAAAAGTAGAGAATAAAGATAAACTCCTGTCAGAGATACATACGATTGCCTCTGACATGCAGGATGTCCCTTTGGATATCTCTTTCGATGATGTGTTGACATCGGGTGAGTGGCGTTCTGTCTATGACCAGAATAATCTTCGCATGTGGACATGCAACGGACTGTGTCCGGATAACTATGGTGTGCCGGCCCGCTCAGCCATCGGTCTGTGGCAACATATCGTGAGTGATGCTGATGAGGCTATCAGTAAAGGTTCTGTTGCTGCTCATCTGCGTTTCGGACATGACACGAATCTCTATCGTCTGCTGGCATTGATGGGTGCTGAGTCTCTGAGTGATGAACGGGCCGACCACATGGATGCTGTGCTTCCGATGGCCGCTAACCTACAACTGATCTTCTTTACGAATGGTAAGGATGTTATTGTGAAGGTGCTTCATAATGAACGTGAAGTAAAACTGGGACTGCGCTCTACTAAGGTATATATGAAATGGGAGGAGATGAAGAAATTCGTCAATAACCGTATAATTGACTTTGAAAACCTTCGGCGCATAGAGGCTATCAATACCATGGTTGGGACAGACTATGCCGTGACAAAGACTGCAGGACGTTATGGAAAAGGTTCTGAGGAACACGGACAGACCATACCGGCAGTGCTAGAACCCAATGGCATGAATTTCTGGACACCCCAGACACGTGATACAGAACATAAATGTGTCGCTCCATACTATTATGGTGATACTAAACTGCAAGGCTTCCGCAACAGTCATTGGTTGGTGGGAGGATGTACACAGGATTATGGAACGTTTACGCTCATGCCTCTGATGGATCACTTGCGTCTTAATCCGGAAGAGAGAGCTTCACGGTTCAGTCACGATGATGAGGTTTCTCATCCTGATTATTACTCAGTAATCCTACCGGATGAACATCTGAAAGCCGAGATGACAGGACTGAGCCATTGTGCGATGTTCCGATTTACTTACCAAAAGGATGGTAAGGCTTATTTCGTGATCAACCCTAACAGTGATGAGAAGGAGGGATTTGTGACCGTGGATACGGTAAGAAACTGCGTCTATGGTTATAACCCGGTTCACCGTATCTATCAGGGATGGGGCGAGAAAGCCGGCTTCAATGGTTGGTTTGTGGTGGCTTTTGAACTGCCCATCGCCGAATACGGCGTGAAAGATACTGTGGCATGGGTGGCCTTTGACGTGCTGGAAGGACAGGATGTGCTGGTGAAGGCCGGCAGTAGTTTCGTGGATCTGAAGGGCGCTATCAACAATCTGAATGAGGAGATGCCACATTGGGAGTTTTATGATACCCGTTGCCGGGTGGTGGAGGCGTGGCAGAAGAAGCTGAAACGAGTGATGGTGGATGGTGATGATGAGGCTGCTATCAGACAGTTTAACGGTGCACTTTATCGAGCTGGTTTCCTGCCACGTGCTTTCAGTGACAAGGATGGCAGATATCCTTCGTTTGCCGGCGGAGAAAAAACGATACAACACTCTTTGGGTAAGATTGGTGGAAAACCGCTGTATCAAAGGGTATATATGGATTTCTCCATGTGGGATACTTTCCGGGCACTACATCCGCTGAATATCCTTATAGAACCGACTACCAGTGCGATGCTGAACAGTCTTGTACATATGTATGAGCAAGGTGGGTGGCTCCCAATTTTCCCCTGTTGGAACAGTTATACAGCAGCTATGATCGGTGACCATTGCGTGGCTGCTCTTTCCGATGCAATCATGAAAGGGATCAATAACCTGAATGTTCAGAAAGCCTATGAGGCTATGCGCAAAAATGCTTTTGAGATTCCAGCGACGGCAGAAGAATATCGTAATGGTATGGGGCGTCGTGCACTTGACAGTTATCTGAAATATGGTTATATCCCGATGGAAGACAGTGTGATGGAAGCTTTCCATACGCATGAGCAAGTGAGCAGGACTCTTGAATATGCTTACGATGATTTTGCATTGGCACAGGTGGCGAAGAAATTAGGAAAGAATGATGATTATCAACTGTTGATGAAAAGAGCTGCCAATTGGCGCAATGTCATTAATCCTCGTACAGGGTGGGCCGACGGACGTTATCGTAATGGGAAATGGCTGAATAACAAGGATCAGGTAAACCGAGTGCCTTTTATCACGGAAGGGGCTACTTGCCACTACACATGGTTCGTACCGCATGATCCTTACGGTCTGATGGAGGTGATGGGTGGTAAGGATCGTTATACGGCGCGTTTGGATTCCATGTTCACGGAAGGGTTGTACTGGCACGGGAATGAACCTTGTCATCAGGTGGCTTATATGTTCAACTATGCCGGTGAACCCTGGCGTACGCAGAAATGGGTAAGACATATTATGAAGACAGAGTACCTGGATGTACCGGGCGGTTTAAGCGGTAATGAGGATGCTGGACAGATGTCCGCATGGTATATCTTCTCTGCCTTAGGTTTTTATCCGGTTTGTCCTGCTACACCTTACTATATGATAGGCACTCCGATGTTCAGCATAGCAAAGATAGGAAACTTCTATATCCAGGCAGAGAATGTTTCCGACGAGAACTGTTTTATCCAAAGTGCTACCTGGAATGGAGAACCCTATACGAAGAACTATATCACACACGAGATGATTAAGAATGGAGGAGTCCTGAAGTTCGTTATGGGCTCTCAACCTAACAAGGAATGGGGAAGCCGTCCGGAAGACTGCCCGCCAAATGTTATGATGCAAGAGTAAATAACGGTTTACAAAAAGAAATCAATATCCATCATGCTTATAATGAGCGAATCATTGGTTAAATAGCATTAATAAGGCATGTTTTTCTTAAAAAGCATTCCTAATCTACAAAATTATTACTAATTTTGCATGCAATAAATTGTAAAGTACTTATGGCATCATTTGTTGCAGACAGAATCGTTATGGACGGATTAACCTTTGATGACGTCCTTTTAATCCCAGCTTATTCAGCAGTACTACCTAAAGAGGTAGAGTTGAAAACCAGGTTTTCCCGTAATATCAACCTGAATATACCCTTTGTGACAGCAGCAATGGACACCGTCACAGAGAGCGCGATGGCTATTGCCATAGCCCGTGAAGGTGGTATCGGTGTTATACACAAGAACATGTCTATTGAGGCTCAGGCACGTGAGGTGGCTATCGTCAAACGTGCAGAGAACGGTATGATATACGATCCGGTAACCATTCGTCGCGGTAGGACGGTTCAGGATGCACTCAATATGATGGCGGAATACCATATCGGAGGAATCCCTGTCGTGGACGATGACAATTATCTGGTAGGTATTGTCACCAACCGTGACTTGCGCTTTGAACGTCGGTTAGACAAGAAGATCGATGAGGTGATGACGAAGGACAACCTTGTCACCACACATCTGCAGACCGACTTGAATGCGGCCGCAGAGATCCTCCAGGCTAATAAGATTGAGAAACTGCCTGTCGTGGATAAGAATAACCACCTGGTAGGCTTGATTACATATAAGGATATCACCAAGGCAAAAGATAAGCCAATGGCCTGTAAGGATGAGAAAGGTCGTCTGCGTGTGGCTGCCGGTGTGGGTGTTACCTTTGATACTTTTGACCGTATGCAGGCATTGGTGGATGCCGGTGTCGATGCTATAGTTATCGATACTGCTCACGGACATTCAAAATCAGTTATAGAAAAGGTACACGAGGCAAAGAAGGCATTCCCTGATATTGATATCGTGGTAGGTAATGTGGCTACCGATGAGGCTGCTAAGATGCTGGTAGAGAACGGAGCCGACTGTGTGAAGGTGGGTATCGGCCCGGGTAGTATCTGTACGACACGTATCGTTGCCGGTGTGGGTGTTCCACAGTTAAGTGCTGTCTATGATGTGGCCAGTGCCCTTAAGGGTACGGATGTGCCTCTGATTGCCGATGGCGGTCTCCGCTATTCCGGTGATGTGGTGAAGGCGTTGGCAGCTGGAGGCCATTGTGTGATGATCGGTTCTCTGGTAGCTGGAACGGAAGAGAGTCCTGGTGATACGATTATCTTCAATGGCCGTAAGTTCAAGAGCTATCGTGGAATGGGTTCGTTGGAGGCTATGGAGAATGGTTCTAAAGACCGTTACTTCCAGTCGGGCACCTCTGATGTCAAGAAACTTGTTCCGGAAGGAATCGCCGGACGCGTTCCTTATAAAGGCACCTTGCAGGAGGTGATTTACCAGTTGACAGGTGGTCTTCGTTCAGGTATGGGCTATTGCGGTGCAGCGACCATCGAAGACTTGCATCATGCAAAGTTCACACGTATCACTAATGCCGGTGTATTGGAGAGCCATCCACATGATATCTCTATCACTAGCGAGGCACCTAACTACTCAAGACCTGAATAATAGTTTAGAGTTTAGAGCTTAGAGTTTAGAGCTATTGTTACTATTGTTACTATAGTTACTATCATTTTATTTCTTTATCCATGACAAGAGTCAATATCCTTTTGGGAATCCTGCTGACGACGGCAACGACACTGTTTGCGCAGAACAATGATCCGGTAATCATGACGGTTAACGGACAACCGGTATTGCGCTCTGAGTTCGTCTATTCGTATAACAAGAACAACTCCGAGGGTGTCATCGACAAGAAGACTGTCGAAGAGTATGTGGACTTGTTCATCAATTATAAACTTAAGGTGATGGCTGCCCTTGATGAACATTTGGATACATTGGTTTCCTTCAAGCAGGAATTTGCCACCTATCGTGATCAGCAGGTAAAACCCTCTTTCTTTTCAGATAGCGAGATGGAGGCAGAGGCTCGGAAAATCTATAATAATACCAAAGAGGATATCGGCCCTAAAGGATTGGTGAACCTCTCTCATATCCTGATCCGTACCAAACAGCAAGGTTCTGCAGAGGACCTGAATAAGGCAAGACAAAGGATTGACTCTGTCTATAACGCGCTGAAGAACGGGGCTGATTTCGCGGCACTGGCAAAACGTGTGTCGGAGGATCCGGGATCTGCTGCTAATGGCGGAAAACTGTCTTGGATACGTCCTAAACAGACACTCAAGGAGTTTGAGGATGCTGCCTATGCCTTGAACAAAGGGGAGATCAGTGCCCCAGTCCTCTCTCCGGTAGGCTATCATGTTATCTTGATGCACGATCGTAAGCAGTTGGAGCCATATGAGGATCTCAAAGAGAGCATCTATCGGTTTATTGAAAACCGCGGATTGAAAGAGCAGCTCATCGACAAGGCTGTCAACGAGGCTGCATCACAGGCAAAGGTGTCAACGGCAGAACTCTTGGAGA
>JAFZPF010000172.1 GCA_017550455.1 Prevotella sp.
ACACCTATTTCTCTTGATTTAAGCCTTTATCACCTGCTGATCGTCAAACCGCCCATTGCCGTATCCACACGTGAGGCTTTTGCCCATATCACGCCCCGTGCGACAGAAATAAAATGTCGTGAGATCGTACAACAAGACATCCGTACGTGGCGTGAACTGTTGAAGAACGATTTTGAAGATAGTATTTTCCCACAATATCCACGCCTCAAAGAGATAAAGGAACAACTCTATCAGCAGGGTGCACTCTATGCTGCTATGTCGGGCAGTGGAAGTTCTCTGTATGGGTTCTTCGAAAAAGCTCCCAAGCTTATCGATGCGTGGAACGATTGCTATGTAAAATTACTATAAAGTAATAACTCGTTTACTTGTTTACTCGTCTACTCGTCTACTTGTCTACTCGTTTACTATTTATATCATGGATAATCAACAAGAACGTTTTCCAGTCGTCGACATCAATGGTCATGTCATTGGCAGTATTCTCAGAGGACAGGCCCATGACGGAACAAAAATTCTTCACCCTGTTGTACATCTGCATGTGTTCAATCCCCAGGGAGAACTGTTTTTGCAGCAGCGCCCAGCTTGGAAAGACATACAACCCAACCGTTGGGATACTGCAACGGGAGGACATGTAGACTATGGCGAGACTGTTGAAGAAGCACTTTATCGGGAAGTAAGAGAAGAATTGGGAATCAATGAGTTTACACCGGTATTCCTTGGGAAATATGTTTTCGAGGGTAAACGTGAACGAGAACTGGTATATGTTTATAAAACTGTTTATGATGGTTTACCCTGTCCAAACCCTGAAGAGTTGGCTGGCGGTCGCTTTTGGAGTCATGATGAAATCATGGAAAACTACCATAAGAATGTTTTTACTCCCAACTTTGAAGACGAGTATAAGACTTTTTTCTGTATACAACCATAAGTATTCGTTTTTACCGAATCATATATTATATGTATACTTATTTATATTATATTAACGTTTCTGGGTGTACAACTTATTGATATTTTTTATAATTTTGCATCGCTTTTAGTACTAAATTTTAATTATATTATTGAAAATCAGGCAATTAGATATTTTTAGGGTTAAATATGAGACAACTTAAAATTCAAAAAAGCATCACTAATCGTTCTAGTGAGGCCTTAGATAAGTATCTGGTAGAAATTGGACGAGCTCCACTTATTTCCATTGATGAGGAGATTGAGTTGGCACAAAAGATAAAAAAAGGAGGACCGGAAGGAGAACGCGCAAAGAACAAGTTAGTTACTGCTAACCTGAGATTTGTCGTATCTGTTGCTAAGCAGTATCAACACCAAGGACTTACACTGACTGACTTAATCGACGAGGGAAACATCGGATTAATCAAAGCAGCCCAGAAGTTTGATGAGACACGCGGCTTTAAGTTTATCTCTTATGCTGTATGGTGGATTCGTCAGAGTATCCTTCAAGCTATCGCAGAGCAGAGTCGTATCGTTCGTCTCCCCCTCAACCAGGTTGGTTCTTTGAGTAAGATCAATCACGAAATCAATAAGTTTGAGCAGGAGCATCAGCGTCATCCTTCTGTTTCTGAGTTGAGCGCAGCTACGAATATTGATGAAGAGAAAATCGGTCAGAGTCTTGCTGCTGACGGTCATCATGTCAGTATAGATGCACCATTCCAAGATGGTGAGGATAACTGTATGTTAGACGTGATGCCTAGTGGTGATGACAGTCGTACAGACCGTCAGGTAGATCATGAGAGTATGGCTCAAGAGCTTGATTCTGTATTAAACAAAGTTTTGAAAGACCGTGAGCGTATCATTATCTGCGAGTGCTTCGGTATTGGTCGTCCAGAAAAAGGCTTGGAAGAGATCGGAGATCAGTTAGGACTTACCCGCGAGCGTGTTCGTCAGATTCGTGAGAAGAGTATTACCAAGCTTCGTGAGAGTGGAAATGCAAAGATCCTGATGAAATATTTAGGATAGTCCGAACATTAATAATTTTACATACATCCAAAACATCCCCTTATGCTTTCAAGTGTAAGGGGATGTGTTTTAATAGCCCAAAGACTATGGTAAAAAGAAAGATATCTTTTCCTTTTAGTAAAGGTGGTCTTTTCCTATTGCAAAGGTGACTTTTTCCTATTGTAAAGGTGGTCTTTTCTACCCTCCGTGATGATTATTTCCTTTAGAAAAAGAAATCCGATAAAAGTTGTAAAGATAGTTGCCTTATATGGAAAACAATTATAATTATATGTTTGGCAGTGTAAACAAAAAGTACTATCTTTGCATGGAATAATATTAGGTACTTCAACAATCTATTATATACTCATTAATAACTAAATTGTTTTAATTGACAAATAAAACAGTCATAGTATGTTTATTTCTCATCGTTTGTCTTAGGATAAACGCTGCGATATCTCCTTGGGATGATAAAGATTCACTGATCATGAATCGCGTCTTCTCATATAAAGCACTCTATGACTATACGTTGAAGAAAGGTTTTAACGGATTGGATATGAATATCTATATCCGTTACAAGGTTCAGACGCTCAAGAAAGACATTACTTTAATGACTGTGCCGAGCATGCACGTTCTTGCTCGTGGAAAAGACACGGAATACTTTGGTGAGACATATACAAAGTTGAAGTTCAAAGAGTTTAAGGATTATGAGTTCAACAGACAGATCAGTGTGGGAACAGTTCCAAGGTATAAACAAACAATGCCCACATTGGTTGAATACATGATTCCTAATTTGTATGATGTGTCTCTGATCAATAACCGTCTTCTCTCTCCTTTCCACTTTAAAAACAAGGTTTTCTACCGTTATGGCATCAGTTTCCTTACCGATGACCGTGTGGAGATCGTATTCCGTCCAAAGAAACGTAACACACAGGTGGTAAGTGGTAAAGCGATTGTTGATTACCACACAGGTAGGATACAAATGGTGGAGTTTTCAGGTGAATACGATATGATTACCTTTCATGTCACTACAGAGATGGGCGATCAGGTACTTATGTCGTTCTTCCCGAAAAAGTGTCAGATTGAAGCAGACTTCAGATACATGAAGAATCATATACGTACCTCCCAACAGATATTATACAGCATGGCGGATATCATTCCTGACTCTATCAGTAACTCACACGATATGACATTGATGGAACAGGTACGGCCAATTCCCCTACCCTACGACTTCCAGCAGGCGTATGAGCGATATGACTCGATTCATCAGTTTGACAGTCTGCGACCACCAAAGAAACGGAGTGTCTGGAAACGCGTACTATGGGACTATTTTGGAGATAATCTTGTGAATCGTATTAAAGGGTCTTTCGGTCCTAATGATCAAGGAAGTTTCCGTATTTCACCTATTTTGAATCCTCTATACGTCAGCTACAGCGGTCGTAGAGGTATTACCTATAAGATGAAAATACGTAGTAACTATGCTTTTTCCGATAATACCAATTTGTCGTTTTATACCCGCATGGGTTATTCTTTCAAGCAGAAACAGTTTTATTTCACCACACCCATCCGGTTCACATTCAACAAGAAACGGCATGGCTATGTAGAGCTTGAAGTAGGTAACGGTAACCGCATCCGTAACAAGAGCGTGAGGGAATACGCTACTGATGAAGAGAATGACAGCACCTACAAGCATTTGATGCTCGACTACTTCAAAGACACAAAGATGAGACTAATCACCAACTATGACATATCTGATCGATGGAGTATCAGTGCCGGTACGACTTTCCACCGCCGATCGGCTGTTGACAAAGCCGCATTCCAACAGATTGGACAGCCTGATACCTACCACACTTTTGCTCCTATGATAGAGACACAGATCCGACCGTGGTCATGGCATGGACCGATGTTCACCATCAATTATGAGCAAGGTATCAAGGGTGTCGGTAAATCTGACATGAATTACGGACGGTTGGAGGTTGATGCCAACTGGCTGAGACCTTTTTCACGATTACGATCACTCAGCATGCGATTAGGCTTCGGTATGTATACGATGAAAGACAAAGAAGAGTATTTCCTCGACTTTGAGAATTTCCGTGATGAGTATATGTTAGGATGGAATGATGACTGGACCGGTGAATTTCAGTTGTTGAAACAAGAAACATATAACTCTTCCGACTACTATGTACGTTCGAACATCACCTATGAGTCACCGCTGTTATTACTCTCAAACCTGCCACATCTCGGACATTTTGTGGAGACAGAACGTATCTATGTCAATACATTATTATTGCAAAAGGTACATCCTTATAATGAGTTTGGCTATGGGTTGAAAAATCGTTATTTCTCCTTCGGACTCTTTGTGGGGATAAAGAATTTCAGATATGATGGTATCGGATGTAAAGTAGGTTTTGAATTGTTTAGAGACTGGTGATGATGTATTAATATTTTATGGACTTAATGAATTTAGGAGCTTACAAAAAGATTTATGACAAAACAATTAACAGTATATAAAGCAAGTGCCGGTAGCGGTAAAACATTCACACTGGCAGTGGAGTACATCTCTCTCCTGATTGAGAATCCACTGGCATACAAGAATATCTTGGCAGTGACCTTTACCAACAAAGCGACCGAAGAGATGAAGGAACGTATTCTTTCACAACTCTATGGTATATGGAAAGGTTTATCGGAGTCAGATGATTACCTTGAGAAAATACGAGAGAAGATAGACTATTCCGAAGAAATGATTCGTGAGAGAGCCGGTATAGCCTTGCACCTGCTCATTCATCATTATCATTATTTTCGTATCGAGACCATAGATTCTTTTTTCCAGAGTGTTTTACGTAACCTCGCGAAGGAACTGAACCTCACGGCCAACCTCCATATTAGTCTCGACGACCAACAAATAGAGAGACAAGCTGTGGATGAGATCATTGAGTCGTTCTCTCCTAATGACCCGATGCTGATATGGTTGATTCAATATATCGAAGAAACCATCGACAATGATAAAAGCTGGAATGTGATATACTCATTGAAAGAGATGGGTATGAATATTTTCAAGGATTTTTATAAGAAAAACAGTAAGGCACTGGGGGAAGCCATGCAAGGTGACTCATTCAAGAGGTATGTCAGCATGCTGCGCCAGATACGGGAAGATGTAAGAAAGACCATGAGCAACTATTGTGACCGGTTCTATGATCTTTTGGAAAAACATGGATTGTGTGAAAGTGACTTTTCCGGCAATACGAAGATATATAACTATTTCAAGAAGCTCAAAGAAGGAAAGATCAGCGACAAGTCATGTGTAAATACATCACTTAATAAATGTATTAATGATCCTGAAACATGGGTGACAAAGACGAACCGCAACCGGATACAAATTCTCAGTGTGATCACCTCTGTGTTACATCCTTTGTTGCTTGAGGCAGAACAAGCTCGAAAGCGATTATTGAAAGAGTATGTCTCAGCAACCCTCATCCTGAATAATATCAATCAGGTGCGTTTATTGCATCAGATTGAAGATAAAGTACACGAACTGAATCAAGAGACGAACCGATTCCTGTTGAGTGACACGCAACAGCTCCTGCAGAATTTGATGAAAGATACTGACACACCATTTGTCTTTGAAAAGATCGGTTCACAACTGTCTCATGTGATGATCGATGAGTTTCAAGATACGAGTAAGGTACAGTGGGAAAACTTCTTACTTCTTCTGAAGGAGACAATGAGCCATGCAATAACTGACGAACAACGAAAACTGGTGAACAACCTTATCGTCGGAGATGTAAAACAGAGTATATACCGTTGGAGAAACAGTGACTGGCAGTTGCTTAATGGTATTACCGATCAGTTTGCTGATAGTAAGAAAGTCCTTGACATCAAACCGTTAGATAAAAACTACCGGTCATACACCAACATCGTGCATTTCAATAATATCTTCTTTACCCATGCTGTAGAGAAAGAAGCATCGGACATAGCCACCAAGTATAACAATCCTGTCGGAGCGGAATCTATACGTGCAGCATACAAAAACGTCTGTCAGCAAAAGAAAAATCCAGAGAAGAAAGACGGTTATGTAAATGTACAACTCTTTACTTCAAAGGAGTTTACCGATCTGTCCATGTGTGAGATGGTAGGTCAGCATGTGGACAGACTACTTGCTATGGGTATTCCTCAAAAAGATATTGCCATACTTGTTCGTAATAAAAAAACAGACGTTCCACGAATTGCAAATTATTTCATGCAAACACGTCCTGTCGTGAATATCATTAGTGAGGAAGCTTTTGAATTGCATTCTTCTATGACTGTCACAACGCTCATGGATAGTCTTCGACTATTGTTATATCCTGATGTGACCATCTACAAGGAGAATATCAAGAGTACTATTGGCCATATCCATGCTACTGTAGATGTTGATGACATTTTTGCTGATCCACAGCGTTTTCAGCATCTTTCTCTGATAGATCTTCTCGAAACGTTGTTCACACAACTACAGTTGTCACTCATACCCCATGAGGGTGCATATCTGTATAAATTCTTTGATGAGGTGATGACATTCTCACGAGATAACGGATCAGACATTTTACTATTCATAGAAGAATGGGATAACACTTTAAAGAAGAAAACCATACAGACGAATGTAGCTGACGGTATTCAGTTGATTAGCATACACAAGAGCAAAGGTTTGGAGTTCCCATATCTTATCATACCTTTCTGTGACTGGCTCCTGGAACATAGTGCTCCCATATGGTTCGAACCTCCTATTGCTCCTTTCAACGCCATGCCTATCGTGCCTGTAAAGTACTCTTCACAACTTACCGAATCGATTTTCAATGAAGACTATCAGCATGAACATCTTCAGAATGTTGTTGATAATCTTAATTTGTTATATGTGGCATTCACAAGAGCAAAGAAAGGATTATTTGTTATAGGCAGAAAGCGTGATTCGAAATTTCGTAGTGAGTTGGTTGAAAGGGTTTTAGATGATCTTTCAGAAGATATCACTGATGCACTGTATCAATCAGATGATAACAGCATACTCTTCGAATATGGCACAATTCCGGGTACGGAGAAGAAGGAAGACAAATCTGAACAGTCAGAAAAGAATGTCTTTACTTCATTGCCAGTCGATGAACCGCTGGAATACCATCCAACTCATCATCAGGTGGTATTCCAACAAAGCAATAAGAGTAAAGAATTCTTGGCTGATGACGAACCCTCACACCAGAATGCATATATTAAGATAGGTAATGTCTTACACTATCTTTTCTCAAAGATACGTACAAAAGATGATGTGCCGATGGTTTTGAAAGCTTTAGAGCAAGAAGGTATCTTGTATGATGATGATATCTCGCTGGAACATTTGCAAGATATGCTTGACAAGCGATTGCATGATCCACGGGTAGCATCATGGTTCTCACCGCATTGGACCCTGTACAATGAATGTTCGATTCTGACTGTTGATAAAGAAGGACATGTCATTGACAAACGGCCTGACCGTGTGATGGTTGACGGCAACAAAGCAGTTGTAGTGGACTTCAAGTTCGGAAAGTTCATTGATGACTATAAGAGTCAGGTTAGAAGATATATGGAGTTACTCATACAGATGGGATATTCTCAAGTAGAGGGTTACCTTTGGATGGTTTATACCAATAAAATAGTTCCTGTAAAATGAAGAAGTTTCTTGAATACGTAGCAGAAGATATTTTCAATCGATTTGGCAATGATTTGTCAAAAGTTGTCGTGGTGTTCACCAACAAACGGGCATCCCTGTTTCTCAATGAGTACCTTGCAAAGATCTCCGGGAAACCCATCTGGAGTCCAAGATATATCACCATCAGTGAACTATTCCGTCAGCATTCCCAGTTGGTGGTTGGTGATCCTTTGAAACTGATTTGTGAATTATACAACAGTTATCTACAACAAACCGGTTCTGATGAGACATTGGATCACTTTTTCAGTTGGGGACAGTTGCTGATTGCTGATTTTGATGATATTGACAAGAATATGGCTGATGCGGATAAGGTTTTTGAAAATGTCAAGGACATCCATCAGTTTGACGACACTGATTTCCTCTCTGAAGAACAGAAGGAAAGTCTCAAACAGTTCTTCAAAAATTTTGTTGATATCTCCAATAACACAGAACTGAAACAACGTTTTCTCAAGATGTGGGTACATCTGGCTGATATTTATCACGATTTCCATGACCGACTAAAGAGTCAAGGTATTGCCTATGAGGGTATGTTATACAGAAATGTTGCTGTTGAAGACAGTCTTACATTTGAATATGAGCATTATCTGTTTGTAGGTTTTAACGTATTGCAGACAGTTGAGCGAACCCTGTTCCGGAAGTTGAAAGATGCGGATAAAGCATTGTTTTATTGGGATTATGATGATTATTATCTCAAAAATGAGAATGCAGAAGCCGGATTATTTCTCAAACAGTATCTGCAAGAGTTTCCCAATGCTATCTCTGACACGTCTGCTTATCAACATTTTAATGATCCGAAGACAATTGCTTATATCAGTTCAACAACAGAAGATGCACAAGCACGTTATCTCCCGACGTGGTTGTTGAAAAATGATAGGATAAAAGACGGCAAGGATACTGCCATTGTGATGTGTGACGAGAATCTCTTACAGTCAGTAATCCATTGTTTGCCGGATGAGTTGGAGAAAGTGAATATCACTACAGGTTATCCTTTAATAAATATGCCCATCTACTCATTGGTGATGAATCTATTATCACTCCATCATCAGGGTAAGATGAAAAAATATCAGATGAAGAAGATACAGCATCATCCATATTATACTCTGATACGAAAGGAATTGCTGGATATCGTACCTTCAGATGATCCGGAAACTATACGGTGGGTACAGCAGATTATCAAGGAGATAGGAAAGAATGAGATAACTGATCCGTTGGCAGCAGACTCTCTTTTCAGCGTTTATACGCTGTTAAACAGACTTTACGACTTGATGCAGGATGGACTTCGTGTAGATACTGTAACGATGCAGCGTTTGGTCGTTCAACTATTTCAGTCTACTTCGATACCCTTCCATGGTGAACCGGCTGTTGGCGTGCAGATTATGGGTGTGTTAGAGACCAGAAATATTGATTTCAAACACGTGATACTTCTCTCCTGCAATGAAGGGAACATGCCAAAGAATGTCAATGATGCCAGTTTTATTCCACATAGCATCCGTAAGGCATACGGACTGACGACGGTGGAATATAAGGTTGCTGTTTATTCCTATTATTTCCATCGACTTTTACAGAGGGCGGAAGATATTACAATCCTTTATAATAATAGCACAGAAGGTAGTCAACGTGGTGAGATGAGCAGGTTTATGCTCCAACTGCTTGTAGAGAGTAATCACACGGTAAAACAGTTTACGCTTGTTCCTTCCCATCAAATAATCATAAGGAATCCTCGAGCCCAAAAGAAAGATTCTTTTTGTATGAAGAGATTGGTAGAAATACGTAATAATTATATCTCTCCTAGCTCTATCAATCGTTATCTGAGATGTCCGTTGCAGTTCTACTATTATGACATCAGAGGTATCAAAGAAAATGTTACTGATAATGAAGACATTGATGGACGGATATTTGGTAATGTTTTCCATAAGGCAGCTGAGTGGTTGTATAACAGCATGCAAGACCATGAAGGTGTTATTACTAAGCATGCTATTGATGAGATGTTAAAACGACGTGATTTAATCGAGCGAACTGTTGACAAAGCCCTTTGCAAAGAGTATTTCGGTACTAAACAGTTACCACAACTCAATGGTATACAACTGATCAATCGTGCTGTCATTATTCGCTATCTCCGTCGCTTAATAGAGATTGACCGACGACTGGCTCCCTTTAGGATTAAAGGTAACGAGGAAAAGATAAGTGGCATGATAACGATTACTACTTCACAGGGTGATTTATCCGTGAACTTAGGAGGATATATTGACCGGCTCGATGAAGTGGTTGATCCTTCAACACAACAGCATATTATTAGGATTGTTGACTATAAAACAGGGGGAAAACAATTTAAGAATAATATAAAAGAAGTGTCAGAGATATTTGGTAATACTGACAAGGATAGTCATGCAGATTATTATCTGCAAACCATGCTATATGCTTCGTTGGTCATTAAAAATAAAAAATATAATCCCAATGGATTACCAGTCAGTCCATCACTGCTATTTATACAATATGCTGCGGCGGAAGATTACGATCCTACACTCCGTATAGGTAAGGAGAAAATTATAAACATTGAGAAATACCGGGAGGAATTTCTTGATGGTATCAAGACCATTCTCACGGATATATTCAGTGAGGAGATGGATTTTCTTCCAACAAACAGTATGGACAATTGTGTGAACTGTCCTTATAATCATATGTGCAGATTGAATTAATGCATGGCTTCGTCAACGAAGTACAATGGCATGATATCTTTCACGCTGTTGATAATATATACTCCATCAGTGCCGTAAAGGAAGATTTTCAACGGTTGTTTATATCGGTCTTCTATCTCGAGCATGACCTGTCGGCAAGAGCCACATGGGGAAACAGGATTCTTTACCAGTCCATTCTCGTTAGCTGCTGTAATAGCAATGGCAACGATAGGTTGCTCAGGGTAATTGGCTTGAGCAGCAAAGATAGCCGTACGTTCTGCACACAATCCGACCGGATATGCAGCATTCTCTTGATTAGCGCCAATAATTTCCATGCCGTTGGCCAACCGAAGTGCTGCCCCCACCCTGAAGTGCGAGTAAGGAGAATAACTGTTTTTTGTCGCAATAATAGCTTTCTTGACCAATTGTTGATCGGTTTCTTCCAGATCCTCCAGTTGACAGAACTGTATTGACGTTTCAATCTTAATTTCTTTCATGGTCATTGCATTTTATGGTTTTATAAATTCGTATGCTCCTATGCAGGCGGCATCTTTGTTTCTTTCCCTACCCTCCCTATCAATAGGCAGTGCATATAGAGGGTTAGCCTTTCCAATGGCAGGAGAAGATTCTGACAGGTGGTAATCATAATGCTGAGAGTCACCATCTACCAAATTAAAATGTTTCTCTCCAACTGCAACAGTGTCTTTAGGGTCTTCCCAAATAATAGCGTTGAAATGTTCTGTATCCTCCACACTCGGCGTTCGAAGAATGCAAGTGTCAAAGAAATACTCAAAGGCTGTTTCCTCATTATTTTTTTCCCCAAGGACTACATCTTCTGCATAGCCAGTAATCAGTGAGTTGAGACAACGGATATTTATAGGACTCCCCAACTGATTGGTGAAATACAGGGCATTCCCCCTGTTTGCGTCAAAAGGGTAGAACTGTGCTAATGTACATTGTTGTATCTCCACATCTCCCCCTTTTAAATGTAGACAATCACCGAGCGTATTTGTAATCTGTGTATTCCGCATTATTATCTTACATGCTGTACTTTTTAGTCCATCACCCTGACAGTTGTGAATCGTTGACTGTTCCATCGTCAGCTTAGTAACTGACACATCTGATGAGTCACACACCACTCCGTCCATAGTACTGTGGATATCTGTAAACAGCAGATGGTTCCCATATGAAGTGTCATGCAAGACTATTCCTTTCCATTGTCCACTGACAAGATCATACGGAAGGTAATCAAACATATTATCAGTCCGCACACCTCTCAGACAGACATTCTTATCAGCAGTGCCTTCGGTGAGCAATGTACCGTACACATCAATACCTGCACCTGACTGAAAATAGATGGTACTGCCAGCTACGATACGTAAAGTGGCATTCTCAGCAACAGTAATCCCCTTGTTGATAATTATTGGTCGACGCATGTCGATGGTTTGATCTTCGGCAATCAATAGATTATCGTAGATATCTGCATCCCATGAATGAGCCTGTAGGACCACATGCTGCTCAGCCCCACTCTCAAGTGAGAAAAGCAAATCGTCTTCGACAAGTATTGGCGTTTCTCTTCCATTTCGTTTGGATGTCAGTTCTACAAAAACCCTGATACTGTCTCCGTCACGTACTTCTATATCCGTGGTCTGATAACCGTTGGCATCACCTAAATAGATACCGTCGACATTTACACGGAAACCAGACTGATTTCCACGTGTTAAACGAACAGAAGAACATCGTATACCGTCACCTGAATGGTTGTAGATCCAAAAAGACTGAGTTGAGGTAGGTATTGTGGAAAACACTGTGTCCATATTAATAGTGTCAACAGATAATGTCAACAGTTTCGATGATGACAACGTGAAAGAGTCATCATCAGCACACGACGCAAATATGGAAGTGACTAATAGAAATGCAATTATAAATAATGAATTTATTCTACCCATCACTTACAAAACGATGTTTTCTGATGTTTATTGTACAAACACTTATAGCTCTTCACATTCTTTAATCCACATACGACTGACGGCGTCCGATGGCATACGCCAGTCACCCCTTGGACTAAGACTGACACTTCCTACCTTAGGACCATCTGGCAAACATGAACGTTTGAATTGTTGAGCAAAGAATCTACGGATGAATGTAGATAGCCATTTCTTGATTACGGTATCGTCGTACATCCCTTTGAAAGCATGCTGTGCCAAGAAATAGATCTTCTTAGGAGAGAATCCAAAACGTAGGAAATAATAAAGGAAGAAGTCGTGTAACTCATACGGCCCTACAAGATCTTCCGTCTTCTGGTTGATATTTCCTTTCTCATCACCGGGTATCAACTCGGGAGATATCGGCGTGTCAATGATATCAAGCAATACTTTCTTGGATGCATCATCTACTTTATATTCTGCGAAATATCTTACCAGATATCGGATGAGTGTTTTGGGAATGCTTGCATTCACGCCATACATAGACATATGGTCACCATTATAGGTTGCCCATCCCAATGCCAGTTCTGAGAGATCGCCTGTACCTACTACAAAACCGCCGATCTGATTAGTAAGATCCATCAGGATCTGAGTCCTTTCACGAGCCTGACTGTTCTCATACGTCACATCATGTATCTGTGGATCATGACCGATATCCTCGAAATGCTGGGTCACCGCCTTCGCAATATTTATCTCTTTTACAGTGATACCCAAGTTGTTCATCAGTGTAAGGGCATTCTGATAGGTCCTGTCGGTAGTACCGAAGCCCGGCATGGTAACCCCGATGATTCCTTTACGGTCGAGTTGAAGCATATCAAACGTATTGACACTGATAAGAAGAGCCAGTGTACTGTCTAATCCGCCACTGATACCAATAATCAGATTTTTACTGTTAGTATGTGCTATACGCTTGGCAAGTCCACACGACTGTATGCTTATAATCTCCTCACAACTCCGTTGCATATCTATCTGTGCAGGAATAAATGGATGAGGATCAATCGTTCTTAGCAAAGTAAATGTACGTATATCTACAGGCAATGCATCTACTATAATCGCATTGTTACCACGTTGTGCGTTAACATATGTACTGTTAGTCCTTCGTTCAGAGCGAAGACGTTCAATATCTATCTGATTCACTACCATCTGGGGATTCAGGGAGAAGCGGTCAGCTTCATTTAGGAGTACACCATTTTCATATATCAGGGCATTGCCGCCATATACTACATCCTGTGTACTCTCACCATAACCACTTCCACTGTATATATATCCGGTAATAGTCCGTGCACTCTGTTGAGCCAGCAATCCTTTCAGATAGTCGTGTTTACCCACTAACTCATCACTGGCAGAAAGATTGAAGATAAGATCAGCACCGGATAAAGCCAAACGGTTACTAGGAGGTGTAGGTGCCCACACATCCTCACAAATCTCCACGCCAAAGAGCACATTGTCAACAGTTCTTACCAGTAACGGTTCGGGGGTTATATTAATAGTTTTCCCAGCATAACGTATCTGTGTTTCACGTAGATCCTGTGAAGAAGCAAACCAGCGTTTTTCATAGAACTCGTTATAATTGGGAAGATAGGTCTTGGGAATCATTGCCAAGATACTTCCATTCTGGATAACAGCTGCACAGTTAAGTAACAGATCACCTACGATGACAGGTATTCCGACGATGGCGATGATATTCATCTTTCGAGTATGCCCTAGCAGTCTTACAATACCCAGTTCTGCATGTTCGAGGAGTGTAGCTTGACGAAATAAGTCTTGACAAGTATAGCCTGTTACACAGAGTTCTGGAAACACAATAATCTCCACACCTTTCTCTTCTGCCTCAGTAACCTGAGTAATAATTTGCTCGATGTTATAATCACAATCAGCTACTTTTACTGAGGGAATAGCAGCTGCTATGGTAATAAAACTGTTATTCATAATGGTACTATTTTATATTAACCTGTGTCGCTCCATATCCATATTCTTGGAAAGAAGCATCTTGATAGGTATACGACTTATACTTATATCTTAACTCATTGATGATGGCCCTTCGTAACACTCCGTCACCTTTCCCGTGAATAAAGATAATCTTTGTTCCTTTGTAGTTGGCAAACTCTTTTAGTGTTCTTCTAAAGAAAGCCAACTGGTAGTTAAGGATATCCACAGGATCCATACCACTGGTTGTTTCAAGGATTTCTTCAGCATGTAAGTCGATGACTACAGGCTCATTCTTTTTAGGAGCAATCGGTTTCACCACCTTTGGTTTTTCCACAGTAGTATGATCGTTCCTATGGAACATCTCCTGCTTGATAAGAGTAGGATCGATAGCTAACGGCCGGTTTACCTTGTCATTCTCTACAATTGTATATACCAACGCACGCTGTTCAAAGAAATCATTCTCTTGGAAAGTGTGTAATTTATAGAATTTTGTTCCGTCAATACGTAATTGTGTGGTAACAGGAGTTTTAAGGATGAAAGGCTTATCTTTCTTATATGCGATAATTTGTATTGAGACATGTTGTAGCTGATCCAGCGATTCCCTCCCTATCTCATCGATATACAATTTGGTGTTCGGCTCTATCTCACCTGATGACAGCATCTGCCACGCTTTGCCTTCAGCATAGAGATAGGTATAATACATATAATAATTGCTGTCATTAATGATATACGTTTCAAAACGGGTATTGGTAACCTCACGGATGTCAATAGGGACAAAAGCCAGATAGGCAGACATTACATCTCCACCCTTACGCTCTTCAGGCGGTAGCTTGAAAGTAACAGGACGGTCAGAAGGATCTTCTGATAAGGAGACTGTCTTGACGGTCATCCCCTTGACATCTGTTTTTCCAGATTGGAACTGTTGCGGTACCTTATCGTAATTCTCAGATTCAACAACTATTACGTCTTTAATATGGGTAGGTATCTGGAAACCGTCTTCATCCTCTACAAGGACTATATCTTTTCCTTTAAAACCAGCAATGACGCCACCACCTATCTCACTGACAAACCGTACTTTATCTCCAATTTTCATCATTCTTTCTTTATGGGATTAACAAACTGCTGTCTCCATAGCTCAAAAACCTAAAATCATTAGCCAGAGCGTAGTCATAGATCCTTCTCCAATCACCATTTACAAAGGCACTTACCAAAAGGAGGAGCGTACTTTGTGGTTGATGGAAATTGGTTATAAGCATCTTGACAATCTTATAGTCATAACCGGGAGCAATGATTATTTGAGTATCTGCTTGAAGTACA
>JAFZPF010000024.1 GCA_017550455.1 Prevotella sp.
CAAGCGTGACACTACCAACACTACATGGAAAAAGAATATCACAGTCATGTCGGTAAGCAAACTGGATGTTGCAACGGAGATGAACAGTTGGAAGCCTTACCAGGCATGGCTATTAGACGGAAAATATCCGTTTGTGAGAAAGATATATGCCCTATTAAACGATCCGCGTCGCGGATTACCATGGGGATTTGCTCATTTTATCGAACAGCCCAAAGGACAGCTAATCATGTTTAAATCAGGACTTTTGCCTATCAGAGGTGAGATCATGATCAGGGATGTAAATGTAAACAGTGAGTAAAAATATTATTTCAGCTTAAACCAATTAAATAAAATAACATCAAACGAGTGAGTATTAATTTAAAAATTGAGAATATGAAAGCAATCAAATATTTCTTCGCAGGAGTAGTGATGCTAGGTCTCTCTACTCAAGTACAAGCACAGAATGTGAAAGCACAGATTGATGCTATAGCAAAAGTGGTTATCGACAACAAGAACAATCCCAAGGCTGCTGAGCCGCAGGTCAAACAATTCTTGAAAGAGAATAAGAAGAATGCGGAAGCACTTGCAGGACTGGGACGTGCCTATCTCGACATCAAGGACCAAGCCAATGCCTTGAAGTATGCTGACATGGCTATCAAAGCCAACAAGAACAATGCCGCCGGTTACATCCTCAAGGGTGATATGGCTGCTATGAACGATGATGGTGGAGAGGCTGCTATGTGGTATCAGAATGCAACAGTTCTCGACCCCAAGAATCCAACGGGTTATATCAAGTATGCCCGTGTCTATCAGAAGGTTGATGCTGCTGGTGCAGAGGAGATGTTACGCAAGCTCACTTCTATCGATCCCACCTATCCTGTAGATGCAGAAATCGCACACATGTACTATGCCAATAACAAATTTGCCAAGGCTTTGGAGAACTATCAGAAGGTGGACAAGGCTAAGTTGACCGATGATAAACTGACGGAGTATGCGCTTGCTGCATACTTCCTCGGAAAGGCTGAAGCATCTCTTGAGGCATCAGAGTACGGAGCAAAGAAACACCCTAAGAGTGCTGGTCTTAACCGTCTTACTTTCTATAATTACACTGACTTGAAGAACTTCGACAAAGCGCTGGAGTATGCAGATGCTTTGTTTAACAGAAGCGACAGTGCTAAGTTCGTCAGCCGTGACTATCTGTATCTGGGACATGCTCAGAAAGGTGCCGGCAAACAAGACGAGGCTATCGAGAACTTCAAGAAAGTATATGATATGGACAACAATCAGACAGATGTGCTGAAGCTGATCTCTGACTCTTATCTGGAGAAGAAAGAGCATGATTATGCTGTGGAGTACTATCAGAAGTTCATCAACAGTCAGGACAAGAAGAAGGCCAGCGACTATGAGGCTATCGCTCGTATCTACCTTGACTTGGCAGAGACAGAAACTACTCCGGAGGCTAAGGAGAAAGCATATCTAAAGGCTGATCAGGTATATGCTGACCTCGCTACAGCTATGCCTAACAATGAGGACTACTCTACGTATCGCCGCGCAATGATCCATCACATGATCAATCCTGATGTGAAGAAGGGCGCTGCAAAGCCTTACTATGAGAAGTATGCTCAGTTGTTGGAGGCAAAGACAGATCGTTCAAATGCTGAGAATTCAACCCTCGCCACTGCTTACAACTATCTGTGTGTTTACTATATCCAGAATGATAATGTAACCATGGCAAAGGAGATTGCTGCTAAGTTGCAGGCAATCCAGCCGGAGAACGAAACAGCAAAACAGATTCTTGAACTGTAAACAAAACTAGGGGAAGGCCGATGGTCTTCCCCTTATTCTTATTATATAACAAAAAAAGAGGTGACTAAGTCACCTCTTTATCGTTTATCGTTTGTTTACTCTGGCAGAGAGATAGCCTCTGATGGACAAACACCTGCGCAAGTACCACACTCTGTGCAAGCATCTGGATCAATAGAATAACGATCACCCTCTGAGATAGCGCCTACCGGACACTCATCAATACATGTACCACAAGCGATACAATCTTCACCAATTACGTATGCCATAATATTTATTAGATATTAGTTAATAATGTTATTACTCACTTTTAGTGATGCAAAAATACTAATAATATTTATAGATACCTACTTTTAGGTATAATAAATGACTTCGCTTAACAATATTTCACAAAATAGTAGGTATAGCAAATCATTGTATTAACATGCAATAATAAAGAAGATGGGGCGTTATATTATTAATGAAAAGAAATACACTTACCATATTACTTCTATTTGTTCTGCTTATCTCTACCAGTGCACAGGAAAGAGTGGTAGAAAACAGGCCCTACTGCGATCTGCGACCCTTCCACTTCGGGGTACTCATAGGTACCCATTTCCAGGATATCGAACTGCAGAATATCGGTCCACAGATGGTGGAAATGGAAGACGGCACGCAGACAGAGAAACTGATTACCTGTGAGCATGACCGTTGGGATGCAGGATTCACGGTAGGTGTATTGGGAGAGGCACGTCTGGGATCATACTTTGCTTTCCGTGCAGCACCTGCCATGTATTTCGGTAATAAACATCTCACCTTCATCAATCATACCGATATGTTGGAAGACGGACGACCGATTAAGATGGACCAGGATATGAAGATGATCTACTTCTCCACCGCCGCGAGTGTCATCTACAGTGCCCAGCGATTCAACAATCACCGTCCTTATATCCTGGCAGGTATCAACCCGATGCTAAACCTGTCAGGAAAAGATAATGACTATATCAAGTTGAAACCGTTCGACTGTTACCTGGAAGTAGGTATGGGCTGTGATTTCTACCTTCCTTTCTTCAAGCTGCGCCCTGAACTGAAGTTCAGCTACAGCTTGGTGAACACATTAGATAAAAACCATGTTAACGAACTGAAAGATCGTAACATGGTTATGTACACCAATTCCGTTGTCAACAAGACACGGACGAAAATGATATCCCTGACGTTCTACTTCGAGTAAGAAAACCTTTCCTTATTTCTTTTTCAAGTCAAGCACCATCTTTCCCACGAACAGCGCATGCTTGCCGTTCTGATCAACTGGTATCTCTTTGCCATCCAGGTTCTTGACGTAACGCAGCGTCTCGAAATAAGTATGTGAATGTCCACCTAACACTAAATCGATACCTCGCGTGCCGGATACCAGATACTCATCACCGTCATCGTAAGAGTCCATCCATCCCAAGTGAGAGATGCAGATAATCACATCACACTTCTTTTTTTTCAGGATCTCCACCACCCTATTCGCCTCCTTCACCGGGTCAAGGTATTTCACGCCGATACAGTTGTCATTCGATACCAAACCGGACAACTTTGGTGATAGACCAAAGACCCCGATCTTTACCTTCCCTCGCTTCAGGATGACATAATCCTTCACCAAGCCTTCCACCACCGTTCCCGTGAAATCATAATTAGAACAGACAATCGGGTAATTCAGGTTACGGAACATTTTTGCCATCGTCTCCAGGCCGAAGTCAAACTCATGATTGCCTATGGCACCGGCATCGTATCCCATCATATTCATCAGTCCTACCTCCACATCACCCTTATATAAGGTAAAATATGGAGAACCCTGACAGAAATCACCACTGTCGAACAACAGCAGGTCGGGATTCTTACTGCGTTCATCCTTCAACATCGCAATACGACGGATGAATCCTCCCCTACCCGCCTTCATCGTATCAGCCAGATTAGGATTCAACGGATATATCGTACTGTGGGTATCATTGGTATGTAATACCACCAACTGTTTGTCTTGCGCCTGCACTGACAAGATACCTGCCAACAGGCAGACGGTTATGATTATCTTTTTCATAGGTACTAATTTTCTATTGTTATTCTACCTTCTATCTGTGCATCTACCACGATACCTTTCTTGTCCTGCTCACGGAAATAATCCATGATGATATAACGCAAGTTATTACTCTCTTCCTGCGGGGAGTTCACATCCATCTTACTCTTAAAAGCATCCATGCGGTCATTACCCTGTGCCAAGTAATCAATGGTTGCCAAACGATAAGTGGCCTTGGGATCTATCGGCTTGCCATCGAGAAGGACAGACTTCAACTGATGATCAGGTGTGATCACCATCTTAACAGCATGACTGACAGCCTCACCACCGGTAGAGGCAATCTGCTGGAACAGCTCTAATAGTTTCTCGCCGGTAAGCGTCAGGAAACAGATCTTATTCTCAAAAGGAGCCACATCGAGCACATCACCGTAAGTAACATCCCCCTCAGCCAAAGCAGCACGGATACCACCCATGTTATAAAGACCGAAAATAGGCTTCTCATTGTACATCTTTCCTGCCCATACCAACACATCGGCTAACAGGTTGGACAACTCACTCTCGGGCTTCTGGGCCGCCATATAGCGGGCTACCTTGCCAACGTTCGGACTCATCATGCTGTCCACCACATGCTTGAAAGGAGCAATGAAAGTCTCTGCCTCCGTATTGGCAATACCATCATACCGGTTATCCACCAATACCCTTGTACGCTCAATACCACTCACCTGATACTGCGACTTACAAGACAATAACAACAACTGGCTGGCCACCAGCACAAAAAATAAACTCTTTTTCATATCAAATAGCTTTGAAGTCATGGTAAAAGCAACTCACTGTCATTTGCAAATATATAAATAATCGTTGAAAAAAGCAAGTTTTTTGTAGGAAAGGTCTGAATAGTCAAATAAAATTATCTTTCCAAAAGAAATTATTCGCAGAATATTTGGCTATTCCATTGATTCTTTGTACCTTTGCACCGCTTTTTCGACGTAACCGATGGAAGGAAGAAGAGTAGCCTGTCTATGTTGCGCGAAACTAATAATCATTAAATGATAAAATAATACAATGGATTTGATTAAAGTTGCTGAAGAAGCATTTGCAACCGGTAAGCAGTTCCCCGATTTCAAGGCTGGTGATACTATTACTGTTGCTTACAAGATTATTGAGGGTTCAAAAGAGCGTATCCAGCTCTACCGTGGTGTAGTGATTAAGATTGTCGGCCATGGTGACAAGAAGCGTTTCACTGTTCGCAAGATGTCAGGTACTGTAGGTGTTGAGCGTATCTTCCCTATCGAGAGCCCGAACATCGAGAGCATCGAGGTGAACAAAGTCGGTAAAGTACGTCGTGCTAAGCTGTATTACCTCCGTAAACTCACTGGTAAGAAAGCACGTATTGCTGAGAAGCGTACTGTTATCAAGAAAGAGAACTAAGAAATCTTCAAGAACGAAATCAAAAAGCCTTGCTCACGCAAGGCTTTTTTGTTGGGGATTTTCACCCTGTACACCGTTGTGTACTTAATCTAAACAATTGTAACCAATTTGAGTGTATTATTTCAGCTCGAAACTCATTTCCACGTCACGGGGTGGCAGACAGGCATGTTCGTCGCAAGTCTGGTAATTCACCGTACAGGTAACCTTTCCTTTCCCACTACCCTTCAGTCGTTGACGGAACATCACATCACCCTCATAGATAGTAGTGCCCGTAGAGCCGAGATTCTTGAAAGAAGGAATCTGCAACTCACCCACCTTCTTCCAATCACCCTCTGTCTGGATATCGAAGGTGGTGGCGATATAAGGATCCTGGTCTGACACAAAACCGTAGATATGGAAACCGTTGTGCATCTTCACACGGATGACCAATTCCTTATCACCGTTGGGCAGATCATTCACCACTCCAGAGATAAGCACAGGGTTGTCACGGTTGGTGTCACCACTGATCTCAGGTGTCTTCTGCTCTGGCACCTCGTTGTATTTCAATACACTGTAGTCGTTACCCGGCACGTTCTTGTCCTGACTGTTTACCAGCCATTTCCAGCCACCACTCTCCGTGAAGAACAACTTATCCTTGTATTTGAGATACCACGCCCGATACTGCTTGGGATTGTCGTAGCGCAGCAGGGTGTAACGCTCCAGCAGTCGCTTGCCCTTTGCCACATCCTCTGTGGTCTCCCACAACAGGATAGCCTTGTC
>JAFZPF010000173.1 GCA_017550455.1 Prevotella sp.
ATATCCATCAGCGGAAGGTAACGTTCGACTGGATGGGAATCGTCTACACACCTGGTCCGGATTTCTACATCAAGTATAGTCCGAACGATGTGCTGAAAGAAGGAAGTGTGAAATTCCGTTCGCTCACCTTCGGTATCTATATTTAAGGATTGATAGTCTTTCATGTAAAAGCATATAGGAAAGGGGCACCTCATCATGAAGTGCCCCTCTTTCTTCTTATTCAGAAAATTACTTTTTATTGATACTATTGAGTATCTCTTGATACTTCTCGATGAAATATCCGTTGAGTGTGATTCTCTTACCCTCGTATTCGAAAGTGCGCTCATTCTCCGGTACAGGCAATGACTTAAGGTAAGCTGTACGACGTTCGATGTATTTCTTGACATTCTTCATGGCTTTCTTGTTCTCTTTATAGCCATTTCTCAAGATGCCCAGATCTTGTATCACTTCATTATCGCTGATCTTTGAAGGATCTTCTTTGATGGTCTCAAGGAAATACTTATAGAGTGTAGGATAGTCTTTGCCATAGACCGCGTTGCTATGGAGAACCTCCTTTTCTACGGCATCCACATTAGGCACACCATATTCTGCCATCTTCTTCTTATAGTCCTCAAAGCCCTCCGGGTCGAATCCTTTATACTCCTTACCATCGAACTTCATATAGCGCATACCCAAACGTGTCCACTTGCTATCCAAGCTTTTGACAGCCTTCTCACCTTGATTAGCTAAGACAATAGCACGCTCTTTATATACATTAAGGAACAGATCATCGTTAGGCAAGAACTCACCAGTGGTAAATGCGTTGTAGAGTGTGGCGTCAGCAGCTATCTCGGCACCCGTCTTACCGGCAAGCAAAGTCTTAGATACATTCTTCACCTCATCACGCATGTAGTTATCACCTAGAATCTTAATATACTCACTCAAGAACTGAGGATCACGCTCTCCGCTACGGAACTTCTTCTGATACCAAGGCAAGCCCTTCTCTTCTTTCAGCGCAGCCTCAACTTTCTTAATGAAGTCATCGATACCTGCAGCTCCCAAGAGTCGACCTCGCAGATCACCATTAGATTCCAAGATAAGGAAGGTGGGATAAGCATTTACATCATATTTCTTACCCACTTCCGGTCCTTCACCTTTCTCCATGTCGATCTTGAAGTTCACGAACTTCGCATTGAAATAATCACCGGCCTCTTTCTTGACAAACTCCTTCGTTGCCATCATCTTACAAGGACCGCACCATTCGGTGTAACAATCCACGAATACCAGTTTGCCCTCGTTCTTGGCTTGAGCAAGAACATCGCTCAAGGATTTGTCTTCGACAAAAATAACTCCTTGTGCATGAACAGACAGCACAACTGCCACAACTGCTAAAACAGTAAATAATACTCTTTTCATACGTTGATAATAATTATTCCTTTATAGATAATACGTTGAGGATATAAAAAGAGTTATGGCTTTGGGTATTTTTAACGAAACACACATGGTGTATAAAAATAGAGCTCTGAAAGTGTATTCAGAACTCTATTAAGCGGGATAATAAAACTTTCAACGATTATTTCTTTGCTGTCTCAGCAATCACCTCCTCATATTGCTGGATGAAGTAAGAAGTGATGGTGAGTTTCTTACCACCCATGTCAAACTCCCTCTCACCGGTAGTATCTTTCTTCTGCAGTTCGGCGACACGCTGTTTGGCAAGTTTTGTGACGGTCTTCATCGCTTTCTTGTTCGACTTATACTCCTCTGCAAGGGTTCTCATATCTGTAAGTATTAAACGATCATTGACATTACCTTGCTTGAAAGAGTCCTGCAGATCCTTAATGAGCGTAGGATACTCCTTGGCATACTGAGCCTTGGTATGCAATGTCTCCTTGATGATACCATCGACATCAGGTACGTTATAAGCAATCATCTTCTGCTTGTATGCCTCAAGAGCATCCGCATCGAAACCCTTGTAGGTCTTACCGTCAAACTTCAGACATGTGAGTGCATATTGTTTCCACAGATTATCCATGGAGGCGATAGCACGCTCACCCTGCTTTTCAATGATAGTAGCGCGTTCTTTATACACATTCAGGAAGAGGTCGTCAAGCGGTGTGAAGCCACCAGTCTGGAATGCACCGAAGAGATTCTTATCGGCAGCTATCTGCGCGCCACTCTTACCATTGAGCAGCATTGTCGCTACATTCTTCATTTCATCACGCATGTAGTTCTCCTGAAGAATCTTCATATACTCCTTCAGAAAAGCCTCATCACGCTCACCATCCTTGAATTTTTTCTGATACCAGGGAAGGCCTTTTTCGGTAGAAAGAACTTCCTCTACCTTCTGAATGAACGTGCTAATTTCAGCAAAGCCTATACAACGACCGCGCAGATCGCCATTAGATTCCAGGATAAGGAAGGTAGGGAATGCATTCACATCATATTGCTTAGCCACCTGAGGACCTTCACCTTTCTCCATGTCGATCTTGAAGTTGACGAACTTGGCGTTGAAGTAATCGCCAGCCTCTTTCTTGACAAACTCACGGGTGGCCATCATCTTACAAGGACCGCACCACTCGGTGTAGCAATCCACGAATACCAGTTTGCCTTCGGCCTTAGCCTGAGCCTCTACTTCTGACAAAGTCTTACCCTCTACAAAGTTGACACCCTGCGCAGCTGCAGACATGCAGAATGCTACGGCTACCAACATTAGAATTATTTTTTTCATCTGAAGAAGATTTTAATTTATACTAAACCTTTATTATATTAATGAGAACCTTCAAGATCAAGGATGCTCATAACTGCTGTGTATAACATGTTCACATCCATGTCCTTCAACTGTTCACGAATAACTCTGGCAGCTTTCTTTCGAGTGGCCTCATCCGACTTAGAGAATCTTGCATTCAGTCCACCTAAGATACCGGATAACTGCAATTCATTCACTTGATTGAATAAGGAACGGCATGTCTGTATAAAAATGTCACCTCCTGTTAATCCTGCTTCCATCAGTGTGATACCATGATCGTGCTGTCCTTTGTCGTTCAAGCCCAACACTTTCAAATCATTCTTAAAAGTATTGATATTTTCCTGGGTAACAGGTCTTCCACCAGAAATCAAGAAATATTCCTCATTATCGTATAGTTTGCTGAGTATATCCATAAGTTCCTGTCTATTGGAAGAAGGTATCTTCTTGATGTTTTCCACGATATACCTGACAGCAGGTTCTTCCGTGCTCTTGACATATTTGTTGAAGACGAAGAAATTCTCTGGTTTTACTTTATCAGCATCCGACAGGGCCATATAGTAGTCGGTAACCATCTGATTGATTTCTTTCACCCTACTTTCGAAACTCCTTCTGTTGTTTGAAGCTTCATCATAGAGGTAACTGGCATAGTTCTTGATGAGCGACGGAGTACGTTCTCCACGCTTATAACGAGCCCTGAGTTTCTCAGGAGTAGATTCCGGATCAAGGAGACGCTGCAATTCCGTGATAAAGCTATCGCCTTCCTTATACCCTACTGAACGAGCTACCTCGCTCTTCTCTGTGTTTAGGATGAGGAAGGTAGGATAGGAATGTACATTATAGGTCTTGGCTATCTGGATACCCTCTCCTTTCTCGGCATCAATCTTGATACTGACAAACTTCTCGTTCATGAAGTCACCCACCTTTTTCTGTGGGAACACATCACGGGCCATCATCTTACAAGGTCCGCACCACGAGGTCATTACGTCAACAAATACTAACTTTCCCTCCGACTTAGCTGCAGCAGCTGCTTGGTCGAATGTTAATTCACGGAAATTGGTCTGTGCCTGTACAGTCATTGTCAACATCAGACAGATGACTGAAAATAAAATCTTTTTCATCGTTTATTATTAATCGTATGCACTAAAAGCATAAAAGAATCCATGTTTCATATATAAGGAGCTGGTGCTGTTCAGGTATCTTACCTTGCGCACCTTTCCAGTTCCCTCTACAGTCTTGACAGGTTTGCCCACAGGTGCACCACCATTGGTCTCATAGAGATACAACTTATAGTTATTACCACTCTGGGTGCCCACTATCAGGTAGTTGAACGGTGTGCCAGAGGTATCATCATCCCAGAACTGATTAGCCACAAAGTTGATATATTCTCCTGAAGGGATACCTTCTGGCTTGATCTCCACCTCACTGAAGTCGCCGGTATTAGTGATGCAGGCATAGAGCTTACCGCCCTCGGCACAGTAAATATAAGAGGCAGAACTGCCGTTGGTAGCATAATGCTCAGCCTTAGCCATGTGAGAGTTGGGATCCAACTTGACACGACTATTCAGATACTGTCCTGAGAAGCTGCCGTCAATCAGGTAGAGGTAGCGATCTTGATTGGCATTATTGCGTAGGATGACATAACCTCTTTCTGTCCAAGCGGCATAGCTGTAGCTGCAATGCAGACAGTCGTAGTTGGTGAGATTCTGCGTGATATCCTCCCCGCCCATGGTTGCATCAGTAAGCGGATAGGGATTGAGCAGATAGTCGAATGCGTAGATGCCATGAGTTGTGGGATTCCAATAGGCACCGCCACATTCAGCAGCAAAGTCGATATAGTAGTAAGGACTGCCGTTACATTCTACATCCGGCATACCGAACTGGCCTGTTCCTCCAGAGAAAGAATAGAATCCTTTTGAAGATATCAGCATGGCATTAAAGGAACTGGCAAAGGTACCATAGATAACCTCATCGGTAGGACTATCATCGAAGAAGATATTTGTACGGTCGAGGATTCTCTTCATATCCGTAGAACGATAGAAGCCAAAGTCTTTCTCTGAAGAGATAATCAGTCCATTGGTGGCTTCCACCTCGTCGTTATCTTGATTGATATAGTTCTGGTCGTACATCTGACAGAGGTTAGCTGGTTTACCCGGCATGGGTTGTCCGTCGATCTTTGTCAGCAGATTCTCTGCCAGATTCCAAGTGAAATCAAGCTCGTCAAGCTCGGTATTACCATCAGCTGTTTCTTTGAGGATATAGAAACCTTTTGAGAAGTTCGTCTGTACGGTGAGCATGGCATATGCCAAAGCTGCATTTCCTGTAATTGTATCTGTGACAGAGAGACGTATCTGGTATTTACCAGGAGCGACGTTTACCTCATAGTCGAGATCCTTTGTCGTGCCGATTTCTATCGGTTGAATGGTATCACCCTGAGCAGTGGTAGTACCTGTCTTCTCGTTGATCAGGATCCATTTGTACTGTATCTTATCATCGGAAGGTCCTGTTTCCACTACTGGATGTATCTGAAGTCTGTCGTTCACATAGGCCGTCTTCTCGTAGGCGCTCTCAATACCATCGATGGTAATGCGCGTCACTGGATTTTCCCATGCCGTACTGTCGTCGTCAAAACAGGAAGACACCAGCAGCATCAATGAACACATGAGTGCGAATGAAAATATATTCTTTTTCATCTTGATGAATTTTAATGGTTTAACTAGCATAGACATCAACAATCTCGACGATGGTGCCATCGGCCTCTTTCAACACATCGAGACCCTTTGCAACTCGCTCTGCGTTTACCTCATCGAGTCGTTTTGACATCTTACGAACTAAATACTTTCGATAGTTGGAATCTCCCTTGATAAGTGATTCGATATACTCATCGTCCCATTTCTTACCCGTCTGTTCGATGAGGAACTGATGCTTGACAACACCATACTCACCGAAATAGTCAGAACAGTGCAAGGCATACTCCGGGAAGTATCGTTCCAGTCCGGGAATAGGATATGCTGCATTCCACGCAGAGGGTTCTGATAACATGTCGGTCATCTCAATCAAGCGGGTAGAGAACTCCTCGAAACCCAACTTGAAATATTCATTCTCCTTGAAACCGAACTTCAGTGTGACTGTTTCGTTCTTCAGACTGGGGTCGCGCAGGATGATAACTGGAAGTTTTGTAGTCGCCCTATTGGCGGGTATCACATACAGATGACTAACGGATGGATCATCGAAAGCTACGTAATGTTTTCCAGGTACAGCCTGGACACCATCTGAAGGTAACTGCTGTAATGTAACGGGACGCTCATGGTCGGAGGTGAATCCCATGGTCTGCACATCAAACCACAAGGTATCACGCTCTCTGTCGGAGCTGCCATAGATAAAAGAATAGGTAGTACGTGCAAGACTCTCGTTGAAACCGGATCGACTGTTCAGATCATAATAGAAATTCAGTCTGCACGTCTCAGTATTATACACTTCCAGGTCTTTCTCACATGAGGAGAGCGACAGTAGACATGTGGCAAGGAGCAAGAGACATGAGAAGGAACTCATCTTCTGATTACCTGCCAACTTTATTATTTCAAATATACTCTTCATAATTATCAATTTTCAATTATCAATTATCAATTCTTTATGAGTGAAGGATCATATTCCGTAGCAGGCAGCGGAATGATATAGTCGTCCTCCTTTATAATCTCATTATTCCAGAGCATATGGTTAGCACCATTACGTTTGTAGGTAAAGAACATCTGTCCCTCTCCGAACAACTCACGACGGTACTCGTTGATCATTTCCTCGCGTGCCTGTTCCAATGTCTCAAACGGTGTATAGAGCGTGAAAGAGCATGCAGACATATATGTATCATAGAGTGACTGCACTTCTGGCAACGAGTTGCTGGTCTCCATGGCGATGAGATACATCTCTGAGAGTCGCAGCATCGGGATAATCTGCAGTTTGGTCACCAGGACATTTGAACCACTGTTCTTGCTCTCATCATACCAGTATTTCTTCAGGGTTGGAGCCACTCTGCTGGAAACATCTTTTGCCAGACGGTTCCACTCGTTCAGATAACGGTTGTGAGAAGCAGTGGCACCGGGTATGGAAGCGTACAACTCATTCAGCATATCGGAAGTGATCGAATAGTAATAGTCACGAACCTGCATGTCGAGACCGCCGATGAGCACTCTGTTAGCATAGTCGTTGACATCATACTTGCTGAGGTAGAACAGACATTCTGACGGCATGGCATTGTAGCCGTTCTGTAAGTCGCTGATACCGCTGAGTGTGATGAGCGGTTGGCCATCAGCACCCTTGGCATTGATAATCTCCATAGCGATGGTGTGTGCATCAGTTGTCTTACCCATATAGAGTGCCATACGGGCATGGAGCGCACGTACTGCCCAGTAATTCAGTCGTGACTGACGATAATACTTGAAATCATCTTCCACCTTATTGCCCGGACTGTTCAACGTTGTAAAGGTTGATCCAAAGATAGGATCACTCTCTTTCAGGAGGTTTTCTGCCTGCTGGATGTCTTGCTCCAAACGGTTCACATATTCGTTATAGTCGTAGTAAGCAGGCATCTCATTGATGGCTGTCGTATAAGAATAAGGCAACTTCACAGTTTTTGTTCCACCCTGTGGCATCTGTCCGAAGAGTCGCAGCAAGTCGAACTGGCAATAGGCACGGATGGCATAGGCCTCACCCTTAATCATGTCACGGGCCTTAGCATCAGCAATATTACTGCCATTCTCCTCGATATTCTTCAGGATCACATTGGCTGTTGTTATCACCGTGAACGCACTGGCATAGATATTCTTAAAGGCAGCTAAAGGTTCATCTTTTGTATAGTCGTGCTTAGAGAGATAATATTTCGCCGGGTCACCAGTTTCTGTAGCAGGATACCACAGATCAGCCAAGCATTCAATATCTGTCATGGTCATTCGCTGACCGTAAAGATCGGTTGCACCCATCTTCATATAACAGCCTGTCAGAGCATCACGGAATCCTTTGTAGGTTTCAAACTGGTCTTGCTCTTTCTCTATATTCTCGCCACGGACATCAAGCCAGTCATCGCATGATGTCAGGAAGCAGCAAGCAAGTAGTAAGAGGCAAAGGATTCGTCCTGTAGCCTGTATCTTTTTATTATTTGTACTCATAATTTTCATTTTTCAATTATCAATTATCAATTAGAATAAGAGCTTAACACTTGCCTGAATATTACGGGCAAAAGGATAGCTTGTTCCTCGCTCCATGCGGATACTGCCCCAATGTACGAGATCATTCATATTGATGGCAAAGATAGCCGACTGCAGTTTCAGATGGTTCTTCAGCCAGTCAGTATGCAGCTTGTACTGCAGACTGACGCTCTGCAGTTCGAGCACGTTATTGTCCATCACATAGCGAGAGGATGCCTTTGATGTTGTTGCGCCCAATTTACGGAAGAATACCACATCACCCTCCTGGAACCAACGGCTTGTAAGCACTCGCTCATCAACGTTTCTTTGCAAGAGCGTATTCAGTGTTACTTCTACACGGTCGCGTAAGGTGGAGTTATACATTTTTCCTCCCCAGTAATAGCCGAAAGAGGCATTCAGTGTGAAGTCTTTCCATTGTATCATCGTATTCAGGTTGCCACGGTATTTGGGATCAGCACTACCGCAATACACCTTATTAGATTCCTTCCACACATCCGTGAAATTGCCTTCTTTGTCAAGATAGAGCTCTTTACCAGTACTCGGGTCGATACCCAGTGAGCGTACGGCATAGATCGCATTTTGCGGATAACCCTCATAGAAAAGGTTCTGAATACCTGTACCTGTATCAGAATACTGATCAATAGCATCACTCATCATGAAAGCCTCTGTCTGGTCCTTGATAGCCTGCGACAGTTTGGTAATCTCATTATGGTTATATACCAACTGTCCACCGATCAACCAGTTAAACTGATGTGCACGGTCGCGGATAGCATATACCTGGAGTGAAGCCTCCCAACCATTGTTTCTTACCTCACCGATATTTGCTCTGTAAGACGGGAATCCCATGGAGAGTGGCATATCCATCGAAGAAAGCAGGTTGTTGGTGTTCTTGACATAATATTCGAAGGTACCCTTAATACGGTTGTCCCATAATCCGAATTCTGTTCCCACGTTGAATTCCTTAGTGAGCTGCCAGGTCAGGTCGGGGTTACCCAATCCACCCAGTTCAGCACCGGTCCAGTTCATATAACGGTTGTCGGTAACATAATTAAAATAGGTATAAGCATCTGTCTCCAAGGCTCCTGATGCAGCACCCGTCTCTCCATAACTGGCTTTCAAGCGCAGCATATTAATAACTTTATTGCCTCTTAAGAATGCCTCGTTGTGCAGGTTCCATCCGATACCACCACTATAGAAAGATGAGTATTTCTTATCACTGCCATAGGTAGAGTTACCGTCGATACGGTAGGAGAAATCCACATAGTACTTACCGCCATAGGTATAGTTCACGTTACCTGTCAAGCCGAACATACGCGTCTTGGTGTTACTACCGTAAGGCATTTCGTTTTGCGCATACATACGAGCATTACCGATCTTTGCCTGTGCATCGTTGGAGATACCCTCAAATGCTGCGGTAAACCCATCGTAGTTGTTTTGGCGCATCGACCAGTTGGCACCCACATACAGAGAATGCACGTCCTTAAATACCTTATTGTACGAAAGTGTAACGTCTGCATTGTAAGAGAATGATTTTCCACTTGTATAGCGGTAATAGCCACGACGGAGGAAACCTTCACCGGTAGTGTACTGGCCGGAAGTGTCATTCTGATAATAGGTATCTTCAGGTGAACGGAAGAAATTCGTCTCACTGTCGTTCTTGGAGATACCCAACTGTCCGCGCAACGTGAGTTCAGGTAGTATCTGCCAGTCAACGGCAAAGTTATTGGTCAACTCTTGATAGCCCGACTTATTGAAGCTGCCAAGGGTAGCATTATAGAGCGGATTCTCAACCATGCCTCTGAAACGCATATATGTATCGAAGAACTTCTGGAGGTTTCCCTCTTCATCGTAAGGTGCATAGTATGGCTGCATATTCACATAATCGCTGAATGTGCCGTAAGGACTCTCTTTGGAGTTGTTGATACCAACAGAAGTGTAGTTGCGGAAAGTAAGGTTCTTGAAGGTATACAACAAGGTGATACCACCGTTGAAGATCCTACGGTTACTACCTTTCATAGCTCCCTCTGTATCTTTCCACTGTGCGTCGGCAGCCCAACGGAACTCTTTACTACCACCCTCTACACGCAGGTTGTAGCGCTGTCCTACCCCAGTACGCAACGGTTTTGACAACCAGTCGGTATCCACACCGCGCAACACATCATAAAGGCGTTTGTTGTAGGCATCTTTATAATAGAAATCGAAGTTGCTCTTACTATCATCAATGCCATAGGGATAGTCGAAGAGTCCAGCCTTGCGCTCCAACTCCAACTTGTCGGCAGCATTTAGCAGATGATAACTGGTCAGATCGGGCACCTCCAAGGCAAGACCAGCCTCTACATTAACTCTCAGTTTTCCGGGTTCTGGTTGCTTGGATACGACAACGATGACACCGTTGGCACCACGTGATCCGTAGATAGCGGTGGCTGCGGCATCCTTCAAAATATTGATACTCTCAATCTCTTCATCATTGTAGTCCATCAACTTTGTCAATGAGATCTCAAAACCATCCATGATGATGAGCGGTGTATTGGGATTGCTCGACTGTCCGGCATTAAACTCCTCCACACTCATAGGCAGTGAGGATGTTCCACGAATATTAATATTCGGTAGGTTGTTCGGGTTAGAACCATTCAGGTTGTCGATACCGAAGTTGATAGAGGCATCCACATTCTTCAGCGTCTGCAACAAGTTCTGTCCACGGAACTGTTCCAGTTGTTCCTTATCAATCGTTGACACCGATCCGGTATAACTCTCTCTCGCCTTGCGGAAGATACCGGTAACGACAACCTCACCCAAGGCTTTGGCATCTTCTTTCATTACGACCTTCATGCCCTGACGCAGTGGAACAGTAACAGTCTGCATACCCACATAACTGATCTGCACCTGAACCTGACCGGAAAAGGAATAGTCAAAAGAGAAAGCTCCGTTGAGATCAGTCACCGTAATGACATTCTGAGTTATGCCATCACCAACCACCTTTACCTGAGCACCGATCACAGGCTCGTTATTCTCATCCACAACATATCCGCCATAGGTACGTCTTGAGGTAGAACTCTGCTGTCTGTTATCAGACTTCAGGGTGATGTTAATAAACTTTCCGTTGACACTGTACTCCAATGGAGTATTCTTCAAAGCGAAATCTACAATGTCAAGCACTGTGGCATTACTCTTCTTACCTGTTACCTTGTATTTACTTACATCATCATAAGTAAACAGGAACTTGTAGGTAGAAGATTGTTCCAGTCTCAAGAAGACTTGCGGGAGAGGTTCGTTATCAAACGACATGGTAAGCTTTGTGTCACCACCTTGAGCGTGAGCAGGCAAAGCCATGATCGCCATAACGAGCATCAACATGAAAAATAACTTTTTTCTCATAAACTAAATTATTTGATATAATAGCATTTTCAGGTTAGGACTTTTGAGTTATACGAACAAAATATAAAAAAGGTTACGGTTTTAACAAAAAAACATTGAATTCTTTAATTCTCTGTAAAAAATATTATATCTTTGCAACCATCATGAGAGAGGTCGAATTGTTTAACCAACTTTTCAGGCAATACTACCAGCCGCTGCTCTTCTTCGCCATGCAATATATTGCTGATGAAGAGGAGTGCCACGACATTGTCAATGGCGTGTTTGAAGAGGTATGGCGACATATCGATCAGATAGACCACTCTACAGCAAAATCCTTCCTTTATGCCAGTGTACGCAACCGTTGTATCGACTATGTACGCAGGATGAAGCTCCGGCAACAATATGTAGAGTTCACCGAACTGATGAGTGAACGATATATCCAGGCGGATGAACAGATAGAGCAACAAGACATCAAGAAACGGATCAG